>CAZAYV010000012.1:12288-40040 GCA_964489465.1 uncultured Dactylococcopsis sp. | reverse complement strand
CGTCCTTAGTCAAAATCGCCGTGTCATAGCGGCCCACCACCCCGGTTGATGCGAGCAGGAGCCAGCCGGAGAGGCCAACCAGAGCAGGGCATTCGCAATATCCTGGGGAGTCCCGGCGCGTCCGGTGAGGTTATCGGGGTGAGCCAGGGCGTATTGCGCTTTCTCATCCAAACCGGCTTCGGCATAGCCTGGGGTGATGACGGTGCCAATCAGGATGGTGTTAATGCGAATTTCTCTAGCAAAGTAGTGGGCTAGACCCAGCATCATGTGCTTCATCGCGGCCTTGGCCGAAGAGTAAGCGATGAAGTCAAAGGCGGGCAGCGTCCCCACCAGGGAGCCGGAGTTGGTAATGGAGGCACTCTTACCGGCTTCTTTAGCTTTGAGCAAATGGGGACGGCAGGCGGCGGTCAGCTTCATGGCGGCGAGGGTATTGAGCTTGTAGCTCTCGACCATGTCTTCCTCGGGTACCGCCAGGGGATCGTCGTAGGCACGCCCCCAGCCAACGTTATTGATCAAAGTGCTAATACCGCCGAAGGCCTCAACGGCTGTCGCCACACAGTTGTCGATATCTTCCTGGACGGTGACGTTACCGCCGATGCCAATCACCTCATTCCCGGTTTCTTCCTGGATTTTGGCGGCGGTAGCCTCAGCCTTCTCCCCCTGCAGGTCAGCAATCAAGACCTTGGCCCCGGCACCCGATAAGGTTCTGGCGAACGCTTCACCGATGTTTTGGGCACCCCCCGTGACGATGGCGGAATAGCCATCCATGCGAAAGTCTGCAAATGCGTCAAAGTTACTCATGGTTTTCTCCGTGTTCGTTTACATGTGTTTCAGCGTTGCGTCTACGGTGTCTTGAATGGCCTTGGCCAGGTCATCGCGACCGTAGTCCAGCGCTTCGATCGCCGGCATGGGATCGAGAAACAGCTGGGTTGCCTGCATCTCGGCCATACCGACAGGGTCATACCCCCCGCATTGGGGAGCCGTTTTCATGGTCTCGGCCTGTTCCCGAGCCTTAATCAGCGCCGTCTCCAGGGACTGGGGTTGGAACGAGCGCTCCAACTTCAGCGCTTGGGCAAACAGGCGATAAATTTGCTCATAGGTCAGGTTGTCTTGCACGATCGCGTAATGCTTGTGGCCCTTAACCCGTTCACAGGCTCTGGCGACTGCCCATCCCACCTGCTGTGCGGTCACGCAGGCGGTGCCCCCTGATGCCACCATTATTTCTTCCTGCTTTTGCAGCTGGGTGATGTACCCGCCCCACAGCCTGCTCCGATTGGGAGCCGCGCCAAAGATGTAGGGCAGTTCCAGAATGGCGACGGATATAGACTCCCCCGCCAGTTCAAAGGCCACCTGACTTTGCTCTAGCCGAGAGGTGATATAGGGATGCCGTGCGGCGATGCGGAGCTGGGGAAAAGTGCGATCTAGGGCTGTGTAATAGGAGCCCAAAATCACCAACCGTTGGCAACCCGATTGGTGCATCAGGGGCACCAATCGCCGAATGGGCTCCACATTAGCCTGACGATAGCCCGCAATCACCGGCGGTGCGAAGGTATTGCGTCCGTCTGCACCGCCGCCGAAGACGAGGACATCACAGCCGTGCAGCAGTTGCAGCACCTCGTCGTCGCCCATGGTCGCCACATCAGTGAGCACCAACTCCACCTGATCCGGTAGGTAGCCCGGTTCTGGGGCGGGGGGCAACCCCAGGGCCACGACCTGGTGGCCCCGCTTGACCAGATCCCAGACGGAAAAATAGCCCAGATAGCCCGTGCCACCAATCATCACTACCTTCATGACGCACCTCCTTTCGGGGGAATGGACCAGACGGTGGGATAGTCATCCGGGCGGAAGGTGGTTTCAATGCCGCCGTCGATCATGATTAGCTGACCGACCAGAAATCGGGCGCGATCGCTCAACAAAAACTCCACCAAGTAGGCGACCTGTTCGCAGGTCGTAAACTCTCCCAGGGGACGCGGCAGTTGCTCAATTCTCGGACCTTTTACGGGGTCTTGCAGGTCATGCTCCAGCAGCGGTGTCATCACTGGCCCCGGACACACGGCATTCATCCGAATGCCGGAACCGGCCCAGGTCGCTGTGGCCGCGTTGCGACGAATCCAGCGGGCGATCGCGAATTTGCTGACCTGATAGCTGTACTGAGGCTGATCTTGCAGGAGCGCGACAGCTTGATCGCGATCATTCTGCAACAGCGCGTCCACCGGCTCTATCGGGATGTTAGGGGTAATCATCACCGAATTGGAGGCATTCACTACCACTGCCGTGGGTTCCGCTGCGGCCAGGGTGGGCTGGAGGCCGTTCAGGAAATCCACTACGCCGAAATAGTTGACCCCCAGGGTCAGGGGGGGCTTGTTCAGATCGACTCCAGCGTTGGCGATGATGCCGTTGATCCCAGACTGAGCCTGAGCCAGCACTCCCTCAACGGCAGCTCGAACCCCGCCTAGGGTCGAGAGATCGGCATCAACCTCAGCGCCTTTACCCGGCAAATCAACGCCAATGATCTGGTTATCGGGCTGCGATTCTAGATACTGGCGCATGACCAGCCCCATGCCGGATTGGGAGCCCGTCAGGACGATTGTGTTCATAGCGATAAGAGATGATGGTCACGGTCAACAGATAAGTTGAGGTCGAGTTCATATCACTCAGCTGGCGAGTGCAATCAGATGTAGGTTGGTTGTAGCTCTAGCGGAACCTAATAGCGAAAGAAGTTTTGTTGGGTTCCACTCCGTTTCACCCAACCGACGAATGCTGGGGGTGTTGGAGCGTTAATCCAACTCCTGCACCCCGCCACCGCTAACGGTCAGCACTTGACCGCTGACCCAACTGGCCGCCGAAGAACAGAGAAACAGGGCGGCATAGGCAATGTCGCTGGGTTCGCCCAAGCGAGCCAGGGGAGTGTGCTTGAGCATGTTTTTTTCGACTTCGGGCGTTAGTACCGTGGCCAGGGCATCGGTTTTGATGGCTCCGGGCGCGATCGCATTTACCCGAATCCCCTTCGGCCCCAAGTCAAAGGCAATATTGCGGGTCAGGTGGCTGACCGCCGCCTTCGACGAGCTGTAGGAGGCCATGTTGATATTCTTGTTCTCCGCCGACATGGAGGAGATGTTCAAAACAGCGCCTCCCCCCGCCGCTTCCATATGAGGGGCACAAAGCTGGCACAGATTAAACACCGAGAACACATTGAGCTTATAGGCCCAAATAAAGGTATCCATCGGCATGTCAAATGGCTTGGGACCACCGCCCCCAGCGTTATTAATCAAAATGGTGACCTTGCCAAAGCTATCTAACGCTGCCTTGACGAGGTTTTCCCGCGCTTGGTCATTGGTGACATCACAGGCCACGGCGATCGCCTTGCCGCCCTTTGCCTTAATCCCCTCCGCCACTACAGCGGCGGTTTCTTCCTTCAGGTCGCTAACCACCACGGCGGCTCCGGCCTGGGCAAAGAGTTCGGCAATGCCGCGCCCAATGCCAGCCCCGCCCCCGGTCACGATGGCGACCTGGTCTTCGAGTTGAAAGGCGTCCAAAACAGTCATACCCACAAAATCTCCATAATGTTAAAAAATCCTTAGAACCCGTCGTTTTAGCGGTTCTTAACTCAGTCCAGGTCAAACCCGCCATAATTCAAAAATCTACTCAGGTCGCAGCATCGCTTTCATCACCGCCGCATTAATAAACCAGGAGGCGATCCCTGCGATCATCCCTAAGAGAATTGCGCCCATCAGAGGCGTAACCAGAATCGTCCCCAAAAACTTTTGCAAGAATAGAGCCACCAATGCCGCTGTACCAAAGGCAAACAGAGAATAAAACAGAATTGTCCTCACCCCAAAAAAGAAAAAGGGGCGATCTAAAAGCTCTGGCCATGGCACTTGGAAAGTTTTAGCTTTTTTGCTGAACGTAAAAAAGGCAATTGTCCCCAAAATAAGCGACAGGATAAAAGCTGTCATCACCCCCGTTGAGAAAACCGTTTTTTCAGGTGCTGATATCGTATCAACAGTTAGCGGTAGAGCATCTTTTTGTTGAAACATAAACCAGCCAATTACACCATTGATGACAGCGTTGCTAACACCTGCCGGGGATGACTCAGAAATAATTTGAGCAGTTGATACTCCTTGCGGTTCAGCTTTAAGCGTTGACCGTTGCACATGACGTCTCGGTTAGCGGGATTAAGGGAGATGGGACCCCAATTGAGGCAAGAACTCGCCCGGTGTTTGCCACGTCTGGCTAAGGTATGAATTTGGGCGAAGAGAGCCGCTTCTGGAAAAGGGTGACTTAAACAGGCATCCGCACCACTATGTAAGCCTTTGATGCAACGCTCCCAACTGGCAGCCTCTAGTAGCAGCAAGATCAGGACAGGGTTGCCGACTTCCCGCAGGCGACGACATAGCTCAATCCCATCTAGTTTCGGCAATACCGAGTCGAGCAACACTAAATCATAGACAAAGGCTTGTAATAAATCCCAAGCCTCTTCACCATTAACAGCTAGCTCAACAACGAAGTGATGACGGAATAGCAGTTGATGCAGTTTTTTCTGCAAGATTGGGTTCGAGGAAACTAAGAGAATTTTCATGACCTTAATGCAGAATCACCAATAAGGCTTAGCATTCAACTCTCTTGAGATCATTATTGGGCGAAGATTATTTCAAATAACACTTTTTTTAAATGCTTAATTTGAGCTTCAAGAATCAAAGAGGAAATGATTAAGAACTTATTTTCTCCCAAAAATAATAAAAGAGGGTTCAAAACCAACCAAGGATTTTTTCTTAAAATTACATAAATTTTTTACCTTTTGCTGTGATTTTTAAATAAAACTTAAGCACATCCCCCCGTAGAAAACAACAGCATCGTTGTGATCGCCAATAACATGATTGCTTAATCCAAGAAAAGATGATAAGTTTGAACTTCCTGAAATAGCTATTACGCTGATACCGGAACCAACGACCGATCAAATATTATGATTATGGCGTTAGCTTATACCGTGCGCGATCGGCTTCTGCAACGCTGGCTGAGTACTATCTACACCTACTTAGATCAGCATCTTAAAGTTGTCAGTTACCTGTCAGCCGAATTTTTACTCGCTCCTCATCTGGGAAATAAGCTCATTAACCTTGGCTTTATCCCTGACAATAACGTCACCAATAGTCAGCCCATCTATGGCGCAGCAGATCTATTCGATTGTTGGGGATTGATTGGGGTCGCTATCGCGATCGCATTTTTATGCCGGTGCTTGCTCTCACGGTTGTCAAGTTTGATATTCATGGTCCCCTACTCCAGCGCTTGGGCGATCGCGCTCATCTTCCTCGGCGCCTCCGCGAACGACCCGAGACCTAGTTGAAAATTGAAGAGATAAACTAAAGAATGAAGGAAACCAAAATCTCAACCTTAAAGCTGATTGATTAATTTGCTGAAATATTCTAAGAAGGGAGGACTTTTATACAACAGTGCGCTTGAACTCAAAGGCTTATTTGGTATCGGATGAAATGCTCTTAAGGGTCACCCTTAAACTCAGCTCTTAGGGATTGCTGTAATCGTTAAAAAATACATTTAAACATTTAACTAACAATGAAGACTTCAAATTATCAAAAATTTTTGGGACTGTTGCTGCTGATTGCTGCCACAAACACCGGATGCAGCCGTTCCAACCCTGACGCACAAGCAAGCGGTCCACCGCCCATTCCTGTCAAGATAGAAACCTTAAGCCCAGCAACCGTAGAAGAGAGTTCTCAATATGTAGGGAATTTAGAAGCGACCGAGAAAGTCGCCCTCAAGCCGGAAATTCAAGGACGCATTCAAGAGATGCGAGTTGAACCAGGCGATCGCGTGGAACAAGGAGAAGCGATGATGGTGCTGGAACCGGATCAGACGCTGCCTCAGTTAGAAAATGCCGAAGCTGGGGTTAACGCGGCGATCGCCAGCCGTGATACTGCGATTGAACAGCTGAAAGTGGCTCAATCGAAGCGAGATTCTGCCCAAGAACAAGTGAACTTAGCCCAAGTCAATTACGATCGCGCCAAATTCCTATTAGATGCTGGGGCAATTGGGCAGTTTAGATACGATCAAGCCGAAACTGAACTGAAAACGCAAAAAAATCGGCTCAACGAAGCCGAAAATGCAATCGAAGCCGCCCAGGCAGCGATTCGAGGGGCCGAAGCCAGTCTGCAACAGGCACGGGCACAAGTGAAAGCAGCAGAAGTGAATGTGGGATTTAAACAAATCCTCTCGCCAATCTCAGGGGTTGTCGGGGATTTAGCAGTCAAGCAGGGCGATTACGTCACAGCAGGAGAAGCGATCGCGACCATTACCCGTAATGATGTCCTCGATCTCGAAATCTCGGTTCCCGCCCGACGCTCTGGGGATTTACAGCAAGGGATGACAGTAGAACTGCTTGATCCGGCAACGCAGCAGACCTTAAGCCAAGGAAAAATCAACTTTATTTCTCCCAATGTGGAGACAACCCTGCAAACCATTCCGATTAAAGCGCGCTTCCCAAATTTTGGGGGGACTCTCCGCGATGGACAACGGGTAGAGGCAAAAATTGTTTGGAATACTGAACCGGGGATTTTAATTCCGACAACAGCGATTTCCCGAGTGGGCAGTAAAAGTTTTGTCTTTGTTCAAGACCAATCAGAAGCAACCGAGGGAGAAGCACAGCTCATTGTGCGCCAACGTCCGATTCAACTCGGGGATATTCAAGGATCGGATTATCAGGTTTTAGAGGGGTTAGAAACCGGAGATCAGATTGCCGTTTCCAACATTTTGAAATTGAGAGATAAAGCACCCATTGAGCCCCAATAAGTGATGACTGCAGTAACCGGAAACCAGAAATTAACAGTTGACTTGAGCCATTATGCCTATTTTGTCCATTGCCAATACATTCATTAAACGCCCCGTGCTGACGACTGTCTGCACGTTGTTAATTCTTTTAGTGGGAGGGGTTTGTATTCCGCTATTGCCCATCAACTACTTGCCCGATATTTCCCCCATTCAAATTCAGGTGAGTTCATTTTATACCGGTGCCGATGTGGATACCGTCGAAAATACCGTGACCACGATCCTAGAACGGGATATCAATGGGGTGGAGAACATGGATTACATGACCTCCCAAAGTTATGCCGGCAACAGTAAGATTTCCGTCTTTTTTCCCTCCAATACAGATAAAAATACGAACCAGGTTAATGTCCAAAACCGGGTTGCCCAAGCCTTGCCGAAACTACCTTCCTCTGTCCAACAACTAGGGGTATCAACGAAGGCAGCCTCCACCAGCATTCTCATGATCTATGGGTTCTATTCGGAAGGAGGCGAGTATGACAATATCTTTATTAGTGATTACGTCGATCTCAACGTCACCGATATTATTAAGCGGGTGCCGGGGGTGGGCGATGTTGCCGTTTTTGGCAATAAACAAAATGCGATGCGACTGTGGTTGAATCCGAGGGCATTAAGTAGTCGCGGGTTAACCATTCTAGATGTGGTGAATGCTTTGCGATCTCAAAACGTCGTGGTCGGGGCTGGCGCAATTGGTCAAGAACCCGTGCCTGACGGTCAAAGTTATGAACTGCCTTTGCGAATTCGCAGTCGCTTTAGCGATCCGAAAGATTTTAACAATTTAGTGGTCAAAACCGGCAATGATGGGACATTGGTGAAATTGGAAGATGTTGGTTATGTGGAAATTGGGGCAGAAAACTATAGTAGTAATGCGTTAGTCAATGGACAGGAAGGGTTAGGGCTTGCCATTTACCAATCGCCGGGCAGTAATGCTTTGGATGTGGCGAGAAATGTCCAAAGTACAATGGCAGAGTTAACTGAAAACTTTCCGCCGGGGATGAAAGCGGAGATTGTTTACGACACCACTTCCTTTATTCAAACCTCCATTAAAGAAGTGTTTATTACGCTGCTGCAAGCAATTGGGCTGGTGATTTTGGTGATTTACTGCTTTTTACAAGACTGGCGCACCACGATTATTCCCGCGATCGCGATTCCAGTTGCCCTAATTGGATCTTTGGCGTTTGCCCTCATCTTTGGCTTCTCCATCAACAGTTTAACCATGTTCGGTCTCATCCTAGCGACAGGGGTGGTTGTGGATGACGCGATTGTGATTGTGGAGGCGGTGAGCGGAAAACTGGAGCAAGGCTTATCGCCAAAAGAAGCCTCTATGGCAGTGATGAACGAAATGAGTGGTGCAGTTGTTTCCACCTCTTTGGTGTTACTGGCGGTATTTATTCCCGTTGCCTTTTTCCCAGGCACAACGGGGAAACTCTATCAACAGTTTGCGCTGATTATTGCCTTTGCCATTGTTGTTTCCACCTTTAACGCCCTCAGTTTCAGTCCCAGTATGGCAGCGATTTTACTGGGACCAGCCAAGGAAGCCAGAGGTCCCCTCGGCTGGTTCTTTGGCAAATTTAACCAGTTTCTAGGTTGGTTGCGCAATGTTTATGAAAGTATGGTGAGGGGGTTCATTCGCATTCGCTATCTGATAATGGCTGCGTTTGTCGCTGCTTTGTTTGGGACTTACTATATGTTCCAAGCGGTTCCCACAGGCTTTGTTCCAGCAGAAGATCAAGGGGTGGTCTTAGGTATCATACAAGCGCCGGATGGAGTCTCTCTCAGCTATACCGATCAAGTGGTTGCTGAAGTTGAAGAAATTATGGGTCAAATTCCTGAGATTGAAGCCCAGTTTCTAGCAAGCGGTGCTGGTCTTGAGGGCGCAGGTTCCAATCAAGGACTCTTTTTTGCTAAGTTCAAACCTTGGGAAGAACGTCCCCGTCCCGAACAGCAGGTTAATGGCATTTTACAGCGCTTGAATGGAGCATTTCAGCAAATTGATACTGCTAGTGTAGCAGCCTTTAATCCCCCTGCTATTCCGGGATTTGGTGCAACGGGAGGCTTTGAACTAATGCTGCAAGACCGTACTGGCGGACGACTTTCTATTGATGACTTCTTAGGTAATGCTCAAGAGATTTTGGGAAATGCCAATCAGGAACCGGCGATTGGCGGGAGTGCCTATACCCAATTCACGGCAGGAACGCCCCAATTGCAGGTGGAATTTGACCGTAACAAGTTAGAGTCTCTCAACATTGATTTCCAACAAGCGGTGCAAACCCTTGGGGCAACGATGGGATCTCAATATGTGAATGACTTTGTCCTCGGTACTCGCAGTTATAAAGCCTACGTCCAAGCCCAAGGGAATTATCGCAATTCGCCTCAGGATATCAACAAATTGTATGTCCGTTCCCGAGACGGCAAAATGATCCCAATGAGCGAACTGGCAACAATTACACCCATTACCGGACCGCAAACCATTACCCACTACAATGGGTATCGCTCGATTAAACTGCAAGGGGCTCCTGCCGAAGGCTACAGCAGTGGACAGGCGATCGCGGCGATGGATGAAAGTGTAGAAGAAGCCGCCCTCCCAGGGGTAGCAAGTAACTGGATTGGTTTAGCCAAGGAAGAAATTGCTGCGGGTAGTCTGGGGATTTTAGTTTTTCTCTTTGGAATTATCATGGTCTTTCTGACACTCTCTGCTCAATATGAGAGTTACGTTGACCCGATTATTATCTTGTTGTCCGTTCCCTTAGCCATGCTAGGGTCTTTGCTATTCCTCTCGCTGCGAGGCTTAGTCAATGATGTTTATGCCAACGTTGCTTTGGTCATGTTAATTGGTCTGGCGAGTAAAAATGCCATTCTGATTGTGGAGTTTGCTAACCAAGCCCGCATCGAAGGTCTAACGATTATTAAAGCCGCCCAAAAAGCAGCAGGGGAACGCTTTCGACCGATTCTCATGACGGCGATTTCCTCACTGGTTGGATTTTTCCCGTTGGTGATTGCAACTGGGGCAGGATCCGCATCGCGCTGGTCGATTGGAACCGCCTTATTTGGCGGGTTGCTCGTCGCCACGGTGTTAAGCTTGCTGATTGTTCCCGTGCTGTATGTGGTAATTAAAAGTTTAGAAAGCCGTTTTCTCGACAGTAAACCTCCCGAACCGCCGCAGACAGGCTCTCAACTGGCAAATCTCAGTGATTTTACTGAGGAAGAACAAACTACTTTCCGTTCCTAACTGAATCGCTCAATGGCAGAGGGGAAAACCAATGAATTACAAAAGAATTATTTTCTCAGGTCTGGTGACGGCTCTTGTAGGAACAGGGATTGGTTGGGTAATTGGTCGCGCGATTCCCAGTCCTTACACATCTGAGGTCTATCGTCATTTAGACCGCAAGTATGCGATGGTTGGGGCAAGTGTGGGAGCAATTTTTGGCTGTAGTCAAGAAGCCTTGCGACAACTGAGACAGCAACGAGAGAGAGAAGAGAACGCTCGCAATGCTAAAAAAGGCGGTAGCAAGGGATCTCAAAAGACTTAATCAATCGGGTTAGCTGAAAAAAAAGCACTGCCTAGGGTTCAATGACAAATTCAAATTTTATTGTTTAATTGTTCCATTTATGATCAGTACCACTCCGCACTATTCTTTCCTTCTCATTTTGCAAACGATTATCGAGGTGGATTCGTCGGCGCCTCAAGATCCAATGTTGATCCTCAATTTATGGAATCAACTGAATCAACTGATGTTTTCAGGAGAAGCGATCGCGATCGATCCCATCTACTTGATTTTGGGTGTTCTGGCACTTGTAATTACCACTATTGTTTTTGTCATTCCCAGGATTCTCCGTTTTTTGGTGTTTCGGTTTTTCCCGTCAGAATTGCAAGAAGCCTATCAACAAATTGTTGCTCCTTACCAACGGTGGATTACCCTCTCGTTTTTCCTCTCCCTTGGCGATATTGTTTTATTGTTAATTTCTGAGGAACCGACATGGTTATTCATTAGCGAGTTTTTCCTCGGAGGCGCGATCGCGATCAATACTTGTCTGCTAGCGTTCACCCTCTTTAATCAGTTTTTTAGCAGTTATCTCCTCGATTTAGCCCTGAGAAGCCGCAAGAATGTCAACAGTGAACTGTTAGCCTTCATTAAATTTGTTGCCAATTCACTCATTGTTCTGATTGTCATCTTTATTTTTGCCGAGTCGCATCGTCTCAGCATTACCGGCTTAGTGGCAAGTATCGGCGTTGGCGGGATTGCTGTTGCCTTTGCCTCCCAAAAAGTGCTTGAGCAGGTGTTGTGGACAATCTTGCTGTATTTGGATCGTCCCTTTGTGGTCGATGATTATATCCGCCTCCAAGACGGCACCTTCGGTCGAGTGGAAGCGATTGGTTGGCGATCGAGCAAAATTCGTTTATCTGGGAAAGGAACCTTAGTTGTGATTCCCAATAGTATGCTGACTCAAATGTCTATTGAGAATTTATCGGGAGCGCAGAAAATTATTACGCTGCTCAATATCTTTTTTGAACACGCCATTCCTGAACAAGAAAAAGCCTTGGTGCGTCAAATTATTCTTGATAGTACCAAGGATATTTACGGCATCGACCATCGCTTAACCGAAGTTAGCTTCCGCACTCCAAGCAACGACTATAAAAATTTTAGAAGTAGAAATAATAAAAATAATGGTCAATTAGAACCAGCCCAAGCCCGAGTCACTTTCTTTGTTCTCGGGGTAGGTTCAATCGCGCTTGAAATTCGGACGCAACTTTTAGATGCTGCCCGACGCAATATTAGTAAACGTCTTCAAGATTACGGCATTCGCTTCCAAATTGATCAAAAACCAATCAATGTCGATTCTCCAATGAATATCTAAAAGGAATCTGGAGAAGTTGAACGTTAAGGATAGTATCCGTGATGAAATTCGGGACGATATTTGCGACAGCGTTCGTCGCTATATTTGTCGAAGAAGAGAACAGCGGGGTCGTGACACTGATTTCTGTGATACGCTCGAAGACCTTGATCAGTTTCGAGATACACTCCGCCGCGGTAAAAATCGAATCCGCGCGATCGATGCCAGGCTTGATTCAGTGATCTACTTCCAACTTCAACTGATGAGAATTTAAATGTTTAAAAAGCCAATAATATTTTTAGCATTAGCGCTCAATGGTGTTCCCTAAAACCCCAGTGGGGCAATGGGTTCAATGTCCGGCATGGCACCCCCTACCTGGCTGGTGCGGAGTACCAGGACTGTTGCCCCCCGCTGTAGAAAAGACTCGACAACGCGATCGCTGGCAATGCGAGGCAACATGGTGCGCCAACTCACCAGACCTATCCCCAGTTGCTTCACCGGGTCGTCCTCCAGGCTGCTGCCCAAGATAGTTTCGTGATCTTTCCAGTCTGCTCGAGCGCTGCCCCAGGGCAGTAAGTCGCGTTTTAAGGATCGCCCAATTTGCACCAGTTGTTTTGCCTGTGCCGCCTGATCAGGATGCGCCTGTAGCCAGGCGTCAGGGTCAGCGATGGACTCAGTGCCGCGCTTAAGTTGCTGCAACGACCCGTATAAAGCCTGGTTAGAGTCCTGGGCACAGTTGTTCGCCGGGCCGACGTAGGTTGCTCCTGTCCCATCTCCGATCCGATAACGAGCCATCATGATCTGGAGTTGGTACATCAGGCTTTCCAGGGGCGCGATCACAACACCATCTATGTCGTAGCGAGTGGTAAATGCATCTAGCTTAATCACGATATCGCGCACCGGGCGCAGATTGAGCCAACCGTATTGACGATCACCCATGTAGCTTGACCAATGATGGCGGCAAGAAATGATTCCGTCCCGGTTGTGGGTATAGACCTGGAAGTACTGCATCTCTAGCCGTAGGTCATCGGTCAGGGGTTCGCGCACCACCTCCGCCAGACCGTAGGCAAAGTGGCCAAAATAGACCGGGCCTCGTGCTGCAGGTTCCGTCATTTTGCCACCCACGCCGCCATAGACATGGTTCAGCAGCAGGCGATCACCCTCCTGAAATGCAGGCGAAGCCTGCTCACTGGGGCGCAACCGAACAGAACTAATGGTGCCCTTCGTCCCATCCACTACCCAGGACTCCCGGCGCAGGTAATGACGGGTCAGGCGTCTACCGACGATTTCCCGATCTGGGGTAAGGCGAAATAGGGCATAGGGGCCGAGGGCCTGCACCACAAACTGCCCCGTCTGGTTTTTTGCGCCATAGAGAACCCAGCCGTCCCCATTGCAGGGGGATTGCTCTAGATTGCGGTTACTGGAAGGGCGCAGGTCATTGATATTTGGCTCCACCTGGGGCAGCAGCACTTCGTCTTCCGGACCATCGAACTGGCGAGTGGACTTATTGAAATGGCGGATGCGGTACAGGACCCCCTCATCCGAAGTGTGGATGGGGTTCAGGAATTGGGCGATCGCATAAAATCGCCCACTAATCTGGGTTGGGTCCTGGTCAAGCAAAAGCCGCGTCCCCCTATCTCCCAGTTCCACCTGCACCGAACCATTCAGCATCACCATTACGTTATCCGTCGGCCTCGCCCCCGCGAGGGATTCCAGGGGGCCAACAGCCCGCCAGCCATTCAGCCGTTCTGGCACTACCTTGCCTAGCCGCAGGCTGTAGTCGGCATCGGCACTGAAGTGCAGGTCACGGGTCACCAGCCGCACATAATCCCGTACCTGAGGAATCTCCTGCCAGGCCAGCCACACGGTCTGCCCTACTAGAGAGGAATAATCCGCCGCCGCATGGTACACCTGAAACCAGACTCCGTCCTGCTCTCCCCGCTGCTCGGGAGTTGGCAAAATCAACCGCCCCATCCAGGGGGCAAGGGGTCGGTAATAGGGAGAATCCATCCTCTGGCTCACGGGATAGGTCTCTGGCTGGTTGAAAATTCCCTGTTGAAACCGGCTATAGCTGCTGGGTCTGGGGCGGGTGCTAGGCCGCACCGTTGGCAAGCGCCCCTCCAGGATTCCCGTCACCCAGTCCACCGTTTGCTGGAGATGGGTACGGCCATCGGGCAAGCGTCGATTGGGATCGAGGACGCCGCCTGGCGTCTGATGCCCCACGGGTCCCAGGGAAACAAACGACACCTGGCCTCGCTTTTTAGCCCGGTTCCAGTAAGACAGGAACATGATCCGCCAGCGTTTGGGAAACAGCACTGGTCCGGCCCGTTCCACCGGGTCTTTATCCCCCACCAGATGGTAAATATGCTCCAGGTTGAGAATGTCATTGTGACCGCAGAATACCCCCGCCAGGGAAATGATATCCAGGGGGGCATCAAGGGCCTGTTTCAACAGCGGTGCCGCCCCCATCGAGATTTCGCCGCCGCCACTGAAGACCAGCAGGGTAACCGGCACCTGGCTACCGGGGCGATACCCCTGTTCCAGCAAGTGATTGTAAATCAACTGGGCCATCCCCCGGTTGTAGACCGGACCATAGCGCTGATCGGCGGCTACCGACACAATCAGCAGATTGCGGATATTGATCAGCACCCCCAGCAGTTTCAGGAAACGCTTGGAACGCAACCAGGTGACCAGCTGCCAGAAGACCGACAGGGGACGCTCCTGCACCAGAGTTTTGTTCAGCACCGAATAGGGCATAATCCCCCGCACGATTGCCACATCCGGCAACGCCTGCTCCAGTTCCTGCAAAAATTGCTCCGCCTCCGGCGAATAGGTGGACTGGAACTGGCCAATCCCGTCCAGGTAGACGATGTAGCGCGTCACGGGTCGCCCCCTCTCTGGCACTTCGTCAGTGCGTTCCAGGGGATGCTGCGTATCCACGCGATCGCCATACCAGCCTGCCCACCAACCCAGCGTCTCCAGTGGACTCAGGAGGGCTGCAATAATCAGGGCAATGCCCCCAATCTGCACCAGATCCCAAAACAGCCGTCTCGTTTCCTCCAGGCTGAACCAGGACTGCGCAAATAGACTCTGTACCGGCCAATCCCAAATTCCCATCAATCCTCCCGCTGCTGTTTTCCGGATTGCTCCCCTAAGCCACTCTGCACCGTTCGTTCCAGCTCCCGCAGGTTGGTCGCCAGGGGCGCCCCGGCCACGGAATTGGACACCCAGCGTCCCAAAGCGATTGCCGGACGGCCAATGGTGCGCTGCATAATCTGAAATACTAGCCAGCCAAGAAGGGCGCTCCCTAATACCTGCCATCGATCCAGCGCCGTCACCACACTGAACCCCCGCACAAAGGCCAGCAAACTCCAGATGGACAGCACTACCTCAATCGGCACCCCTAGGTAGGGAACCGCCACCAGAAAGCTCCAGAGCAGCGGCGCATAGGCGAGCCCCAGTACTCGAAAGACCCGCAAAAATGGTGCATCGACTCCATATAGGAGATGGCTGACTCCCCAGACACTCAACACCCAGAAGGCTGTACTGAAGACAAACAACAGGGCAGCAATGCCCAAACTAAGAACAAAGCGCACGGGTTTGACCTGGTTCAAGAACAGCACAATAGCCTGGCCAATCCCCTGAGATAACCCGGCTAGCAGAATCACCAGCACTGCCAGCACCGTCCCATAGGGATAGTTCTCAATCCCGCGAAATGCCTCCGGACTCAGACTGTTTGCTCCCTGCACCAGGGACCAGAATTGCTTCAGAATCGGGTCAACTGCCTCAGCCATTATTCCGTTCTCCATTCTGGTCTGCATCACCAAGGGCTGCCGACAGTGGCAACCTCAAACCACTGTACCCTGTCTAACCGAACTGGGGGGTACACTACGCCGCTAACGTTGCGTTCCAATGGTAGAGCTGAATCAAGCAACGTCCTTGCTGCTTCAGGGAGGGGAGGAACTTGCTTAACGACTGGATGGGGAGTGAGCAAGGTAAGCAACAGAGTGCATAACCCTTCCACAATCAATTTGAAAGATTCCTTCTTCATACCTCCAATCGACTTGATTTTTTAGGCACATCGCTAGATTCTTAATAGTATCGAGTGGCTAAGATGCTGGATAGTTGAACGCACATTGGCGTGGCTATTAAAGCATCGACACTTAAGCAAGGACCCTGAACGCCTAAGAATGAAGTTAGCGAAAGTTTAGTTGAGATTGCCTCAATTTCCTTAATGCTTAATCGTTTAGGCTCTTAACATTTATTTTACAGAGATCCTCTTAGAATCATTGAATAGGTATTAGCTAAAAAAGCTAAATTTATCAATTAAAATTAATCAATATATGGCTTTGATTAGCTTATCTTTAAAAGGAATTAATTGGCAAGAGAATGATAAGAGTGACCAAATATTTCTCAAATTTTTTGTGGGGACTCACTTCCTTTGGGTTAATAACAATGGTCGGAGTAGTCACGGAATGTATAACTGCTCGACCCAGCTTGAGCGCTGAAACAGTTCGTTTTTCAGTTTTAGGTCCGCTTACGTTTTCTTTTTCCCTAGATGCCCTGAAAGTCTATGCCGAAACCGGAGAACTGACTGGCGATCTTAAAATTTTAGCTCGCTACGTTGATGACGAGATGATGGCTAACTTAAGAAAAGGGCTACAACAACCTCTCGCCTTTGATGCCGTGCAGGCTTATCGACTCACCCACTCCCCTTTGGGTCGAGATGGGTTACAGGAATTGGGAAAAGTAATCCGCTATACTCCCCATCGCAATGGCTTTTACGGACTCAGAGCTGCGATTGTCGGTGCTGCTGACCAAGCTAATGCAGACGGTTGGACGATACTTGATGTGATCGAGCAGTTTCCGACCCGTCGGATCGAAATTGATGTTCAAGATCTACTCCAGCTTAAAAAGTTATTAGAGGTTTACTTAACCTATAATCAGTCCAGTGTTGCCGCAATTGAGAAGAGCGCGCAAGCCGAAGCACTGGCTTGGGCTGACTTTGACTTCAGCCAATTGCCAGATTTGAGTCAACCCGGAGCGTATGACATTCGAGAGGAAACAATTACAGTTACCAATCCCGCGCTACGTCAAACGGATCGGGGTTTATCCGTAAATTATGAGTTTCCCGTGGATGTTTATCTTCCTCAAAACTTAGGCGAGCCAGCGCCAGTGGTAATTATTTCTCACGGATTTGGAGCTGTCAAAGAAAACTTTGTCTATATCGCTGAACATTTAGCTTCCCATGGGTTTGCCGTATTTGTTCCCGATCATATTGGCAGTAATCTTTCCTATCGAGAAACTTATCTCTCGGGTCGCCTCAATACCCTCTTGAGTCCAGTGGAATTTCTTAACCGTCCCCAAGAGATTTCGTTTTTAATTGATCAATTAGAAGCTGCAGACGGTCAGTGGTCAGATTTACTGAATTTGGAACAGATTGGCGTAATGGGGGATTCTCTAGGTGGAACAACCGTTTTGTCTCTAGCTGGTGCAGAAATGAATTATTCTCGCCTTGTCACAACCTGTCATCAGGATAATGTGATTTTAAATTTTGCGCTATATCTGCAGTGTCGCGCTCAACATTTACCGCCGGAAAATTTTAATTTAGGGGACTCGCGAATTAAAGCGGCTTTAGCAGCTCATCCTCTCAGCAGTGGGATTTTTGGACCGGAAGGCATGAGTGAAATTGAGATTCCGTTATTGATGACAGCCGGGAGTGAGGATTTGGTCGCGCCGACAATAACTGAGCAAATTCATCCCTTTGTTTGGCTACAGTCAGACCCGAAATATTTAGCGTTATTTGATCCGGCTACGCATTTTATTACCAGTGAACAGAGTCCAGAAGGCATTGAAGCCATTCCTCCCTTTTTAATTGGTCAGCACCAAGCGTTTGGACGAGAATATTTTAAAATCTTGAATGTTGCCTTCTTTAAAGCTCATTTGCGCGATCAGGAGGCTGGCAAAGCTAATCGCGACGATCAATTTCTCCCGTATTTAAGTGCTGGCTACGCCCAAGTCTTGAGTGAGGACAAACCACTTGACTTATCAATTATTCAGTCTCTTTCCCCAGATACGCTTGAAACCGCTTACGGTAAGAAACCGCCGATTCCGGTAATTCCTGATCCAGTGGAAGCCACTATTGCCATCCGCGAAGAAACGATTCTTGATGAAATTAAACGCACTAAAGTGCTAAAAGTGGCAATGCGTCGTGATGTTCCCTTTTTCGGCTACATTAACCGCCAAAAACAGTGGACGGGTTACTGTCCAGATTTAGCGGTTGCCTTACAAAACTATCTCAGCACTCAACTGGGTGCTAATCTTCGGATCGAGTTAGTGGAACTGCCGTCAACTTTAGATAATCGCTTTTCTCTGGTTCAAAACGGGACGGTTCATCTCGAATGCGGTCCCAATACCATTCGTCAAGATATTGAAGGGATTACCTTCTCCAATCCAATTTTGACCACAGGCACTCGTTTATTCAGCCAGCGCGATCGCGAAGATGAAATCAATCCCAGTTTCACTCTGGAAAATCTCCAAATCGGTGTTCTCGAGAAAACAACCACGGCGGAATTTATGGAAACCAACTATCCGCAAGCCAATTTAGTTTACTTTAAAGGAGTTCAAAGACAAACCGAGGCAATCGATGCCGTTGTGGAAGGAGAGATTGATGCCTTTGCCAATGATAGTTTCCTCACCCTCGGAGAAATTGTCCAACAGGATTTATCCCTTCAAGACTATGTGTTGCAACCGAAACAACCCTTAACCTGTGATTTTTATGGGTTGATTCTACCCAATGATGACCCCCAGTGGCTGGCAACGATCAACAGATTTATCTCTGAGCCATCGGTACGGCCGGTGAGGGAGGAGTGGTTTCAGGAGGCAATTCCCATTGTATTCAATGATCTTGAGTATTGTCTCAATCGTTAAGCAACTCGTTTGTCAGGTTTGAAATGGTGGTCGTTGACGGCTCATCTCCTATGATGGGAGTGAATTTCCTTAATTAACGAAACAAAGCTGTACCTTCAATTGATTATGACCGATTCCTCATCTTCCCAACCGGACAACAAAGATTACCAACCGCCTGCCGGGGCTGTCAGCGAACAAGTCTTTCAAGACGCAAGCGGTGCCGAAATTCCTTACACAGTTCGAGCCGAATGGACGGTCTTGCGCAAGCGTGATCAGCCCCTTGCAGAAGTTTTCCATGTTGCCTATCTTGCTCGTAATGCCAAGCCACAAGAGCGTCCCCTAACTTTTGCTTTTAATGGGGGACCAGGTGCGGCAGCAGCCTTCTTGCACTTGGGCGCGATCGGACCTTGGCGGGCAGCGTTTAACGATGATGGTTCTCCACCGGCGCCACCGGCGCAATTGCTGGAAAACCCTGAGAGTTGGCTTCCTTTTACGGATTTGGTATTTGTTGATCCGGTTGGAACGGGCTTCAGCCGTACCATTGATCAGCAAGACCAAGGCACAAATAAGGACAAATCAGCTGAGAAGAGTACGAGTCAATCCGACAGCGACAGTGAAAATAAGGAATTCTACGCTCTTCAACGTGATTTAGACTCGCTTGCCGAGATGATGCAACGTTTCCTCTCCCAAAATAATCGCTGGCAGAGTCCAATTTTCATTGTTGGCGAAAGCTATGGTGGATTTCGGGTTGCTAGGCTGGCAAAGCTCCTTCAGGAAAGCTATGGGATTGGTCTTAATGGGGCAATACTGGTTTCACCGGCGCTAGAATTCCAAAGTTTGGATCCCTCGGATTACGATTTACTCGCTTGGCTCGATACTTTTCCTGCCATGGCAGCAGCAGCCGCTTTCCATAAGGTCAGTCGCAAGTTTGCTGCTGATCAACCACGGGATGAGGTCATTTCAGAAGCGGTACAGTTTGCCAACAATGACTTAGTGCGTTTACTGATTCAAGGAACAGCGATGCCAGAAGCCGAACGCCAGTCCTTATTGCAAGTAATGGCAGATATGTTAGGACTGCCTCTTGATTTAATCTTAACCGCCCAAGGACGCATTGCTCAGTCCGTATTCGTCCGTCATTTATTGCGCGATCGCCGCCAAGTCTGCGGACTCTACGATGCGACCATCACTGCAACCGACCCCTATCCGGATCGAGAACGCTTTGAGGGACCTGACCCGACGTTATTCGGGATCCAACGGGTCTTTAATGGAGCTGCAAATAGTCTTCTACGGGAAATTGTAGGCGTGAAAACAGATCGTCCTTATCATCTCCTCAGCCTTGATATCAATCGAACTTGGAAGGTAGACTCTGATCGCCATGCTCTAGAAAGTCAGATTGGTGCCGCTGACGAATTACGCTACGCTCTGGCTCTTAATCCTCATATGAAAGTGTATATTGCGCACGGTTATTACGATTTAGTCACTCCGTTTCAGGCGTCTAATCGCATTGTTCAACACATGAAACTGGATGAACCGATGGCAGCTAACTTGCAAGTTCGTCATTACGGCGGCGGTCATATGTTCTACATTTGGTCGAATTCCCGTACTGAATTTGCACAGGACATGCAAAAATTTTACGCGGCAGCCATTTCTGCTTAGCTGTCAAGACTTTCAGGAAGAGGATGGGCTACTCACAAGAATGGGAAAACGAGTTCTTCAACGGTGACTGGGTCAAGGAGTTAATTGAGTTATGTTTGAATTTGCCAAGTCATACTTTCTGATTCTAAAAAGTCATAGCTAAAATGATCAACGTCATTGGTATCACTTAATTCCAGGTTGTAAAAATTCACTATATCATCCTCGAAATAAGGTCCAGCGTGCCAGGTTCCTTTATTGAGTTTGACAAAACAATTACCTGGAATTTGAAAGGCTTTTAGTTTTTCGACATTTGGTTTTGGAGCAGTGCTAGGAGGAGCAACAGCTAACAGCCAACTTTTCCCTTCTAATGCCCCTAAACATTGGGTACACTGTTGATGACGAGTGATGCGATGGAATTGTTTACCCCGTTGCGTTAACTGCATAATATAAAAGCGGGGTTGTCCTTGGCTTAAGTCCAATTGCGCATCATTTTCGTCATAAGGCTTACCATCTGCTGCGGGTAAAACTAATTGTCCATAACGGGCAAAAGCATCTTGAGTTACCCATTCTGCGGCTAGGGTTTTAATTGTTACTTGTTCTTGATTCATGATTGTTTGTCCTTTGTTCTTCGTGTGAATTAGATAATAACTAACGACAAATGACCAAGGACTAATGACGAATGACTAATAACTCATTTTGAATTGCTTTTCAATCGTAGGAATGGCATCAATCAATTTCCGGGTGTAAGCTGTTGCCGGAGTTTGATAAATCGTTTGCGCGCTACCAATTTCTTCAATTTTGCCTTTATTCATCACCATAACGCGATCGCTGATAAATTTAACAACGCTTAGATCGTGAGAAATAAAGATATAGGTTAAATTGAATTCGTCTTGTAACTCTTTGAGTAAGTTCAAAACTTGCGCTTGCACAGAAACATCAAGGGCAGAAACTGACTCATCACAAATGATAAACTGCGGGTTGAGAGCGAGGGCACGAGCAATACAAATTCGCTGCCGTTGTCCGCCCGAAAATTCGTGGGGATAACGATTCATATCATTGGCACTTAAACCGACTCTTTCTAAGAGATAAGCAACGCGTTCTTTCCGTTGCCGAGGATTTTGATATTGTTGATGAATGTTGAGGGGTTCAATAATGGTCTTCCCGATGGTAAGGCGAGGATTAAGAGAACTATAGGGATTTTGAAAGACAATTTGCATTTGCCGACGAAGACGACGCAGACGTTTTCCTTGCCAGTGGGTGATGTTTTCTCCACTAAAGAAAATTTGTCCCTGGAGGGGAGAAATTAGTTTTAAGAGGGTTCGCGCTAAGGTAGATTTGCCACAACCCGATTCACCCACTAACCCTAATGTTTCCCCACGATAAACCGTAAAAGAAACCCCATTCACTGCCATAAAATACCGCTTCGGTTGTCCAAAAATTCCTCGCAAAGGAAACCCAACTTGTAAGTTTTGTACAGTTAATAAGGGAGCACTGACCAGGCTACTATCTTCACCACGCATATTATCATGATCTGCGCTCTCTCTGCCAATACCAGTGTCTTGCCACTGGAGAGTGGGGTTGGCGGTTTTGACTTGCCCATCTCCAGTTAAAAAATCGCTAACAGTGGGGAGATACGCTAAGGTTTGGTCTAAACGAGGACGACACGCTAGTAAGCCTTTGGTGTAAGGATGTTGAGGATTACGAAAAATGCTGCCGATGTCTCCTGATTCCACAATGTTTCCCTGATACATGACAGCCACTTGATCCGCGGTTTCTGCGACGACACCAAGGTCATGGGTGATGAACAGCATGGACATTCCCCGCGCCTGACACAAATCTCGCAAGAGATTTAAGATCGTTTTCTGGACAGTAACATCAAGGGCCGTTGTCGGTTCATCCGCAATGAGTAATGCCGGATTACAGGAAATTGCCATTGCAATCATCACTCGTTGCAATTGTCCACCGGAGAGTTGGTGGGGATAGCGTTCGAGGAAAGTCCGTTTTTGTTCGTTAATGCGATGATTGACTTCACTTTCGCTGAGGCTGTTATCTTCCAGGAGACAGTCTTGTCGCAGTCTGTCATCAGACGGTAATAATTTTACTTCTTGGAGACGCGCGATCGCTTGTCGTCGTGCTTCACTGGGAGAAACCTTTTGATGTTGACGAATCGCTTCGGTAATCTGAAAGCCAATATTGTAAACGGGATTGAGAGAACTCATGGGTTCTTGGAAAATCATCGCCATTTTCCCACCCCGATAGTTTCGTCGTTGGGCGTCAGACAGTTTCAACAGATCGACCGGTGGTGTATCCGAGGAAGGGTGAAAGTAAATTTCACCGGCAGTGACTTGACCAGGAGTGCCCACTAACCCCATCAACGCTAATGCTGTTACTGATTTTCCTGAACCGGATTCTCCCACTAAACCTAGCGTTTGTCCTTGGGGAATCTGAAAATGAATGCCATTAACAGCAACTAAATGTTGTTCTTCTGGAAAAAACTCGACTTTCAGGTTCCGGACGTCAATTACCGCATCTCCCATCAGTATCTCCGTGAGAAACTCTCTATAGCTTATTTCTGGTTACTATAACACTTCTCACCTCAAGTCTATTCATCTGACACGGTCACCCGAATCAATCGGTCAGAACAATTGATCCCTGTTATTCTTTCTAGAGATACCGGGTTAACTGCACGCGATACCGCTGTTTTTTAGTGAGAGATACTTCCCCAACTTCTGCCCGTCCTTTCCCTTGCACAGCAATTAAATCACCCTCTTGCAGCGAATAACTGGCTTGGCTAACCGGTTTCCAATTGACACGGACATTCCCTTGCGCGATCGCGCTGGCCATTTTACTCCGTGACATGCCAAAGGCAGCAGAACCCACGGCATCTAAACGTAGCGAGGCTTCGACGGTGGTCATTTCTTTCTTTTTCGGCGGACGAATTTTTAACTCTTCTAATTCAATCTGACGGGTTTTAACGGGAACTGACCGCACCTGGTTTAAATTCGCTTCTAAAAAAGACACCAGTTCAGGAACGACTAAAATTTGTGCCCCCCGTTCTCCTAAGACCACAATATCACCGACTTTTTGCCGAACCACACCAGTGCCCAGAATTGCCCCTAAAAAATCTCGGTGGTTAGCGGTATCAAAGAGAAAGTTTCCTGCCACATCTAAGGCAGCAATGGGCACTTGTGAGACGTCTAAAGGTAATTCAGCACGAGTAATTCCCATCCGGATACGTTCCGCTTGCGGATAGCCCCCCCAAACCACAAACTGAATATCAGTCAGCGGAGAAAACTTTTCTTGGGCTTCTACAGCAACGGGGGGAGAAAGAAAATCAGTACAAACCGTTTCCCAAGTTTTGATCGCTTGTTCAGCAACATCAATCACCCGGGTAATTTCTTCTCGATTTTCCACCCCTTTCAGAATTTCATCTTTCGGTAGCATATAAAAATTTGTCCTTCGTCCTGGGTCGTTTGTCCGTTGTGATTGGTAACCAATGACCCATGATTATTTATTCTCTTCATAGCCTTGGATGTTTTCGGGGTTAAACTGCCGTAAAATGCGGGTGGCTTGCTCATTCACCACTTCTGATCCTTTCACCACAATTAGATATTTGCCTTCATTCAAGCGATTGCGATAAGGAAGGGCATCCCCACTACCAAAGGCAATCCCGACGCCACCACCGACAAAAAATGCCCCCATCAGCGCCGCGATCGCGCCAAAGAAACCGCCAATGATATGATTACCCACAGGACCCGCCCAATCAAATAAATAAATTTTCGTTAAAACATTGAAGATATATCCGGCTGCAAAGCCAAAGGGAAATAGCCAAGTCGCCAGGCGAAAAATTTGTTGTCTGGCTTGCCGGTTCGGATTAATTAAGCCAAATTCATCTGCGGTTTTATAGCCTTGCCCTAGCATATCCACTTGCTGTTCATTTAAGCCCTCTTTCAAGAGCGTGGTATAAGCATCTTCGGCTTGAATCCGGTTCGAGAGAACTGCAATTAAATATTTCATTACTTTATCAAGACTGATCTTTGCCAATTACTCTATAGAGTTTATATTTTACCGTTAACTGAAGACGACAAACATCGCTCGTAAGTAAACACTCAGCCTTTCCACCCTCCTCCCAGAAGGGTCAAAAGTATGAAAAGATACACTACGGTCAGGCTTGAGAGAAAATATGGATTCTCTGGAAAATGACGCATTGTCCCTTAAACTCATAAGCAGAGGACACCCTCTCTTAATGTTGATTTCAAATAAATAACCAATGGCAAAAGTTTTAGTTTCAGACTCTGTGGATCAAGCGGGGATTGACATTCTCTCGCAAGTTGCACAAGTCGATGTCAAAACCAAACTCTCTCCCGAAGAACTGGTACAAACCATCCCTGAATACGATGCCCTGATGGTTCGTTCCGGGACAAAAGTGACCCAAGACGTCATCGAGGCAGGAACCCAGCTGAAAATCATTGGTCGCGCTGGTGTCGGTGTTGATAACATTGATGTTCCTGCTGCAACCCGTCGCGGGATTATGGTGGTTAACTCCCCGGAAGGGAATACCATTGCCGCGGCAGAACATGCTTTAGCAATGATGTTAGCCCTTTCTCGCCATATTCCGGAAGCCAACCAATCCGTGAAAGAGAAAAAATGGGAACGAAAACAATTTATTGGCTCGGAAGTCTATAAAAAAACGCTGGGTGTCGTCGGTTTAGGAAAAATTGGCTCTCATGTGGCAACAGTGGCGCGTGCCATGGGGATGAAGTTACTCGCCTATGACCCGTTTATTTCTGCTGAACGAGCGGAACAACTCGGCTGTCGCTTAGTAGATTTAGATATTATCTTTACGGAAGCGGATTACATTACCCTGCACATACCCCGCACCCCAGAAACGGAAAATTTAATTAATGCCGAAGCCCTCGCGAAAATGAAACCGACAACGCGAATTATTAACTGTTCCCGCGGTGGGGTGATTGATGAAGAGGCTTTAGCCACTGCCGTGGAAAATGGCACAATTGGCGGGGCAGCCCTGGATGTGTTTGCCGAAGAACCCCTTGGCGAGTCAAAATTACGAGAAGTAGGAACCAACATTGTCCTGACTCCTCATTTGGGAGCGTCCACAGAAGAAGCGCAAACGAATGTGGCGGTAGATGTTGCCGAACAAATTCGCGATGTGTTACTCGGATTACCTGCGCGATCGGCCGTTAACATTCCCGGACTCAATCCCGATGTGTTGGAACAGTTACGTCCGTTCTTACAATTAGCGGAAACATTAGGCAACTTAGTCAGTCAGTTAGCTGGCGGACGCATCGAACAACTTAATGTGCGTTTGCAAGGCGAGTTAACCGATAGCCAAAGTCAACCGATTGTGATTGCTGCTTTAAAAGGCTTACTCTCTCAAGCGTTGCGAGAACGAGTCAATTATGTCAATGCTTCTATTGAAGCGAAAGAACGAGGGATTCGGGTCATTGAAACCAAGGATGCTTCAGTACATGATTATTCAGGCTCACTGCGTTTGGAAGCAATCGGTTCTCTGGGCGAGCATTCGGTAACCGGAGCATTACTCAGCGATCAGGAAATGCGGATTACCAATGTTGATGGTTTCCCGATTAATGTTCCTCCCAATAACTATATGTTATTTACCTTGCACCGGGATATGCCTGGCATCATCGGTAAAATTGGCTCTTTACTCGGTGGGTTTAATGTCAATATTGCCAGTATGCAAGTGGGACGGAAAATTGTTCGTGGCGATGCAGTTATGGTACTGAGCATTGACGATCCTTTACCGGAAGGCGTTTTAAGTGAAATCATGAAGATTCCTGGGATTCGTGACGCTTATACCATTAAGCTCTAAACAGTCAGAGATTACACCTTCCGTTGAGGAAGGTGTAATCTCTACTAAAGGATCGTTGATCAAGATGAGATAACCCGTTCTCCAAAAATAAATGACAAATGGCAAATGGCAAATAACAAATAGTTGGTGGGAAATCAAAATCCGATGTCATCCAACGTTAGAGGAACTCCTTTTTTGGCGACTCGAGAAGTTTGGCTGTCAAGGAATGGTGAGTGAGGCAAACCAGGAAACGATTTTGGTGCGGGCTTATCTTCCTCAATTGCGGGCGCATCCGCTAGATTTGGCTGCCTTATCGCTTTGGATTCAGCAAGATGCACTCAATGTGAATGCTGAAGTGCCCCGTATGACCTGGAACTTAATTGATGAGCAAGATTGGGCCAGCAGCTGGAAAAAACATTGGGATATGCAAGAAATTGGCGATCGCGTTTTGGTGTGTCCGGCTTGGCTATCGCCTCCGGCTGAGACGGAACGGGTGGTGTTACACCTGGATCCCGGTGTTGCGTTTGGGACTGGGGTTCATCCCACAACTCAACTTTGTTTAGAATCTTTAGAAATGCGCTACAGTTTTGGCAATACCGGTGGCGTAGTCGCTGATATTGGTTGTGGTTCTGGTATTTTATCCATCGCTGCTTTATTATTGGGGGCAGACAAAGCCTATGCCGTTGATACTGATCCGCTAGCAGTACGAGCCACCCGCAGTAACGGTAATTTGAATCAAATTCCACCGGAACGCTTAAAGGTTGAACAGGGCAGTGTCAAGCATTTGCTGACAATGTATCCTGAGGGGTTTGACGGGATTTTATGTAATATTTTAGCGGAAGTCATTCTAGATCTGATTCCAGAGATGAGCGCGATCGCGCGACCCCAAGCTTGGGGCATTCTCAGTGGCATTCTCATCGAAAAAGCACAGCCCATTGCTGATTCTCTGGAAAAACATGGTTGGAAAGTGGGAACCATGTGGCGACGGAAAGAATGGTGTTGCTTTAATATCCGTCGCCAGCCAGCAGAAGAGGATGATTATTAATGATTGGCTAAAGCAGGTTCACGAATCACCTCCGGGGTGGTTTGTTCATTGAGAGAACGACAATTAATCTCACAAGAGTTATTGGGACTTTCAATTAACTTCACTTTCTCCAAACTTACCCCCAATTCAGTCGTCGGTGCTTTTAATAATTGGCCAATGTAGAGGGCAATATTTTCTGCAGTGGGGACCACTTCAGCAAAATAAGGGATATCTTCATTTAAGAAATAGTGATCAAAGGGTTCGACAACCACTTCTTCTAAGATATTATGCAGCTGTTCTAAATTGACAATCATACCGGTACGGGGATCAATTTCGCCGGTAACGGTTACTTCTAGATGGTAGTTATGTCCATGACCATGAGGGCGAGCACATTTGCCATAGATTTCACAATTTTCTTCATAGCTTAAATCTGGACGTGCTAAACGGTGTGCGGCACTAAAGTGAGTGCCAACAGTTAAAGATGCTTCCATGTTATTCCCTTGATAATCAGCCCAAAGTTGTGGATGTTCAAATAAACGAATATTAACGACGGGTAAATGAGGTTCTAAACGCTGCCAAATTACTCTGGCAATATTTTCTGTGGTCGGAAGGGTTTCGCTAAACTCATGCCAAACCTCATTAAGATAAGCGTTATCGAGTTGATCGGTAATTTTTTCCCGAATA
>CAZAYV010000012.1:0-12278 GCA_964489465.1 uncultured Dactylococcopsis sp. | reverse complement strand
TCACCATGCCATATTGGTCAATTTCACCTTCTAAAGAAACATAAAGAACATAGTTATGTCCATGTCCGGGGAACCGGCTACCGGCTCCAAATTTAGCTTGATTTTCTTCAGCACTGAGTTCTGGAAGCCAGTAACGGTGTGCTGCTGAAAACTGGGCGCGACGGTTAATTACACATTTCATAGTCAAGAGTCGCTAAGGGTCTTTTGTAAAGTAATTTTAACATTTTGCGGGCAAGTCCTTGAAATTGCATGGTCGGTTGGTTTGTCATTCGCGTTAAATGATTTTCATTGTGATACAAATCGGTTAATCTATTACAGTGATGAGGATAATAAGGGAGCAACGCCAAGGGGAAGTGCTATCTTAGAGGTGTTACCAAAGTACAACCCACTCCCGATGAAACGAACGATTCATTTACCCGACGAGTTAGCCCAACAAATCGAGGAATATCTCAATCAACATCCCGAAGAAAACTGGTCTAGCCTTGCTCAAAAAGGATTGAAGCAGGTGATTCGTCCTAAAGACCCTTCTAAACTGCTTGCTGTAGCAGGAAGCGTCGAACTCCCTGCTGATGCTTCTACCAATGAAGACAAGTATCACTAATGAAGTTAGTGGTTGATACGGGACCCTTTATTGCTATTTTCAGTCGGACTGATTCTGAACATGAAAACTGCTTAAGAGGATATCAAAAAATCATATCTGAAGGTGATGAACTCTACACTTCTTTTCCAATCTTCTGTGAAGTCCACAAATTGCTATTACAAAGACTTGGAGTTCGCGTTGCTAGAAACCAGTTAATTGCCCTAGAAGAAGCGGTCTCTATTGTTCCCTTTGAATTAATGGATATTCAAGACGCGATCGCGCTAGTTAGTTCTATCCCACAATGGAAAGGAACGCTACAAGATGCTTCAATTATTATCCTCACCCGCACCTTAAATTGTCCCGTCTGGACATTAGATTACCGAGACTTCTCTAGATTTAATGATCTGGAGTTTTGGACTCCCAAAATAGAAAAATAATAAAAACAATGACAGACTCAGTGCGTGAAGTAGGAATTAATCCTAATCATTGGTATGTGGTCGCCCGTAGCAGCGAAGTCAAAACAGAACCCTATCCAGTTACATTGTGGAAACAACCGATCGTTCTCTACCGCCAAAGCGATGGACAAGTTCGCGCGTTAGAAGACCGTTGTCCCCATCGTTTTGTCAAACTGAGTGAGGGGAAAGTGCAAGGCGATCGCGTAGAATGTGCTTATCACGGTTGGCAATTTAATGCTGAGGGGAAATGTGTTTCTATTCCTTATCTAAGCAAGAAGCAAAAGTTACCCCCTTGTCAGCTTCGTCTGTATCCCGTTCAAGAAGGCGATGGTTTTATTTGGATTTTCCTCGGAGATGAAACGCCAACGGTTCCACGTTTCCAAGTTCCGGAATGGGATCATCTCAACTATATTGCAACCGTTTCGGTGATTGAAACTCAAGCCCATTATTCTTATCTCATTGAAAACTTGATGGATATGTATCATGGGCATTTACATGAAGATTGGCAAGCCTGGACGGATGCTAAGTTAGAAAATATTGAGGAAGATGACAGCCAAGTTCACGGCTACTATAACGCCCAGAGTTATTACCGAATTGATAAGATTTGGTCGATTTCACAACTTTTTTTCCCCAGTTTACGGCAACTGCATCCAGAACCGTTAACGGTAAGCTATATCTATCCCCATTGGGTTTCGACGTTGGGGGAGGATTTCAAAATTTACTGTCTCTTTTCTCCCATCCATGAAACGGCAACGCGAGCCTATCTGATTCACTTTACTTCGTTAAATGTCTTTTGGCGACTGCATAAACTGCCAATTTGGTTTCGCCGTAGCTTGAAAAATGCCCTCTTTGGTTCGGCGCAAAAGCTGTTAGATGGGTTAGTGCGTCAAGATGTAACGATGATTGAACAAGAACAGCAAGCATTTTTAGAAAATCCAGACCAAAAAGGGTATGAGTTTAACCCCGTTTTAGGGAGTGTGCAACGATTGATTCGGAAGCAAGTATCCGCTTAACCTTGAGGAGAGAAAACTGTGGCAACGATTCTGCGCAAATGGAGTTACCAATATCAGTGGTTATATGACGCGATCGCGCGACTGTCTGCTTTATCGGTGGGCGGAGAAGCCCGCTTCCGACAATTGGCACTAAAAGGACTTTCTCTCGACTCGCATTCCCAAATTCTAGACTTATGTTGTGGGGCAGGGCAAACTACCCAATTTCTCCTCCAATATTCTCATCATGTCACCGGGTTAGATGCCTCGCCACTGGCGTTAGAACGGGCAAAAAAACGCGCCCCAGAGGCGACTTATGTGGAGGGATTAGCCGAGGAACTCCCCTTCGCAACAGCGAGTTTTGATCTCGTTCAAACTAGTGTCGCGTTACATGAAATGAAACCGGAACAACTGACCCAGATTTTAGAGGAAGTTTATCGTGTTTTGAAACCGGGGGGAACCTTTGCTTGTATTGACTTGCATCAACCCCACAATCCTATTTTTGTGCCGGGATTAGCCACATTTATGACTTTATTTGAAACGGAAACCGCTTGGCAGTTTGTCAAAATCAATTTACCCGAAAAACTGAGCGCGATCGGCTTTAAAGATTGCCAGCAAATCCTTTACGCTGGCGGTAGTTTAAAAGTTGTGCAAGCTAAAAAATAAGCCAGTAACGTAATCGTTAAGATGAATGCTGAGATGCTTTGGTAATGATCAAAATGGATTAAAGAGCTGGTCAACGGTTAGTTGTAGTTCTGGGAAAGTGCGCGATTGCCTTCGGCAGCGAGCTTTGCTCGATCGGAACAGGTCATCATTCTTAAACTGTTGTATTTCATAGAAAGTGCAGAGAGTTGCATTTTGCCCAACGGCAAAAGCAGCAATCCAAGCATCAATCAAACCGACTTTATGGGACAGATGATAGGCTGTAAAATCAGATAGAGCACGGGCACAATCAGTTTCAGTCGGCCAAACGATTGGCAACGGGGCTACCATCTGTAGAACTTTACGAACTTGCTGTTTATTTTGGGCATCCTGAATTAATTCCATTACAACAAATCCAGGAATGTTCGGGAGTTCTCCCAGAGAGGCAAACCAAGTAAGTGCAGGTGCATAATTTCGCTGAATATCAATCATGATATCAGTATCAACCAAGTACATTACTATTTATTGCTGCTCCCGGTTTTCAGCATCCTGGCGCAAGTTTCGAGCGTGTTCCTGACTATTGGCAATATCAGGGCGGGAACCAACTACCCCAACACTTTCCCAATAGGCAACGAGTTCTACCCCTGTTGTGGGAGGATTTTGAAGAAAAGGACGAAAGGAGAGAACACGCAGAATGTACTCTGATAGAGGCAATTTAAGCTGAGAAGCCTCGGTTGCTAGTTCGTGTTCTAGTTCTGAAGGTAGTTCTAAGGTGATGTTTGTAGCCATATTTTCTTCTAGCGGGACTTTGGAAAATTTCTCCTCTGTAATAGTCGACAATCCAGTCCAATCAGGAGATTAAGGTCGAAAGGGCAAAAATCGCTGAAACTCCTGTCTTAATGGGAAAGAGGTTAAATCGAGGTGAAAGCCTCTATTGAATTGCTTTTGAACGCGATCACGCCGGCAGTTTTGTCTAAGTCCCGCTAGTAAATCTATCCTACTCCCTTTATCTTATGAGAGAGTGTCCACTGAAAAACAGCATCTTACAGCCCACTGAAATCGCGCTTAACTGGCAAGTTCAGGTACAGTAACAGGATAAGCTCTGTATCATGAAAAGAATTAAGAATAAACTGAGTATCCCTACATCTGTGCAAATGGACATTTGATTGAATCTAAGCGCGATGTGGCGAAGCCACCGCCCTACGGGCATCGCGCCTCCGTCCCCTACACTGCATGATTAGCCTTTCACAATCATTCGGATTCTATCAATTTTTCACGATAATTGGGCTTTGCTTTGAAGTTCTGCGATCGCGTAAATTTCAAAAAAGCTATAGTACGCGCAGGCTGAGGTCGCTTGTTGGTAACTAGGCGCGATCGCGCCTCGGGAAAAATCTAACATAGCGACTCATGCCTAATTTTCTTGATGGAACCGCTCTAGAATACCATTAACGAACGTTTCACCATCAATCAGTGCAGTATGATTGGAAGCCTCAATGGCTGTATCAATTTTGACTCGAACATTTTGCACCCATTCGGATTCGGCGCGATCATACTCGTCTAATAACCGCAGAGCAACTTCTAAAACCTCTTCAGCAGAGCGATACTTGCCAGCTTGCAGCTTGGTTTGAATAAAGCGTTCTTGGTTAGGAGTGAGACTAATACTCATTGTGAATCCTTCTTCAGTCTATAACTTCTTACTCTCGGTGAAAACTACTCAAAAAAACAAGCTGATTTCTCATTTCTTCTGCGGATTGGGTTGCAATTAGTGTTAAAGTTCTCCGCATTTGTTCACCCACTGAATACTCCTGTGACGAAATGACAATTCCCGTATGGTAGTCAGCATTTCTCCGACACTGGTTACATCCACACTCCTGGATCTCAGGGCATTGACGAATCTTCGATCCATTGCATCTTCATCAATCAGTAGCCGAATGTCGCTCATGCTGAGTAATTTGAATTAGCAAGTTGTTGTTCATACGCCAACTTTTCAGCCGTTAGGTAAGACTCAATTTCTTCTCGGTTGAGATGATAGTAAGCTAAAGCTGCATAAACTTGCGCTAAAGTGACATTGCCCATGCGCTCAACAATGTCTTCAGCATTTAATCCTTTCTTGTACCAAGCTGCAATTCGTTGTACAGAAACTCTTGTCTTGGCAATATGAGGACGACCTCCCAGAATACCTGTTGTTGAGACGATGAGTGTGCCAATATCACTTGTAGTCGTCATAGATCAAAATTTCCTTGACTTTATTTACACAGACTATTCTATTTTAGTAGGTACTAACTGAGCGCGATTGCCTCTGGCAGAGAGCTTTGCGCGATCGCGTCAATTTCAAAAACGCTATAGTATGCGCAGGCTTAGCTTGCTTGTTGGTCACTGTTGTTCTCAATATAACGGCGCAAAACTGAATTAATCAGAGTTTTGTATTCTGTACTTTGAGACTGAAACCATGCCATAACATCAGGATCAAGCTGAATTAAATTATGAGCTTGGGCAGTGGGAACTCGCAAAGTTGCTTTTGCAAAAAATTTCTCAGTTAAAGGCGGGATGTCGGAGTAATCTATTTCCTCATCCGTCATTGCCTCTAATGCTTCCCAGTTAGTACGTGAGGTATTGTTGGAATCGTTTACGCTCATATCGATTTGCTTTTCGTGCTGAAATAACTCGGATGACATCATCTTGTCGTTCTGTCCAAACAACAACTGCTACGCCGTTTCGCAAAAATCCGATGCCAAGCCAGCGCTCTTCGCCGTAATCAAAGCGGTCATCGACCTCAATCATTAGACTTTCAAACATCTTAGGACATCTGCAAAGTCAATTTGGTGTTTGCAAATATTCTCAATGTTCTTGACTTCATCCCATTTGAAACTACGTCAAATTATGCATTTTAATTGTTGACGAAGCATGTAAGCAGTCTGCTCTCGCAAATTAATTAGAGAGACAGATGTATTTTGAGACACACCAGAATCTGATAAAGGATTTAATCGGGGTATAGTTGTCCCAGTGTATGAGTGGTCACGTAGAAAAATCCCCTCATGAAGATACTTCGATCTCTTATTGTAGTAAGATTTGAAGATCTTAGAGAAATAGTCCCCTTCTTCTAATCCAAAGTATTTTTTCACATAATCAACAACACGCGCCGAAATATGATATTGCTTTTGATTGCAGGTAGTGCATGTCTCTGAATAATCGAAGTCAATGCTTGAAGCTACTTCAATCGCTGATATATACAGCATAGTAGCAATCTCTTCTGCTCGTCTAGAAAGCATAGACACTGATGTAAGTCGAGGATGTTCTTGAAAACGTAATGTAATTGTTGACCCATCTTCATTTTTTTGTTCTCCAGAATAGACTAACCGATCATAAATTGATGCATCTTGTTCTCTTGCTACATGAAAATGATGACAAGAACGAATAAAGGCGTCTTCTTTGAGACTTAGCTCATCTTTGGATATGATACGGTCAAGGAACTGAAATGCTTGAGACGAAATGAGCAGATAGTCATTGTGGTGTGGAATATTATCTATCCATTCTTGATTTGGTACAAAAGTATTTACGTCTGGACAAACTGATTTTTCTGATTCTTTGCTGGACTTGATATTTTGCATAGCCTCTTGACTTGAATGCCAAAAAAGACTATTTGTTTCTACACTAAGAATATCTCGAAGATATGACGAAATACGAAGAAACTCTGCTTTCGCATCTATGTCATCAAAAGCTCTTATTTTAAGTTTAAGTAAAGAGATCGGATGTTGATGTGGTGAAATCTCAAACCATTCACCAGAATAAGGAGCAAGTGCTCTATAAAGTGAGGAGAATGGCACTTGCAAGATGTGTGTATCAGGATTATTACGACGTTGATACCCCTTATAAACAGCAGCTTTTAAATGTTGACCTAAATCACTGCTTTCATCTACAGGTTCACCAAATTGCTCTCCAAAATGAACTTCACTAACTGTAGTTCTCTGGCTGTACCTAAGAGAAATAGGTATGGCTTGCTTCTGATTTATATCAGCCCAACCAAGAAATATGATTTGTGAAGTTCCATTCTTGAATGGTTGATAATTCCAAGCGCATTTTCCAAATCTATTCCTTAATTCAGCCCAAAAAGCGCGTAAGAAGTTATTGGATTCGATAAGACCTGAAACCTTATCAATTTTAATCTTCATGGGATAAGCAGAAGCAATTGGGAAGATTTAATATGATTTACATCTTATCACGTGTAGCCTAAAGATTACTGGGAAATTTGATGCTTATGCTTAAAATATAAAACTTAATTTGCATATTTTTAGCAATTTAAATCACTATTAACAAGGTCTTGCCGATATTCCAATACTACATCCAACGGTTCTGAATAAGTTACATAACTTGCTAGCAAGTTTAGATCCAGATCAGGAAGAAATTGGCTAAATTCCCTTTGCTCATACTCCTGATTTCCTAGATGATAGAGTGTGAAGCGACTATCTTGCCAGAACCAGACCTCTGCAACACTTAAGTCCTGATAAATGGCTAATTTATCGATTCCACCACTGGTTTTAACCACTTCAATCGCAATATCTGGTAAGGCTTTGTCTGTACCAATACAAAACGATAAATCAGGTTCTGCACCTCTTCGTTTGGCTTCATTTCTAAAGGTAGTTGATCCCAGACTATAAAACCGGGTGCGCGTTTCTTCAAAATACACTCCCAGTAGTCGTCCAATGTTTTCTTTAAACACTTCATGCTGACGACTGGGCATTGTAATTTCTAAGACTCCCTCTAAATAATGAACCCGCAACCCTGGGAAATTATCATCTAAATCTGTCAAAAGGGCTTCGTAAGTTTCCCAACTGACATCGGTAATGGTGTATTGCTGACTCGCTTCATCCGACAGCAACTCAGGATGCGTGTTGAGTTTGTCGAGTAACAGAGGATTCATCATTTTGCATAAATCACTTGTATCGAGGAAAGAATTTCACGACGGCGTAAGTCGTTGCGACTGGCTTCAATCCCTTCACGAGTAATTAAGTCAACCTCGCGATGAAACATCGTTTTTAGTTCTGCTTCCATTTGATCTAATGTTCTAAACCTCGGGTGTGCATCGGGATGAAATTGCACCATGACATCAACATCGCTGTCTGGGCGAAAATCATTCCTTAGAACTGAACCAAATAGGGCAAATTCAATGACTTGCCAACGTTGGCAAAACTCAGCAATTTGTTGCATCGGCAATTCAATGGGGATAGAGATATTGTTGACCTCCAGCATGATTCTTACTCCATAATCGCACTCTTATTGAGGGAAATCAGTTCTCGAAAGGCGTTATCGTCGAGTTCCGTTAACCAAGACTCATCCGATCCAACAATTGACCCGGCAAGTTTTTTCTTATCTTCAATCATTTCGTCAATGCGTTCTTCTAAAGTACCCGTGGTAACAAACTTATGAACGAAAACATTTTTCTGTTGCCCAATGCGGAAGGCGCGATCTGTGGCTTGATTTTCTACCGAAGGGTTCCACCAGCGATCAAAGTGAAACACATGGTTGGCTTTGGTTAGGGTGATTCCCACGCCACCAGCTTTTAGGGATAAAATAAAGACCGAAGGTTCAGTTTCGGGGCTTTGAAACTCGCTGATCATCGCTTCCCGTTTCTTCTGAGTGGTTCCCCCGTGCAGATAGTAAGTATTGTAATGGCACTCATGGCGCAAGTATTTTTCCAGCGCAGTGCCGATTTCAGTAAATTGCGTAAACACTAAGAGACTGTCGCCTTCGGTCATCGCTTCTTCTACCATTTCAGATAGGCGCGTCAGTTTATGCGATCGCGCGGTAGTAAATTCACTGCCATCCTGTAAAAACTGCATGGGATGGTTACAAACCTGTTTTAATTTCGCCAGCGTTGCTAGAATCAAACCTTTGCGTTGCATCCCTTCGGCTTCGGCAAGTTGTTTCTCTACATCTTTCACTACGGCTTCGTAGAGGGAGGCTTGTTCTTTCGTTAAATTGCAGTACAGTTTTTGTTCGACTTTATCCGGCAAGTCTTTAATAATCGCTTGATCGGTTTTCACTCGACGCAGAATAAAGGGTTCCACTAATTTTTTCAGGGTTGCCGACTGGCGACGATTATTATCTTTTTGAATCGGGAGTTCAAAGTTGCGGCGAAACTGCGCTTGTGTTCCCAGATAGCCAGGGTTGAGAAAGTTGAAGATCGACCACAAATCCAGCAAGCGGTTTTCAATGGGGGTTCCGGTGAGGGCAAGGCGATGCGTTGCCGAGAATTTTAGAATGGCTTTGGTGAGGGCAGCTTTGGGATTTTTGATGTTTTGCGCTTCATCCAAGACAATACGATGCCAGGTTATGGCTTTGAAGAGTTTGGCATCTTTGCGGGCGAGGGCAAAGGAGGTGATAATGATATCCTGATTGGCACAGCTTTCTTCAAAGGTAGCGGTTTCTTTGGCGCGATCGCTGCCATGATGGATAATTACGTTTAGCTGTGGGGCAAATTTTTGAATTTCGTGATACCAGTTTCCCACTACAGAAGTCGGTGCAATCAGTAGTGTGGGCGGAATCTCAGTGGCATTCGTTTCTCGTTCTTGCAATAAACGGGCAATCACCTGAATCGTTTTCCCTAAGCCCATATCATCGGCAAGACAGCCATTGAGTCCCAACTGTTCCAAGTATTGCAACCAAGAGAGTCCGCGCTTTTGATAGTCTCTTAATGTACCTTGGAAGGCTTCGGGTGTGGTCACTACCTGAAATTGTTGCTGATTGTTCAGTTTACCCAGCATTTGGGCAAGGGAATCATCGCGGTCGCACTCAACTTCTAATTCCTCCTCCTCCCCTTCTGCTGTCAGTTTCATAAACTCCAGCAAAGACAGTTCTGGATTCTCTTCTTGGTGTTTCTTCCAAAACTCCAGCATCTGCTTCATCTTGTCTTGGTTCAGTTCCATCCACTGACCACGAAACTTCACCAACGGCGTTTTTGCCTCAATCAGTTGCTGCCATTCTGCTTCTGTAACCGGTTCATCGCCAATCGCCAGTTCATACTGGTATTGCACTAAGGTATCCCAGGAAAAATAACTCTGGCTGTCATCACTCGGACTCCCAGATTTACCACTGGCTTTTAATTTTACTTTTGCCCGTTGTCGTCCTTGCGGTGTCCACCAAGCGGGAACAATCACTTTATAACCGGCATTTTCTAACACCCAAGCGGATTCTTTCAGAAAGTTAAACGCGCCATCAAGGTTGAGAAAAATACCGACCGGTTGGTCTGTTTCGAGTCCTCGCCAAAGATCCGGGTAAATGCGCGCAGCATAACCCAAGTTCAACAGTAGATGTTTTTCAAACTCCTCCCCTAATTGCTGTTTCATTGGTTCTTGTTGATCCGGGCGCATCCGCCAATAATCATTGAGGGAAACTCGTAGGGAGGGGTCAGATTTCGGGGCAACTTGAAATTCTAAAATCCAAGAATCTTCTGGTTTTGGGGGTTCTTGCAAATGGAAATACAAATAAAACGCTTGATGGGTATGAGTAGAAACAACGCGATCGCGCCAAGTTTGCCATTGTTGATATTGTTCTAAAGCATCATTAGAAGTCCAATAAGTGTCTCCATTCGCTCGGTTTAAGCAATCTTCAAGGATGGAATCGGCAATCAGTTTCTCGAACCCTTTCGTAGTGTAAGTATGGGTAACAATTTCAGTGAGTAAGCATTCCGAAAAATGATGGAGGAGGGACGCGCGATCATAGAATTTGGGCATTTCTGACGGTTTAGCAAATCCCGCAGCGCACATCAACGGCATCGACTCCACTGATTCATTCAGTAAGGTTTCATACTCTTCTCCAATCAATTCCCAGCCGGGATAAATTTCAAATGGAGTAGCAGTTTTAGACTTACGCTTAGACTTGCTGCTGGTTTTCTTTTGCGGTTTTAACTCCCGATATTTCAGGGCTGGAATATATTGATCTTTAAGAATAATCTGTTTCAGGGCTTGGGTGAAATGAAACCAAAATAATAAATCTGACCCCATTTGAATTTCCCTGAGGCGATGCAAGGTAATGAAATGAAGGTCATTAAGGAGGGGAATCACTGCATTCACCCAGTTCTTACGATTCGTGCCAGTTTTGGTTAGAGATAGAGTCGAATAACTATCAACCTGCCAATATTGCCAGTCAAAGGAATCTGGAAGTTCAATTTCTAGATAGCGGGATAACTCTAAAGACGGAAGCGGTTGCTCGTCAATAGAGGGGAGTAAAAAGTAACGCGGTTCAATCAGTTCTTCTAGCGTATGAAACTCAGGCGGTTTAATTCCTAATTCACTGGTTAATAGAGTGGCTAAGTCCGATTTTGTCAGTTGCCAAGGGTGACGTGGCTGAGGTTGACGAAATGTCTTTTTTTGCGTTGTTTCAACCCACAGATAAAATTGACCGGTTTGAATAAACGGATTGCCAGTCTCGGGAATCCAAGTGCCGTGAAGAATTTGCATAGGAAGTCACGGGGGAAAACGGTGCCAACGATGCTTGAATAATGAATAAGTAGTTATTCTAACGTGCTTTCATAGAAATTCTCATTAATAACTCAGTTATGGATACAAAAATTATATGACCTGTTTTTTTTCTCCCTCCTTATCTTAATTCAGGTAAGACTTGTTGCACGGAAGGGCTAACGGTAATGAAAGTTCTGCGGCGATCAACAGTGACATTTATCTCGACGTGTTTGCGGTTATATTCTTGAGCATTGGGGTCAATGGCTTGCGCGATCGCGCGATCAACTGTTTCCATTAACTCTGATTTTTGTTCTCGTAAACCAGGTGACGCAAAGGTTTAAATATTATAAAAATAACGATATTTTCTAATGCTTAATCTAACAAATTTAAAACTAAATAAGGTGCATTAATTTAAATAATGCACCCGACACGACTTACCATCCGTTTTCAGCTTGGCTTAAAACATATTCAGCAACCGCTTCAATTTGTGATTCATTCAGTCGTCCTAAAAAAGCAGGCATCGCACTTTTTCCCTTTTTTATTTGCATGACAATTGCCTCTTTAGAGTCCATATTATACTGCGCCAATGCATCTTTTTTCAGGGTTTTATTGGCAACAATTCGGTTAGCGCCATTAGCATGACAAACGGCACAGTTCGCTTGAAAAATTTGTTTACCGTTTGCCTCAGCATGAGCCGGAGAAGCAAGAAGAAGACAGAATCCTAAAATTAGAGAGACGATGATTTTTTTGATCATTGATATTCACATTGAAATCGCCCTTTAGAAGATAGGACAAATCAAATCAAGAAGCAAAAGACAGGCTGTAATACTTTAATTTTTATTAATAATGCAAAAAATTCTAATTAAGGACTCAGGTGGTGAGGTCCACCTGATGATTAAACAGTTAACGCTTTAAAACAATACGGTAGCGGGGTTTGCCATGGCGAAGTTGATCCATTGCTTCGTTCACTTTGTCAAACGGATAAAATTCGACCATTGGTTCTAGTTGTTTACGGGCGAGAAATTCTAGCATTTGTTTTGTTACGCCTGGGCTACCCACTGGACTGGCAGAAATGGATTTTTGTCCAAAAAGTAACGAAAACCTAAGTACAGGACAAAAATTGTAAACACTCAAGAAACTGATGGTGCTTGATATC
>CAZAYV010000011.1:0-40182 GCA_964489465.1 uncultured Dactylococcopsis sp. | reverse complement strand
AAACGGCTCATGGTACGATGACTTTCTGGTTTAGGAAATGTAGAAGACATGATTACTGTTGCTTTACCCAAAGGGGCTTTACTTGAGGAAAGTATCCGCTTATTTCAACAAATTGGTTTAGATTTTAGTGCGTTTAATGACCCAAAAAATCGCGCCCTACAAATTATTGATCCGACCAATACTGCCAGAGCTTTGTTAGTCAGAGCATTAGATGTTCCTGTTTATGTGGAATATGGACAAGCGCAAATGGGCATCGTTGGTTATGATGTCTTGCGAGAAAAGATGCCCAAAGTAGCTGACTTGGCCGATTTAAAATTTGGTTACTGTCGCTTATCGGTTGCCGTGAAATCCGATAGCAATTATCAGCGATCACTGGATTTACCCGCTCATGCACGAGTGGCATCAAAGTTTGTTCAATGTGCGCGCGACCATTTTCATAGTTTGGATTTACCTGTCGAAATTGTCTCCTTGTATGGTTCTGTAGAGTTAGGACCAATTACGGGGATGTCAGAAGCAATTGTCGATTTAGTTTCGACAGGACGCACGCTTCGTGAAAATGGGCTGGTGGAAATTGATTTGTTATTTGAAAGTACGGCTCACCTGATTGCTCATCCCTTGAGTTACCGTTTGAATCGCGATAACCTTGCCGATTATTGCCAGGGAATTCGAGAAATCATTGCTCTCAAACAGCAAGAGCTCACCCCAACCCAATAACAATGAATCATGACTTTGGTCACTAATGATTGCTAACTGCTAGAACTCCCACTAAAAACTCGTCTAAGCTGTTTGAAGTTCTCAAGAACCATTCCTGTGCCCAGAACGACGCATTTGAGTGGATCAGGAGCAATATGGGTGACGATTCCAGTCTCGTGACTGATTAAGGTATCGAGTCCACGCAGCAGGGCCCCTCCACCAGCAAGCATAATACCGCGATCAATGATATCCGATCCTAACTCCGGTGGTGTGCGTTCCAAAGTGCGTTTCACCGCTTCGACAATCACCGATAAGGGTTCTGACATACTCTCTCGAATTTCTGGTGCTTTAATAGTGACCATACGTGGTAATCCCGAGAGCAGGTGTAATCCTCGCACCTCCATTGATAAGTTATCATCTCCCTCTGTTGGATAAGCAGAGCTAACGCGAATTTTAATTTCTTCAGCAGTGCGTTCGCCAATTACTATGTTATGTACCTTTTTCATATATTGAGTAATCGCATCACTAAGCTCATCCCCAGCAACACGGACTGATTCACTGAGTACCGTTCCTTGCAAACTGAGTACGGCAACTTCTGTGGTTCCCCCTCCAATATCGATCACCATGTTTCCTGTCGGTTCGGCAACGGGTAAACCAGCGCCGATCGCGGCTGCTACCGGTTCATCAATCAAATAGACATCCCTTGCCCCGGCTTGCAGTACTGCTTCCATAACCGCTCGCCGCTCAACTTTGGTAACGCCGGAAGGAATACCAATGACAATGCGGGGTGAAACTAAAGTTCTTCCCCCATGTACCCGCTGAATAAAATGTTTCAGCATGAGTTCAGCATTGTCAAAATCAGCAATGACGCCATCTCGTAAAGGACGTACCGCGATCACATTATCAGGGGTGCGCCCTAACATTTGTTTCGCATCTTCTCCAACAGCGAGGGCTTCTTTGCTTTCTTGATCGATCGCCACAACCGAGGGCTCTTGTAGCACAATGCCTTTCCCGGAAACATAAACTAAGGTGTTGGCTGTTCCCAGGTCAATTCCCATATCCCGTGAGAGGGATAACCGACTCCAAAAACTCACTGGTTTCTTAGCCCCCAAAGTGACATTGATCGTGCTATTAATTCGAGCCATAAGATCTAATTAATCTGGATTTTATTCCCTTTGCTAGGATTACGTCTACCGGGAAAACTACGTTTCTAGAAAAAATTGATTAAGGTTAAACTAAGAGCAGTATTTTGGGTTATTTTCTAGGACTGAGTTTGGAGGAGTAATTTATGAATCTTAATGTTATTCACCTTGTTGGTCGGGCTGGTGTGGATCCAGAGGTGAAATATTTTGAAAGCGGTACGGTCTTATGTAAATTTCCGATCGCGGTTGATCGACGAAGCAAAAGGGATGATAAACCCGACTGGTTTGAACTCGAAATGTGGGGACGTACAGCAGAAGTGGCTTCTGAATACGTGCGCAAAGGAAAACAAGTGGGCATCCAAGGAAAATTAAAAATTGAGAGTTGGCAAGACCAAAATGGGAATAATCGTTCTCGTCCAGTTGTTCGTGTAGACCGCTTAGAATTACTGGGCGGCAAAGGGGATCAAGGGGGATCAGCTCCCGATTACACACCGGATGAGTTTTAAATTATTACCCTAGGAATTTGGCGAGTCTTCCATAAGCCTGTAGTCTAGAACTTGTAGCATTGGAAGATTAAAAAATTATGATGAGTCGTTTTCGTCAAGCTGTCGAAGCGAAAGAATTTTTAGTAACGGCTGAGGTCACTCCCCCAAAAGGGGGGAACCCAGAACGGATGCTACGGGTAGCACAATCCTTAAAAGGGCGTGTTCATGCTGTCAATATTACAGATGGCAGTCGCGCTGTTTTGAGGATGTCTCCTCTGGCGGCATCCGCGGTTCTGTTAAGACATGAGATTGAACCAGTTTGTCAGGTGGCCTGTCGCGATCGCAATTTGCTCGGGATTCAAGGTGATTTGATGGGGGCGCAAGCCCTGGGGATTCGCAATATCTTAGCCTTAACGGGCGATCCGGTTAAAGCCGGGGATCATCCAAAAGCAAAAGCCGTTTTTAACTTAGAGTCGGTTCGCTTATTGAAGTTAATTGCAAAACTCAATGCGGGAACAGACTTTAATGATAAGAGCCTCTCTGATGGCGCCTTAGATTTGTTTGCTGGCGCAGCGGTTGATCCTCAATCTGATAGTTGGTCCGGCTTACAAAAACGCTTTGAACGCAAAGTCGAAGCAGGAGCACAATTTTTCCAGAGTCAGATGCTCACTGACTTTGATCGCTTAGAGAAGTTTATGAATGAAGTGGCTTCTTCGGCGAACCGACCGATCCTTGCCGGAATTTTCTTATTTAAGTCGGCAAAAAATGCGCGCTTTATTCAAAAATATGTCCCCGGGGTTCATGTTCCCGAGGAAATTATCCAACGTTTAGATCGAGCGAAAGACCCTTTGCAAGAAGGAATTAAAATTGCGGCTGAACAAGTGCAAACTGCTCGTGAGCTTTGCCAAGGTGTGCATATGATGGCAATCAAGAAAGAAGAAGTCATCCCAGAAATTCTGGATTTAGCTGGGGTTAAGCCAGTGGAAGATGTAAAACTTCCCACAGCAGCGCAAGTTCGCTAGATGGAGGGATTTGTGCTTGAGCGCTGAAACTAGAGTGATCTCAGTTTAGTATTAGCACTTTCAACTGTAAGCTACTCCTCGGAATCTGATTTCGGGGAGCAGCAGATTATCCATTTTGCCATCACTAATCTTTTCTAGCTCGAGAAAAGTAGCATCTTTAAATGATGAGTTAATGTTTTTGTTTCATTTCTCCTAATTCTTGTTCGACTTCCAAATTACGGAATTCTTCTTCTAAGGGATCAAGGGTCCGGTTATAGCTCGAAGAATAAATTGCATCTGTATTCCAACTACTCGCAACCCCTGAATTAGCTTGTTGTGACTGCTTCACTTGCTGGGCTTTGGCTTTCACTTCTTGCTGCCGCTGTCTGACTTGGTCCACTAATTCTCTCGCTTGGCGAATTTGCTCTTTAATCCCCTTCATTTGTCCCCAGCGCTGATTGCCTAAGCGTAGCAAACTGGCTTCCTTTTCCTGAGCCGCTTGAGCTAAATCTTGGCGATTGGCGGCTTTTGCTTTTTCGATTCTTTGGTGCCATAGTTTAATATCTTGGGCAAGGGAAAGAATCTCATTTTCAATTTTCTTTTCTTGCTTTTGCAGATCTAAGATTAAGCGAATTGCATCTTTTTCTTGTTCTCTCAGTTGCTCTTCTAGAGCCTGTAACTCTAATTGGGGATTATTCTTTAAAAATTCATCTAAGCGCGTTTCTAAAAAGCGCGTTAAATCCTCTAATATACCCACTGAATTGTACTCCTTACTGCACTGACATTTGTTCACCAACAAACATGACTTTTTGCTGGTCTTGATTGGTAAACGTTGCTTTTTGATTGGCAACAGACACTAACTTCCAGTTACTTCCTGGAATGGTCTCTTCTAGCATAATCCTTTGGGTTGCCCCCTCGATTTTTAATAACGCTGCTGAGTGGTCTCCTAACTCTAATAATCCCACGAGAGTATGAGCAGAACCTTGAGCAGTGGTTTCGGGTGTGATCGGTTGAGTTTCAGAGGATGGGGCAGATTCTGCTTGCGGTGCCGGCGATTGAGTCGAGGGAACGGTTTGATTTTGAGGATTGGGTTCAGGGATTGAGGAAGGAGAAGGGCTTGGCTGAGGTTGAGGCGGGGCTGCGTTTTGCAAAGGAGGGGGTGGGGGAGGAAGCGCAGGTAGGGTCGCAATTGTTTGGGGAGGGGCTGTTTTTGCGGCTGGCGTTGAATTAATTTTAGGTGTAACGGTAGCAACGGGTTGGTTTGTTTTTTGAGCAAGATCCTTAGCTTCTATTGTCTTAGTGAGTTCTTGTTCGCGATCAATTTCGACTAATGCTCGCTCCATATAGCGAATAAATTGAGCGTTGGTATCCACTGGGGTTGTTCCTTGAACATCAGAACTGGCCACTGCCGTTTTAATTTCTTGGAAGCTCGCTAAAGAAAACTGATGATCTTTTTCTAAGAGCAGTAAACTGCTGATTAAGAGAGAACAAGAAGAGAAAAAAATAATTTTATCGAGATGACGTTGCCAGAAAGGACAGTTTTTTGGCTCTCTGGGTTCATCAGAAGCTTCTTCTAAATCAGGGGCATCTGAGAGAGCAGAAAGCTGAGTCTTAGAAATATCACTTCTTTGTATCGCAACATCCTTCTTTTCTGTCTCTTCTACACTGTCTAAACTGCCATTTGTTTGCAGAATTTGATCAATATCGCTAAATAACGTGTTAATCATTAAATTAGCATTTGATTCAAGTCGTCGCGGGAGATGAGATAGTGTCATGATAGTCTCTTACCGTAACTTAGAAAATCCATAATCATTCAGGCACATGTCTAAATAGAAGAGTGAGAATGATCTTTAGTTCCAAGTTAGGTGATTTCACGAATAAAAGTGACCAAGACTAGACACCAATCTTACAAAATATTTTCTAATCCGTACACCAATGATTTGAGTTCTGTTACTTTACGGATGGCCAGAATGACACCGGGCATATAAGCGGCGCGATCGCTGGTGTCATGACGCAAGGTATAAGTTTGTCCGCTCGCACCAAAAATGACCTCTTGGTGAGCAATTAAACCAGGTAAACGAATACTATGGAGATGAATGTTATTGTTAACTAAGGCTCCTCTTGCTCCCGCTAGAGTTTCCTGTTCCTCCACTTCTGGCGGGTTATAATTTTTACCGCTCCCACTGAGCATTTGAGCCGTTTTGATCGCTGTTCCGCTTGGGGCATCCGCTTTTTGATTGTGGTGCAGTTCGATAATTTCCACGTGATCGAAGTATTTAGAAGCTTGCATCGCCGCCTGCTGCAATAAAACAATACCAATAGAGAAGTTGGGAACAATTAAGGCACCCGTGGTTGCTTTTTCTGCAAAATCGGTGAGATCAGAAAGCTGTTTGTCGGTCAAACCCGTTGTGCCGACCACGGGGCGCACCCCATACGCGATCGCGGTTCGCGTATTTTCATAAACACTATCTGGGTGAGTGAAGTCAACCATAACGCCTTGTGTAGGATACTGGGTTGCCATCACAAGCGTTCCCTGTAACTCGTTAAGTAAAGGCACCTCTAGTGGACCACATCCCACGACTTCGCCAATATCTTGACCCACATAGGCTGGGTTTTGATCGACAGCTCCCACTAACGTCATTCCTTCCGCTTGGGAAACTGCCTTGATCACTTCACGACCCATTTTCCCCGCAGCGCCATTGACCACGACGGGAATTACCGATTCCTCACTCATTACTTTCTTCTTCCTTTAACGACTCGTGAGCATTTTACAAGATTAGAGCGGCTGACGCCTAACGTAAGAAGCTACTGCTTAACCAAAACAAGAACAGAGCGGTTAATGCGGTAAATTGTTCTGAGGGCATTCCGGCAGCAACAACGGGTGCGAGGGCTGCGCCTAAGCCAACGCCAATTAATAAACTGGCCAAACTAATCAGTAAAGACCGACCCAAACGATTTTCTTTACGATTTAAAAGATAAGCACTCGCTGCAAACCCTAAAGCCAGCATGACAGATGCACTCTCCCCAGAAGAAAGGGTAATCGCAACCAATAAGACAAAAATACCAGCAGCAATTAACAAATCATTTCGGGAAGGGGTGTCTAGCAGTCTTTGTAACCAAGCAGGAGAACTTGCCGGGTTGGGCTGTTGGGGTTGGGGTTTGGCTGGTTTTGCCCGTTCCGGGAAGCGAATCCGTTCTGGAACTTTAATTTTTCCTTCTTGGCGCAAACGGAGTCGATCCATAATGATGGAATCATACGCCGCTTCCACTGCTTCTTTCTGTCGCTGATCGTCTTTGTACTCTTTGGTTAAACGAAATTTTGCCTCCTGTATCTCTTCAAACGATGCATCTTCTGTGACGCCAAGTTGTTCATAAGGATTTTGCTCACTCATTCTTTTCTCCTTTTGTGGGGCTGATCCAACGTCATCATAGCTTGATCCAGTAGCGCACTCATCTATCCTTTTTAAGATCAGACAACTGTGCCCAGATTATCCATTCACCTTGGATTGTTCTTGGTCACTCGCAGCTGTTTTTTGAGTTGATTCTCCGTGGGAGACTGTTTCTGCTGCTGAAGAACTCGGTTCAAGTTGAGCATTCATTTTTACCGAGTCATTACTTTGTGCCTTATTGGTTTCCCGCTTAAATTCATTTTCAAATTCTTTAGACGCATCTTGAAAGCCACGAATTGCTTTACCCAGACTACTCCCAATTTCTGGCAATTTTTTCGGGCCAAAAACGAGTAAAGCGATTACGAAAATTAACGCCATTTCAGGTAAACCGATACCAAAAACATTCATGAGAAATTCTCCTATGAGGCTTGCTACTGTCTAGTGTATCTTTTCAATCTTCAGGGAGTTCGTATTGTTCAACGATGCGCTTGGCATACTCGGGAACATGCTCTTCTAAGTGATCCGGATAGTTGCGCTTCACATATAAATAGTTGCGGGTGAAGTGAGAGTCAATGGAGAAACGAGCGTATTCTAAACCTTTCGGACCCACTTTTTCAATGACTACGCCCATTAATTTGGCAGCCCACATCGGAAGGGTGACTCCTTGATCATAGGCAGGGATACTTTGCTGGACAGCGGCTTTGCGGTTCCCTTTAGAACTGACTGCTTGCGTCTCTAGTTGCTCCTGAACCAGATCTAACATTTCTTTTCCAGTATCATTGCGAACAACAATCCATTGATAACCAAAGGGAGCCCCCATGTAACCAACCACTAAATCGGCAAGGGAGTTGACATAATCAAAACAACTCATGCACGATGGCGCAAACACATCTTTCAGTTCTTTTGTATTTAAGCCAAAAAAGGGAACTTTCTCAATGCTGCCATCTTCGTGTTTGAAGTGAACCCGAAAATCTTGCATAAATTCGTAATGAACAACGGTTTCAGGAGATTGACTCGTCGTTTCAAGAAATTTTTGTAGTCCCTCACGGGTCACATTATCAACGCAGGGGGTGCCTAAAACATAGAGTTTTTCAAGACCAATTTTATCTTGGACTGCCCGCAGGGCTTGAATTTGGCAACCCACACCAATGACAAGGAGACGTTTAAAACCCGATTGCTCAACTTCTTCTAGGATCGAAAGATTAGGGGAGAGGGTCGGTTTATTCACTCGCGCTGCTAAAACTTCTTCGGGAGTGCGCGCTATGATTGGCATAGGTTGAAAACGATCCTCTGGGGTGTTTTGCACACAGGCCACCCCTTCCACTTTCCCTTGGGTGAGCATTTCACACGCGATCGCGCTCACGATTCCGGTCCACTGGGCACCGGCAATGGGGTCTTTTTTCCGAGCTGCCATCATTTCTTGATGCACGCCAAAATAAAGGTCGTCTTCTCGGTCTAAATCGCGACTCTGTCCGTGCGCTTGCGCTTCTAATTCGGCAATTTGCTCATTGAGAAACGCACAAGCTTCTTTGACATAGTGGATGTAGTAGGTGTCGCACAACCCACATTCGCTACAAAGAGCTTTAGCAGGACGGGGGCTACCGGGTTTCAGAGCTTTGGCTTTACGATGGGAAGAAACAGTACTCATCCTAGGTTGTTAATCAGCTAATATTGAGAGTCCTTTCATTAGGATAATTCAGAATGGGAAAGGAAGCTAGGATAAGCAAGAGCAAAAATTCATGATTAACAATTGATAATTATTTATTGATTAGATAAGTATGTTCCAAATAAATTGAGTGTTTTCATGGTAAAAGAGAGCATCCGGATTTTATTTTTAATGGGAATCGTTGGTTTGATTAATAGTAGCTGTACTGCGACAAAAAACAATCAATGCCGAGAAATTATTAAAATTGCTAATGAAACAGTTACTGAGGCAAAAAGCTTTACTAATGGAGGGAAAAGTACTGATCCAGAACAAGCTTTGTTAGCAGCAGATACCATGGAATTAGCTGCCGAGAAGATGGCAGATTTGGAGATTACAGATGAACAGTTAAAACAGTATCAAAAAGATTTTATTGTTATGTATCAAGATACGGCAAGGGCAACACGAGCTTTTGTTAAAGCTTATGAAAAAACGGATCGAATGCAATTAAAACAAGCTCGACAGCGCTTGCAAAAAGCAACAGCTCCTGAGAGCACATTAGTGACAAAAATTAATCAATATTGCGTAGAATAGGGAAAAAGAGAATCCAAAAAAAACTTTCTTTTAAGAAGAAGCAAACGCAAAAGGTGGCATGAAAGTACAAGCAACAGACAAAACAACCTTAACTTGGAGCGGTGATACCCTAGCAGTCGGGCTCTTTGTCGGTGGCGTAACTGTCACTGGTGAACTAGCGGAACTCGATGAAAAATTAGCGGGAACCATTAAAGAATTAATTGCCGAAACGGAATTTGACGGTAAAGCTGGCAATAATGTTGTGACCCGTGTCGGTGGTGATGCGCCTATTCGTAAAATTATGTTAGTGGGGTTAGGAGAAGCCGAAGCGCTAACCTTAGATACAGTCAGGGTTGCCGGGGGCGCGATCGCGCGATTAGCCAAAGCCCAACGCAGCAAAAACCTTGCCATTAGTCTCCCGATTTTCGATAATAATCCTGCTCTCACTGCCCAAGCAATTACCGAAGGCATCACCCTTGCCCTCTATGAAGACCGTCGCTTTAAATCCGAACCGGAAGAACATCCCCTCAAGTTAGAAACGGTGGAACTTCTCGAGTTAGGAAACCAAGATGCTGCCATTACCAAAGCCCAACAGATTTGTGATGGCGTTATTCTCGCCAAAGAACTTGTGGCTGCCCCAGCCAATTCCATCACCTCCGTTACCCTCGCCAACATCGTTGAAGAACTGGCAGCCGAACACAGCTTAGAGGTAGAAATTCTGGAAAAAGAGGATTGTGAAAAACTCGGGATGGGGGCTTATCTTGGCGTTGCCCAAGCCTCTGACATTCCGCCGAAATTTATTCACCTTAGCTACAAACCAGAGGGAATGCCACGGCGAAAAGTTGCCATTGTCGGCAAAGGGGTCACCTTTGACTCAGGAGGCTTAAACCTGAAAACCGGCGGCAGTGGTATTGAAACCATGAAAATGGACATGGGTGGGGCGGGTGCTACCTTTGGGGCTGCCAAAGCCATTGCTCAACTCAAGCCTGATGTGGAAGTCCACTTCATTAGTGCTGCCACAGAAAACATGATTAGTGGTCATGCGATGCACCCAGGCGATATTCTCACTGCGTCTAATGGCAAAACCATCGAAGTGAATAATACGGATGCCGAAGGACGCTTAACTCTAGCGGATGCCCTGGTCTTTGCTGAAAAATTAGGGGTCGATGCGATTGTTGATCTGGCCACACTCACTGGGGCATGTGTCATTGCCTTGGGGAATGATATTGGGGGCTTATGGAGTACCGATGATCTCCTTGCTGAACAGCTGAAAACGGCTGCTGACATTGCTGGGGAAAAAATCTGGCAAATGCCCCTAGAAGACAAGTATTTTGAAGGGATGAAGTCAGAAATTGCCGATATGAAAAATGTCGGACCCCGTCCGGGCGGTTCGATTACCGCGGCTTTATTCTTGAAGCAATTTATTCAAGAAACCCCATGGGCACACTTGGATATTGCGGGAACCGCTTGGGCAGATCAAGAAAGTGGCGTGAATAATCCGGGTGCAACCGGTTTCCCCGTGCGGACTTTAGTCAATTGGGTCTGTAGCTAACTACAGCTGTGTTGCAGTGACCAGTCATCAGTCGCCTATTTTGGAATTTGATCATCCTATGGTTGTTCTATGATCAACAAAAAGTTCTAACTGGAAAGCGCTTGGTGGTGCAGAAAACTTTTTTGAGTCTCATTATGAGAAGCTGGAATCGTTCAAATAAAGGGCCAAAATCCATTGCTTTTATAGAAACTCAGAGAGGAAAACTATAATCTGTGTCTCAGCAAGATTCCTTTCTTCATAAGGGGATCAGGATTTTTCTGCACCACCACAACGTGGAATATAGGGGCTGACAATACCTATAGCAATCAGACATGATTCATGAGAAATTTTTTATTCCCTGTTCCCTTAGAGGTAATTTCTTAAGTCGCTGCAATTCCTTTACAGCAAGACTTTCAGAAAACAGGCTTAAAAGCAGGTTCAAGTCCTAACTCTCTTTTATGGTAATGAATTGATTCAGTCTCAATTGAGAGAATAAAATTTTCCCAGGATGTCATGAGTGATCAAGTTGCCGAATAAGAAGAGATTTTACTTTTTACATAAAGCCAAGGGCAATTATGTTTTTTTAGTGATTGCCCTTGGCGTTGGATGACTCTAAAAAAATGGGTTTCAGAAATTACATTGAAGAAATAGTGCGAGCTAGATTAAAATCTTTTTCGGTTAATCCTCCCGCATCATGGCTGGTCATTCTAATGACCACCGTATTGTAAGAAATTTCTAAATCAGGATGATGTCCTGCTGACTCGGCCGGTTCCACTAACTTATTCACGAACTCCACCGCTTCAGGAAAGCCTTTGAACTGACGGGTACATTTAATAAATTTGCCATCTTGCGTCCAATCAGATAGTTCGTTTAATTGTGTCTTAATTTCGGTATCGCTTAGGAGTTGTGCCATAGCTCAGTTTAGTTTTTAAGCTCATGTTAATAATGGTCAATCATAATTTAGAAGGATGCAAGTCCATTTGTCTCCTCTCGTAGGAGAGAAATTTCCTATTTTCAACCGAAAAATAGAGTCATACTTATCGTTACCATTCACTATGTTTTATTTACTTCGTTTTCCACTTTTACTCACTTGCTTTCTTGCTTTAACCGTTATTGGCTGTAGTTCCGAGATTCAGTCAAATTCTCCATCCTCATCTTCCCAAAACGAGAATGTACCTGCCCTGTCTGCAGAAGAACAAAACCAAGTTGACACTCTCCTCAGTCAAGGAAATCAAAAAATTGCTGATGGTGACTATGAAGGAGCAATTACCACTTATAATGAAGCCCTCGCTATCGATGAAACGAATACTGAAGCCCTCGGTAATCGCGGTTTGGCGCGATCGCGTTTAGAAGACTACGAAGGCGCACTCTCTGACTATAATCAAGCCTTAATGTTAAATGACCAAGCCCATGGCGTCTATTATAATCGTGGGTTGCTACAGACTCACTTGGAGAACTACGAAAAGGCAATTGATGACTTTACCCAAGCTATAAAATATAAACCTGACTATGCCCGTGCGATTGGCAATCGAGGCTTTGCTTACGCCGAGTTAGAAAATTATACGGCTGCGATCAAAGATTTGGAAAAAGCGTCACAACTGTTTAAAGAACGTGGCAATCAGGAAACGGCGTACCGTCTCCAACGGAGTGCCCGTTACATTCAGCCTTAACTTTTTCTTAATTCTATACGCCTTTCACTGCAGGAATTGCAGAGCCTTCTTTCTTTTTCTTCCTGGCAAAAAAAGTAAAATCTTACAGTTTTGTGCCCGATTAAAGATTACGATTAATAGATAACCTTGGCTCTTCCTTCCCCATTTTAAACAGACTCAATCGGAGTAAATCACTTCTTGACTGTGTTTAAATCAGAAGGACGAGTTTTTGTCGTAAAAATAAATAGGAGATTTTACCCATGGCAAGAAGAAAGAAAAAGTTTTCCTGCGGACACCAAGGCTATGGACAAATTTGCCATAGATGTGAACAAAAAGAATCGGATCGTGTGAGACGAAAAAACCAGCGTCTGGCTTGGGAAGAAAGTTTTAGTAAGGATCCCATTGATCTGACAACTCTTCCTAAAAATGTTGTTCTTAAAACTCGTCGCATTATTTCTCAACTCAGACAAGATAGTAATTATCGACGATTTAAGGGAAAACGATTGCGTCATAATCGATTTATTATTAGTATCCCTGTCAATCGAGATTACCGTTTAATTTGTCGAGATCAGGGTAGTTACGTTACCCCAGAAGCAGTTGTTTCCCATCAGGATTATAACGTTTGCAAACCGGGAAGTGCCAAGTAATTATTTATAATTTTTCCTAACTCGAAGCACTAGTATAGAAGCGGAGTGCGAACTGCCAAAATAAAGCAGATAAAATGAGGAGAAAACCAGCAAGAAATCCTGCTCCTAAAATCCAACTCACTTCGCTTCGTCCTAACATTGTCTCTGCTGGAATTGTTGTTAGAAAAGCAACCGGAATCAGAAAGGTAAAGAAAAACCGATACACAGCCGGGTAGGCCACTATCGGAAATCGTCCTGCATCTAGCAGCCCACGCAAAACTTCAGTAACATTATAAATTTTGACAAACCAAATACTGGTTGCGCCTAACATAAACCACAAACTATAAAGACTAATTAAGCCAAAGGTAATGGGAATGACACTGATCAAATAATTACCCAGGCTTAAATCAAGACGATTGCCCGCATAAGCAATCAGCGCGATCGCGAAAATCAAATCGGGGGTTCCCCAGGGCGAAATCGTGCGTGCAGACAGCCAAAATTGGCTGCTAATGGGTTTGAGTAAAATGTAGTCGAGAGTCCCGTATTGGACTTGATCGACAATTCGATTCAAGTTTGGAATTAAAAAAGTCGCAGCAAAGCCTTGTAACAGGGTAAATAGCCCCAATACCACCATAGCTTCTTCCCAACTCCAGTTTTGGAAAGTATAACCCGTGCGATAGAACAAAAATAAACTAAATAAACTCCCAGACAGATTGACTAAACTACTCAACGCAGCAATGAGAAAGTTCAGTCGATATTCGAGTTCTGCGGAAATCGCACTGGTCCAAAATAAACGTAAAACTTTCAAATAGCGCATTGTCATGATCAACTAGGATTGACGACTCATCAAAAGGCTATTGACGGAGGCGGCTTCAATGAAAATTCGTTTGATGTCAGGATGAGAGTCTCTAATCTTAGTCTCAATCCGTCGCGTTGCCGTTTCGATTTCATCGGCAGAGAGTTCATCTTTAAACTCAATATTAAGTGCCAACATAATATCCCGAGGTCCTAAATGAAAGGTAATCGGTGACTCAGCAGCAGAGACAGCTTCATCGGATTGAACAATTTGTTTAATGCCGTTTCTCACTTCTAGCGACGCACTTTCTCCCACTAAAAGACCTTTCGTTTCTGCAACTAGAATCATCGCAACTACAGTCAACAAAATGCCAATAATGATCGAAGCAATGCCATCATAAATTGGGTTATGGGTCACTTCACTCAGAAAGACGCCCAAGAAAGCTAAAATTAGTCCAACCAGGGCAGCAAAGTCTTCCACAATCACGATAAACGCACTGGGATCTTTACTGTCACGAATCGCTTTCCACAGTCCAACATCCTCATTCCTGGGATAATTTTGATTAAATTCCTTAATGGAAATGAATAACGCCGTTCCTTCAAAAATTGCTGCAACTCCCAGGACAATATAACTGACAACCGGAGAACTAGAAGACTCCGAATGTTGGAAGCTATTCAACCCTTCATATACTGAAACGCCACCGCCTAAAGCAAAGATTAAGACAGCAACAACTAACGACCAAAAATAAATTTCTTGACCATGACCAAGGGGATGTTCTTCATCAGCCACTCTTTCGCTTTGTTTGAGACCGTAAAGGAGTAAAATCTCATTAGTGGAGTCAACAACCGAGTGAATCCCTTCTGACAGCATCGCCGAACTGCCACTGATGGCAGCACCGACAAATTTAGCAATTCCGATCGCGATGTTAGCTGCCATGGCAGCATAAATAGAGGTTTTGGATGATTCAGATGTCATAGGGAACGGAATGCCTCCTGATAGGATAATTTGCTATTCAGGTTAGCATTTACCCCCCACTGACCGGTGGAATTAAAACCACTTCATCCCCATCGTTTAAAGGGGTTTCTGGCGGAACAAAATCAAGATTCACCCCAAAATGAGTCACCTCTCGCCATTGTTCTAGTTGCGGATGTTCTTCTAAAATTTGATCTAACACAGCATGAACTGGCGTTGCTGGGGGAAACTCCTGCTGAATTTCTTCGACACCATATGCTTCTTGATAGGCAGCGAAGAGTTTAACGGTAATCTTAATTTGCGTTGACATAGCAGTTAATGATCTCTGGTCATTTTGCAATGAGTTTTGTTTTTACTAATTCCACATCAGCATACGTGGTTTCAGAGTAAATCCTTGATGTTTAAGAGGAAATAATCATGAAAAAGTTACCGAAGACTTGGCCTTTAGGATTTTTAGGGTTTCTTAGTTTACTCAGTTTAAGATACTTTCAAACTGGAGAGTTATTATATTTAGTGTGGTTGGTTTGGCTAGTCTGGTTTGTTAATTTTATTCCTAGAGAAAATTAGGATTGCATTCAGCAGATGAGGAAAAGTGCTTGTTTTTTCTTAACCTCCCTTTCTCACTTTGAATCAAAATCTTAAGGTGATAATCTTGCTTTCTTCGCGCGAGTTTCCAGATACCATTGCGCCAGTTGCGGTGTCCATTCTTGAAAATGGGCAAAGAGAAGTTCACTAAATTTTTGCGCTTCTAATTGGGCATCTTTTTTCCAGCGTAAATCAAGGAGGTGCATCAGCGATCGCGCATTACAACTCATGACAAAATGCTGTCGGGTATCAAAAGGAATAATTCCTCTGGCGTGTTCTTCCGCTAGCCCTTCTGCAATTCGTTGTTGATAGCGTCTGGTTGCTTCGATACACCAGTCTAAATCCGCCTGACGTTGTTCTTCTGTATAAAAATAGCGTTTTCCTTGACGGTTGGTATATTCACCCACTGGGCGTAAATAAAACACATCTTCGGCATCTCTTTTCCCTTCCGCAACCTCTAAGAGACGCTTTCCAGTATAACGAAAAGAATTGTGAACAACGATGCCATTAGCAACAAAATTATGCCAAGGTTCTGCCACTTCTAAATCATAGGTCGTTTGTAAGCCTAAATATTCTATTTTAGCAACTTTAACAGGATGGGCTTTTAGTTTTCGTCCTGGACTTTTAGGTTTAGAGTTCCAGTTCGATGGATCTAAAATTGGTTGAAATTCTTTAGCAAAATCAGCTTCTAAGTGATGATGATGAATATACTCATGACAGTCTTTACATAATGAGACTAAATTGTCAAAATTATAAGCCAATGATTCATCTGCAAAGATAGGAATAAGATGATGAGCGTGAAGCACTCCTCCTTGATTACCACATCGTTGACAAATGTAATCAAATTTTTTATGAACTTGAGGAGCGACTTGTCTTGTCCAAGCACCGATTAATTCGCGTTCATCTGAAGTGCCTCCCTTCCAGAAATGCGATTCTGAACCACGTTTTGTAAAACGACGGGCATTTTCTATTCTAATTTGCCGACTTTCTTCTGATAAATTCAAGCTATATCCTGTCTTGCCTTTATTCCAAGGAATTCTACTTCCTGTGAGTCGCTTATTTAAGGATAATCCATAATGATAAACCCATTTTTTAATGGCTTCTATAGAACATCCTGCTAAGTCTGCCATTTCATTAACATGGAGTCCTTGATCAAGTTTTTTTTGCAACCAAAATTTATCACGATAGATAGCACTTTCAGAATAATTCCAAGGTTTTTCATCTTGTTTGAACTTAGTATCTTTAGTATTTAACTTAAGTCCGTGTCTTTTTGACCACTCTCTAATTGTTGTTAAAGAACACTGAGATATTTGAGCCATCTCTTGTGGGGATTTTCCTTGGTCAATTTGTTCTTTTAGCCAAGTTTTATCTCGATAAAGACCATTACCAACTACTGTACTCCCATTACATAAAAGCCAACAATCTTTTCGAGTATCAACTACTTGTCTGTTTGAATCTAAAACTAAACCGACTGCTTCCCCCATTCGTTGCCAACCTTCACTTGTTAAAAGTTTATGGTTAGTGGTGCAATCTAATGTTTTTCCATCTTCTAGCGTGAGGCGATAAACAGGTTGGATGCCACTACAAACTACATCTTGAAGATGACTAATTTCAAATTGTCCTGTCTTTTCATTTAAGACACGCAAAGACATTTTTTGAAGGCGTTTCTTACAGTCACGACGGTAAGTTCCTGGTGATTCATTATTTCGTCCACGAATCTTACGTTCTCGAACTGCTTTCTCTCCGTTTGTCCATAAATCATATAATTCAGAAATTTTAATTTTTCTGAGACCACCAGAGGTTTTAACAAAAGTGACTTCAGTATCCCCTGCAAGACACTGTACATCAAATGAGATTCCAACCCGATGAGTACGAATTTGTTGCATCATTGAGTGAGGAAAAAAGCCCACGTTAAATGTAATTTGCGGATGCTCTAACGGACCATAATGTCCTCTTTCTCCTGCTAATAAAAACTTGATGACATTCTCTCCCGCTTTTGTTTCATCCGGTGCGCGATCGCGCTTATCCCAAACAAACTCTTCTGAATAATCTTGGTGCATCGCTAACCACATCACCTGTTGTGGGTTTGGTGTTGCTTTAATCACTTCAATTCTAAATTTATCCATTATTTTATTCCTTTTAAATTAAATCCGTGCTAACGTTACGCGATCAGGTTGCTCTTGATACTTGCCTTTTCGTTGTTCATAACTAATTGAACAGGGATCGCCTTCTAAAAAGACTAATTGGACAATTCCTTCATTGGCATAAATTTTGCAGTCTGCACTCGAAGAATTGGATAATTCCAAGGTTAAAAAACCTCGCCAACCTGCTTCTGCAGGGGTTATATTTGCAATTAATCCACATCTTGCATAAGTCGATTTGCCAATACAAATAACCGTTACATTATCAGGAATTTCTAATCGTTCTAACGCCACTCCTAACCCATAAGAATGGGCGGGAAGAATGAAATAACTCCCTGTTTCATCGCTGCAAAGTTGAGTGGGTTCTAAATTATCAGGATTAAAATTTTTGGGGTCAACAATGGTTCCGGGAATATGACGAAAAATCCGAAATTCATTAGGGGATAAACGAATATCATAGCCAAAGCTACTCAACCCATAAGAAATAACCGGAATCTCACCATCAAGTTTGCGTACTTGCTGCGGTTCAAAAGGCGAAATCATGCCTTGACTTGCCTTTTCTTTAATCCATTCATCATTTTTAAGCATAATTTTTCCGAATTGATACAAACATAAAAATTACATTAAGTTGCATTTTATTTTCAACTACGCCGAATCAGCAAGCAAAAGCAACAAATACTCAATTTAACACTTATACCACCTCGTAGCTTCCTAATTTAAAATCCCTTCGTGCTCTTTGTGTCTTTGTGGTTATTTCAAAAAGCCAAGGCAAACCCCTATCGAGAATAAAAGTTGAAAGACCAACCGTTTAAGAGATAATGGGAAAGAAGACCCAATTAGGAAAGAATCTTGGATTTACCCTCGTTTCTCTGGTTGTGGAAGATCGCTGCTTGGTCAATGGGCTTGGCTGTAATGGCTTATGTTATTTTAGCGGGGACTGGCATCGGAATGTCCTATTTCCGCGCCCAAAAATCACCGCGCCCGCAGTGGTTACGTCCATTGCACTACACGATTGGCATCATTTTAGTCAGTTTAGTGCTGCTGTTGCTAACCATTGGCATTGTAGGCACTTTAGGACATTATGGTAACTTGGGGCATTCCCCTCATTTAATTGCTGGGATTACCGTGGTGGGGCTAGTGCTATTATCAGCAACGAGTGCAACTCAAATTAGCGCCAAACGACCGTGGGCGAGATCGGTTCACGTCACGACAAATGCCGTCTTGTTTTTCGCGCTGGCTTATGTGTCTTGGACGGGATGGAGTGTTGTCCAGAAATATTTAAATTGAGAACTAGGCAAGGATTGGAATAGCAACGATGAGTACAGTAATTATTGGTGGTGGCATTATTGGCAGCGCGATCGCGCTTTCACTGCGGAAAAGAGGAGAATCAGTCACAGTTGTCAGTCGGAAGCAGTCGGAAGCTGCGGGGTTTGCAGCCGGTGGGATGATTGCACCGCAAGCTGAAGCGATTCCCCCCAGTCCGTTACTCGATTTAGCGCTGCGATCGCGCGATCAATACCCCGATTGGATTAGCGAACTCGAAGATCAGACCGGAGAAGATACCGGCTATGTTCCTTCTGGGATTCTTGCCCCAGTTTATGAGAAAAGTCAGGCACCAAGTTCCCCTGCGTTTCAACCGGCGACTTGGGTCGATCAGAGTGATCTCGAACTCTATCAACCCGGTTTAGGACAAGAGGTGATTGGGGCTTGGTGGTATCCCGAGGATGCGCAAGTGGATAACATTGCCTTGATGAAAACCCTCTTGCAAGCTGCAAAAGCGAGTGGAGTTGAGTTTAGAGAAGGAGTCACGGTTAAAAGTATTCAAAAGCAAAAGGGTCGCGTTACGAAAATTAGAACCAGTGAAGGAGAACTGCAGGCAGATCACTACGTTCTTGCCACGGGATCTTGGGTGAAAGAACTGTTACCGCTTCCGGTACGTCCCGTAAAAGGACAAATGATGTCGCTACAGATGCCAAGGAAACCCTATCCCCTACAACGAGTGCTATTTGGTCCAGGAACTTATCTCGTTCCGCGCCAAGATGGCAGGTTAATTGTGGGGGCAACGGTAGAAGAGGTGGGTTGGACAGCCAATAATACACCAGGTGGAATTAAAACTCTCAGTGATCGCGCGATGCGTCTCTATCCAGACTTACAAGATTGGACAATGGAACGCACTTGGTGGGGCTTCCGTCCAACGACACCGGATGAATTGCCCATTCTCGGACAATCGGACTACGAAAACTTATTCCTTGCTACGGGACACCATCGTCACGGAATTTTACTTGCCCCCATTACCGCTGAAATCATTGCGGAATTAATCACTAGTGGTCATAGCGATCCGCTTCTGGATCATTTTCGTCCCCAACGCTTTCACAGCAAAAATACGCGTCAGTGGTTCAGCAATCAAAAACAATTCTCTTCTCTAACAACAATGAACGGTCAAAACGGACATTCTCAAATTAGTCATCTTTCTATCGCCAGTGAACCTACAGTCGGCCAAAGTGAGGATCAGCCCTTAGTGATAGCAGGGCGTCGATTTCAATCCCGCTTGCTGACTGGCACTGGAAAATTTCCCAATCCTGAAATTATGCGTCAAAGTTTGGCAGCAAGTGGTAGCCAGATTGTTACCGTAGCAGTGCGTCGGGTGCAAAATAATGCCCCCGGACATGAAGGGTTAGGGGAAGCCCTGGATTGGAATCAACTCTGGATGTTACCGAATACCGCCGGCTGTAAAACCGCAGAGGATGCGATTCGCGTGGCAAAACTGGGGCGAGAAATGGCGAAGTTATTGGGACAAGAAGATAATAATTTTGTGAAGTTAGAAGTCATTCCCGAACCGAAACACCTCCTTCCTGATCCCATTGGCACCTTAGAAGCAGCAGAAAAACTAATTAAAGAAGGTTTTGCGGTTTTACCCTATATTAATGCTGATCCGGTTCTGGCTAAACGCTTAGAAGAGATTGGCTGTTCCACGGTGATGCCCCTGGGATCGCCCATTGGTTCGGGACAAGGAATTAAAACGGAAGCCAACCTGCAAATTATCATCGAGGAAGCGAACGTTCCCGTTGTGGTCGATGCCGGGATTGGCACGCCTAGTGAAGCCGCTTATGCCATGGAATTAGGGGCAGATGCCTTATTAATTAATAGCGCGATCGCGCTGGCAAAAAATCCCGTTGCCATGGGTCGCGCCATGGGGATGGCAACGGAATCTGGGCGACTTGCCTATCTCGCGGGACGCATTCCCGTTAAACAATATGCCAGCGCCAGTTCTCCTACCACTGGCTTAGTCGGATCAGCATAGTGGTCATTCGTCATTCGTTATTCGTCATTAGACATTGAAACCAAGGACTTAAGGACAAATTATGGGCATTATCACTTGGGCAATTTTAGGATTACTTGCTGGCGCGATCGCGAAAGCCATTTATCCGGGGGAACAAAATACAGGGCTTGCGGGAACCATGGCATTAGGAATTCTTGGATCTCTCGTCGGTGGTTGGATTGGCGAACAACTGCAAGAGTTTTTAGATATTCCGAGTCCAGCAGTGGGAAGTTTTAGCTTATCGGGGATTATTACTGCTGTTCTTGGCGCGATCGCGATTATTTTTATTTGGGGTTTGTTAACAAAACCGAGTCGTTAATCAAAATGAGAAACTTACAAGGTAAATTTTTTGCCTTGACTCAATTTCCGGTTACTTTCGAGTCCTGGAGGCAGTCCCCCTAGAAAGGGGGAGAAATGAACAAAGAGAACTAATTTTCTTCGTCTTCTTCTAATTCCAAACCAAAGACTTGCGCGATCGCTTTTTCTACTTTATAGCCAGAATCAATCGACTCTAAGGGATCTTTGCGGAGACGATGACGAAGACAAAAAGGCATCACACGACGGATATCATCCACGGTAACTTCTGTGCGTCCTTCCAAGGCAGCCAGTGCTTTTGCCCCCCGATTGGTGACAATGTCACCGCGCAAGCCATCTACATCTAACTCACCACAAACTTGAGAGACTTTTACCCGCAAATCATAGTCCATCTGCACTTGCGGGAGTAAGGCTTGGGCTTGGACAATTTTTTCTTGTAACTCAGTTTGTTGGTCCTGGTAATGTTGAGTAAATTCTTGGGGATTTTGATCAAAATCAGATCGCTGCTCAACAATTTTAACCCGCAATTCGGGATCTCTAACCGTCCGCACTTCCACATTCATGCCAAACCGGTCTAAAAGTTGGGGACGTAGTTCTCCTTCTTCCGGGTTCCCCGAACCCACTAAGACAAACCGCGCTGGGTGACGAATGGAAATGCCTTCCCGTTCCACTGTATTCCAACCACTGGCTGCTGAGTCTAATAACACATCAACCAAGTGATCGTCTAAGAGGTTCACCTCATCAACATATAATAAGCCTCGGTTGGCTTTCGCCAGCAACCCTGGTTCAAAGGCTTTTACCCCTTCCGAAAGGGCTTTTTCAATGTCAATGGTTCCGCAAACCCGGTCTTCTGTTGCCCCCAGAGGCAGGTCAATCATGGGAACTTGATGTTTAACAGTAGTCAGTGGTTCTTCCTGTTCCCACTTAGTACGCACTTCCTCACTCATTAAATCAGGGTCATCGGGATGGCTGTTAAACGGATCGCCGGCGACAATATCAATTTCAGGGAGTAAATCAGCTAAAGCCCGGATTGTGGTGGATTTACCGGTTCCGCGATCGCCCATAATCATGACCCCGCCAATTTTGGGGTCAATGACATTGAGCAATAACGCCAACTTCATATCGTCTTGACCGATAATAGCGGTAAAGGGAAACACAACGCGACGCCGCGTTTTTTGGGAAATCGGAGGAGTATCTGCGGTGACTGTCATATTAAATGGTATTGATTATTGCTTAGTTTTGATCTCAATGCAAACCACTAACCTTCTACTCTAACGCAATTGGGTTGTAATCTGGGGGAGCAGTGTTCTTGATTAGTAGCAGTAACCGCGAAAACATGATCGTGTTCGGTTTTCTCCGAAGTAACAATTTCTAACGACAACCGAGAGACTCACGAGTGGAAATGCCTGTGGTGGGATTCACGCCAGATGCCCGCTCACAGAGTTTTTTCACTTGTAGCCGATCCACAACAGCATTTGTAAAATCAGCACCTTCTACGATCGCGCCATCAAATTTAGACCGTAACATCATCGCCTCAGTGAGAACGGCATTGGTCAAATCAATCCCGGTAAAGTCGGTCAAGTAAGCAATCCCATTGGTAAAATTAACCCCTCGCCAGTTGGCATTATGTAACGTTGCCCCGTTGAAAACGGCGCCTTCTAAGTCAGCATCGTGGAAATCAGCCCCTTCTAAGTTTTCATCATAAAATTCCGCTTCAATCAGGGTTTGGCCAGAAAAGTCCTGAGTTTCTGCTTGCACGGCTTCATCAAAGGAACGGACTGCTCGTGGAGTTGCCGCTAACACCGGTGAGGACACAAAAAAGAGCGCGATCGCGCTGACAATTAAACTAAACTTTAAAATCGTTCGCATTTTAATTTGAAATTGAATACTTCCTTTAGTGTTCATCTTAATATTTCTTTACGCTTTCGGAAACCATAACCGGGAATAATTGACAATCAACCCCGAAAAATTGACAATTTATGATCAGTTTGTCGGTTAGGCTCGATGCGCCACAAACAACTGAATTGGCAAACAACAATCCATCCTTAACGAGAACCCAACATGACTTCCCCCACTGACTGGTCAACTTTGTTGCAACAACTCCTGGATCAACAGTCCCTCTCCCAAGAACAGTCCGCAACCCTAATGGCAGGGTGGCTGAACGAAGAGATTCCCCCGGTTCTCTCAGGCGCCATTTTAGCTGCCCTGCAAGCGAAAGGGGTTTCACCAACGGAACTAGCAGGGATGGCACGAGTGTTGCAAGAACAATCGCTGCAAAAAAATCCTCTTAGTTATGCAGAGGCGGTTATTGATACCTGCGGCACGGGAGGAGATGGCGCGTCCACCTTCAATATTTCCACTGCTGTTGCCTTTGTCGTGGCAGCTGCCGGGGTGAAAGTGGCGAAACATGGCAATCGTTCGGCATCGAGTAAAGTGGGTTCTGCTGATGTTTTAGAAGCCCTCGGGATTAATCTCAACACATCCATTGAACGCACCCAAAGTGCTCTCGAAGCAGTGGGGATTACGTTTCTATTTGCCCCCGGTTGGCATCCGGCAATGAAAAGTGTGGTTCCCTTACGGAAAACCTTGAAAGTCCGTACCATTTTCAATTTGTTGGGACCTTTAGTGAACCCGTTACGTCCCACGGCACAAGTAATGGGAGTGTTTGATAGCAAGTTAATTGATACTGTTGCCCAAGCCTTTCAGTTATTAGGAATGGAGCGCGCGATCGTCCTTCATGGGCGCGAAAAACTGGATGAAGCCGGGTTAGCGGCTCCCACTGACTTAGCGATCCTAGACCACAAAGAAGTGGTTGTCACCAGTATCGAACCAGAAAGCATCGGGTTGCACTCCTTACCGACAGAAACCCTCAAAGGCGGAGAATTAGCGGAAAATAAGAACATTCTGACCGAGGTGTTACAGGGAAAAGGGAGCATTGCCCAACAAGAGGTAGTCGCCCTCAATGCGTCTCTTGCCTTACAAGTCGCAGGGGTCGTTCCCCTCTATGCCCACGAAGCGGGAATTAATAAATCAAAAGAAATTTTAAGCAGTGGTGCAGCTTGGGAGAAGCTAGAAGCCTTAGTGAAGTTTTTACGATGAATACCAATACCTCCTTCAAGGCTCGTGCATTTTAAAGCTGATGAAACCACCAATTCGGAGATGACTGGATAATCTGAGCCATCTTTTCGTACCCCCTTTTTTGAGGATGAGAGCCATCATTTTCGACAAGAGCTTGGCTGAACCGGTCAACTGAACGGCTCACTCGAGCCGCTCAGTTGCCATAACTAGTGACGAAGAACACGAAATTCCCCCACTCACTCCTTATTGGGATGAAAGGGTTGCAGCGGAACGGCGGCGGCGGCGACGACCTCGGAAATCTAGCTTTGAATCAGTACTATTTTTACCATTCGTACCATTATTTCCGTTACTCTTCACCAAGGGATCACTTTTACCATTCTTATTGTTTTTCAGGTTCATATCTTTTTCTTGAGTTGGGGTTTGCAGTAAACAAATGGTGGTGGGTTGACTCTTCAATTCTCGTCGGACTAATCGCTTTAATCCACCTTCAATTTCTATTTTCAACTCTGTCCAGTCAATATCAGTATCTATGGGCTTGCCATTACCATTGGTTGCCAAATTACTCCAATACTTTTTGATACTTTGCTCAACATTGCTGACAATTAACTGATTAATTTTTGTTGGTGCGAGAGGACTGACTACACCTCGTAGATTAACTTCCGGTTGCGCCAACACTTTACCATCAGCGCCCACAGCAACGGCAACTGTAATCAGACCATCTAACGCCAGCTGTTGACGTTCGCTCATAATATCTTTATGCACTACACCGGAATGATCCACCAGTTCAATGCCGGATTGCACTTGATCCGTCACTTGAATGCGATCGCGCGACACCTCTACCACATCCCCATTATTAATAATGACAATATTTTCTTTAGGAATGCCCATCGCTTGCGCCATTTCACCGTGTTTGACCAACATCCGATGCTCACCGTGAAAGGGAACAAAGAATTTCGGCTGGGTTAACGCCAACATTAATTTGTGATCTTCTTGAGAGCCATGTCCCGAGACGTGAATACCTTGATGGCGACCATAAATCACTTTTGCGCCCATCATCATCAGTCGGTCAATGGTATTAACAACACCAATGGTATTACCCGGAATCGGGTGAGCAGAAAAGACTACCGTGTCATTCTCCCGAATTCTGACTTGACGATGCTCTCCTTTTGAGATTCGAGTCATTGCCGCTAAGGGTTCTCCCTGAGAGCCCGTCGTTAAAATTACCACTCTTTCATCCGGGGTTTTATTAATCTCTTTGAGAGAAACAAATAACTTGTCCGAACATTTGATATAACCTAATTTACGGGCATGGTCAATCACGTTCAACATGGAGCGTCCCACAATTCCCACAACACGGTTATGTTTTTCTGCCAGTTCTAAAATAATGCGAACCCGATGCACTGACGACGCAAAGGTGGTGACTAATAAACGTCCTTTGGCTTCGGCAAAGATGCGATCAAGGTTGGGTCGGACTGAATTTTCAGATGGGGTATGTCCAGGTACTTCCGCATTTGTTGAGTCGCTCAGCAAGCACAAGACGCCTTTTTCTCCATATTCGGCAAGGCGATGAAAATCAAAATGTTCCCCATCGACAGGGGTATGGTCAATTTTGAAGTCACCGGTATGAATCACCACTCCCAACGGGGTGGTAATCGCGACACAACAGCTATCAGCAATGGAGTGGGTATTGCGAATATACTCGACAGAGAAGGAACGTCCTAATTGCACCTTATCCCGAGGCAGCACTGATTTTAAGCTGGTGCGATCAGCAATTCCCGCTTCTTCTAATTTATTTTGCAATAAAGCCAGAGCCAAACGTGGACCATAAATCACCGGGATATCAAACTGCTGTAGATGATAAACAATTCCTCCAATATGATCTTCGTGTCCGTGGGTCACAATCATCCCTTTAATTTTATGGCGATTTTCCCGTAAATAAGTCATATCAGGCAAAACGACGTTAATGCCATGCATATCCTGGCTGGGAAAACCAATCCCGGCATCTAATAAAATCATTTCATCGCCATATTCAATGATGCAGGTATTCTTGCCAATTTCATGGAGTCCACCCAAGGGAATAATTTTCAAGTTAGGTTGTGATTCGTTGTTACTCATGATTCGTATTTTCCTTTTTTTGTGCTTTAATAAAAAATTAATAAGTAAGTGCTAATTGGTACGAAAAAACTATTCTGTCAGGGCAATTCAGCTCTAATTACCACCAACAGTTCAAAATGAAATGAATAGGAAATAACTTTTAAAGCAATTAACTTAAAGTAGCGATAACGTTTTTAAAACATCCTTTAATTGAGTTTCTAAATCAGGCGGTAATTCTGAAAGCGGCGACCGCAGCGCACCGACATTCCAACCTTGCAACCGCAATGCTGTTTTGACAGGAATGGGATTGGTTGATAAAAATAAAGAGCGAAATAACGGAAAGAATTTAAGATGCGTTTGTTGTGCTTGTTCTAATTGACCCTGTTTAAAGTCAGTGATCATCTGCTGCAATTGTTCTCCGACAAGATGACTGGCAACACTCACGACACCATTGCCCCCGACGGCTAAGAGCGGTAGAGTAAGAGAATCGTCGCCGGAATAAATTCCAAAGTCGCTGGGGGTAGAAACGCGAATTTCTGAGACTTGGTCTAAATTACCGCTGGCTTCTTTAATTGCCACAATATTCTCAATTTGGGCCAGTTTGGCAACGGTTGCTGGTTCCAAGTTCCGTCCGGTGCGACCAGGAATATTATAGAGCATCATGGGCAAGTCGGGGCTTGCCTGCGCGATTGCGCTAAAGTGTTGATACAATCCGGATTGGGGGGGCTTACTATAATAAGGAACCACTTGTAAGCTGCCGTCTAAACCCAGTTTAGCGGCTTTTTCCGTTGCCGCGATCGCCTCATGGGTAGAATTCGATCCGGTTCCCGCCATAATTTTACCGCGAGTCCCCACTGCTTTTTGCACGACTTGGAATAACTCATATTCTTCTTCCCAAGTTAGAGTCGGAGATTCTCCCGTCGTCCCGCACACAACTAAGGTTTCTGTTCCGTGACTGACTAAATAATCGGCTAATTGTTCCGCAACGGGATAATTCACTGCTCCTTCCGCTGTGAAAGGAGTCACCATTGCGGTTAGCACTTGTCCAAAGTCCACACTTGTCATTGTTGTTGTTTCGCTCTTTCTTTTTCCTTATACCGATACGGCGGATCGGGGAGAGTGCAATAAATTTTCCTTCACTAGCAACTCCGCAATCTGTACCGCATTTAATGCTGCTCCTTTGCGAATTTGATCGCCACTTAACCACAACTCTAACCCACAGGGATGGGAAATGTCTTGGCGAATCCGTCCCACAAAGACTTCATCTCTTCCGGTCGCTTCATTGGGCATCGGAAAGTAATTCTTTTCCCAATCTTCAAGCACTGCGACCCCTGGTGCTTCTTCGAGAATTGCTTTGGCTTTCCCCACTGGAAAGGGTTCGGCAAATTCTAAATTAATCGCTTCCGAATGAGCCCGTAAAACGGGAACGCGCACACAAGTAGCGCTAATTGGTAAATCCGGACTGCCGAAAATTTTCCGTGTCTCTTTCACCATTTTAATTTCTTCTTGGCAATACCCCTGTTCGTTTAAGGGAGAATTGTGTGGGAAAACATTAAAAGCTAACGGATAAGGAAAGGCCTCGGTACTTGGCGTTTCACCATTTAAAATGGCTTGGGCTTGCGCTTTGACTTCTGCCATTGCTTTTGCTCCTGCACCCGATGCTGACTGATACGTTGCCACAAGCAAGCGCTGGATCGGCTGAACTTGATGTAAGGGATACACCGCCAACCCCATCAAAATAGTCGTGCAATTGGGATTGGCAATGATCCCTTGATGTCGAGCTGCGGCTTGGGGATTAATTTCTGGGACAATGAGCGGGACATTGTCTGCCATGCGGAAAGCACTAGAATTATCCACCATAACTGCCCCACTGTCGACAATAGTTGCTGCCCACTCCTTGCTCGTCGAGCCCCCAGCTGAGGCTAAAACTAAATCCACCTCTTTGAAAGCGTCTGCGCTCACCGCTTCCACTGTTAAAGATTCTCCCCGAAAGGGAATGTTTTGACCAGCTGAGCGACCAGAGGCGAGTAATGTTAACTGACTAACCGGAAAAGAACGTTCTTCTAACAGCTGAATTAATTCCTTTCCCACAGCGCCGGTAGCGCCTAAAATTGCGACACGAATTCCTCCTGACAAATGTTTTTCCTCCGTCTAGTCGTTTGCAATTATAAGTTTAAATATTGAATTGATAAGGAGAGAAAATAAAAGATTAAGAATAAAGTTGAATCTAAAGAAAGACATCTCCTTTCACTCTACACTGTCTTTGGCAATGCTACAATAACCTTTTGGACTTTGTTTTAGTTCTGGATTCAGCTGAGGGATCACCAATGACGCCTTGAGACCCAGAAGACGTTAAACGGTTAGTCAGACTAACATAAGCCTCTGTCTGTTGGCTGAAGCAGAATCCCAGTTTTATTAGGTACACCTGAATTATTGATGCGAGTTAGAGAAGAGAGTAATAGATGAAAGTAACCCAGGAAAAACTGCCCGATAGCCAAATTGCTCTAGAGATTGAAATTCCTGCCGAAGAAACCAAAAAAGCCTACGAGAAGGTGCTCAAAGATTTAACCCGTTCTGCCAATATTCCTGGGTTTCGGAAAGGGAAAGTCCCTCGCCAGGTGTTAGTGCAGCGGTTCGGGAAAGAGCGATTAAAAGCCGCCGCAATTGAAGAATTATTGCAACCCTCGATTGACGAAGCGATTGAACAAGAAAAAATTGATGCTTTAGGGAACTATCAACTCCGTTCCTCCTTTGAAGAACTCACTCAACAATATCAGCCCGGTGAACCCTTTACCTTTAGTGCCTCGGTGGACGTCCCCCCAGAAGTGAAACTGGGAGATTACAAAACTCTGAAAGTGCAAGCAGAAGAAATTAAAGCTGACCCGGAACAAGTGGAAAACTATTTACAGGAAAAACAGGAAGAAGAAGCAACGCTGGTTCCGGTTGAAGATCGTCCGGCGCAAATGGGCGACACCACTGTCATTGACTATGAGGGGCGTTTAGCAGAGAGTGATGAATTGATTGAAGGCGCACAAGCGGAAGATTTTGAGCTTGAACTTGCCGAAGGTAAATTTATTGAAGGAATGGTTGAAGGCATTGTTGGCATGAATCCCGGAGAAACCAAAGAAATCTCCGTGAATTTCCCAGAAGGCTATGCGCGAGAAGATTTAGCCGGTAAAACAGCCCAATTTACCGTTACCCTCAAAGAATTAAAAGCGAAAGAGTTGCCAGAACTCGATGATGAGTTTGCCGAAGATGTGGGTGAACATTCCACAATCGCCGAGTGGCGAGAAGCCCTGACAAAGCAGTACGAAGAACAAGCTGAAGAACAAACCAAGAACAATATTGAGGAAGCAATTGTCAATGCTCTGATTGAACAAACGGAAATTGAATTGCCGGAAACGATGATTGAACAAGAATTACAAACAATTATCACTCAATCAATGATGCAGTTGGCGCAATACGGAATTGACCCTCGGCAGATGCTAAATGAAGAAGCGGTCAAACAAATGAAGCAGCGATCGCGCCCCGATGCCATTGCTCGTCTCAAGCAAAACCTGGCGCTGCAAGAAATCTCGAAGCAAGAAGATCTCAACCCTACTGAAGAAGAATTGAAAAATAAAGCGGATGAAGTCAGAAAAGAACTAGACGAACAAGAGCAAGAATACGACGAAGAACGACTCCAGGAATATGTAGAAGAGGACTTGCGTCAAGAAAAAACCCTCGCTTGGTTACGAGAACATTCAGAAGTAGAATTAGTCCCTGAAGGCAGCTTACAAGCCGAAGATGAAGAAACAGAAGAAGCCGCTTCAGAAGCAGTGGTCGATGCTGAAAGTGAAACAGCAGAATAAGTCATAATGAGGACAGAAGGAAATTAACCGATTTAGTGCCAAACCATTTGATTAACTTATGATTTACTCCCAAATGCCCTTTTCTAGTCTCCGTAGTGACCGCACCTCAGGTTCAGTTGTGTCTCAATCTCAAAACGCCGTGGTGCCCATGGTGATTGAACAATCAGGAATGGGCGAGCGAGCCTTCGACCTCTATTCTCGCCTCCTCAGGGAACGCATCATCTTCCTCGGTATGCCCGTTGATGACCAAATTGCAGATTCGGTAGCCGCCCAAATGCTATTTTTAGAAGCAGAAGATCCTGAAAAAGATATCCAACTTTATATCAATTCTCCTGGGGGATCGGTCTATGCAGGGATGGCAATTTATGACACAATGCAACAAATTCAACCGGATGTCGCCACCATTTGCTATGGACTTGCTGCTAGCATGGGAGCGTTTCTCTTAGCCGGTGGTGCTGCGGGTAAACGGATGTCGCTTACGAATTCTCGAATTATGATTCACCAACCCTTGGGAGGGGCTCAAGGACAAGCGGCAGATATTGAAATTCAAGCCCGAGAAATTCTCTATATCAAAAACACCTTGAATGAACTCCTTGCTGACCACACTGGACAACCGTTAGACCGGATTGCTGAAGATACAGACCGCGACTTTTATATGTCTGCTGCCGAAGCAAAAGACTACGGTTTAATTGACCAAGTAATTACCTCGCAGACTCGTTCCCCTCGGGAAGTAGCTGCAACTTAGACGATATTAATACCAGAGGCTGGTGCTGACTATGTCAAAATTCGACTCCCACTTAAAATGTTCCTTCTGTGGTAAATCCCAAGAGCAAGTTCGCAAATTAATTGCTGGTCCTGGCGTCTATATTTGCGATGAATGTGTGGAACTATGCAACGAAATTTTAGATGATGAACTCATTGAACCTTCATCGCGCCCAGAGCGAGTTTCTGCTCAAGATGAAGAGAAAGGGAAGCGTCAGGGAGCACCAGCACTTTCCTTTAGCGAGATTCCCAAACCCAAAGATATTAAAGGTTATCTCGATGACTATGTGATTGGCCAGGAAGAAGCCAAAAAGGTATTGTCAGTTGCCGTTTATAACCACTATAAACGTCTCAGTCTCCTGGAAGATCAACAGAGGTATAGTGATGATGCCAGTGTTCAACTGCAAAAATCAAATATCTTATTGATTGGCCCAACGGGGTGCGGAAAAACTCTCCTGGCACAAACCCTAGCTGAAATTTTGGAAGTTCCTTTTGCTGTTGCTGATGCCACAACTCTCACGGAAGCGGGTTATGTGGGAGAAGATGTGGAAAATATCTTACTGCGTTTGTTACAAGTCGCGGATTCGGATGTGGAAAAAGCGCAGCGCGGCATCATTTATATCGATGAAATTGATAAAGTCGCCCGCAAAAGTGAAAATACCTCCATTACCCGTGATGTCTCGGGGGAAGGGGTCCAACAAGCCCTGCTGAAAATGTTAGAAGGAACAGTTGCTAACGTCCCGCCGCAAGGGGGACGGAAACACCCCTACCAAGATTGCATCCAAATTGATACCAGCAATATTCTCTTTATTTGTGGTGGGGCGTTTGTTGGGTTGGATAAAGTTGTCGAACAACGGATGGGACGCAAGTCCATTGGTTTTATTCAGGGAGAAGAAGGACAAACCCTGACCAAAGAGAAGCGAGCGGCAGATATTCTCCAGCATCTGCAGCCGGATGACTTTATTAAATTTGGCATGATTCCGGAGTTTGTGGGACGGATTCCCGTTTCCGCAGTGATTGAACCCTTAGATGAACAAGCACTGGTTTCGATTTTGACACAGCCTCGCAATGCGCTGGTAAAACAGTATCAGAAGCTGTTAGGCATGGATAATATTGAGCTGGAGTTTACCTCAGAAGCCCTCCGCGCGATCGCGCAAGAAGCCAATCGTCGAAAAACGGGCGCAAGAGCGCTGCGGGGAATTATTGAAGAAATCATGCTCGATGTAATGTATGATTTACCCTCCCGCAAAGATGTCCGCCACTGTCAGATCACAAAAGAGATGGTCGAAAAACGGTCTACTGCTGAACTGTTACTGCATCCCTCTTCTCTGCCTAAACCCGAATCCGCATAACAGTCAGGTTACCCATTCACCTCCTCTCCCCTCTTCCTTCATCTTCTCTGAGTTAGACGTTAATTTTTGTAAAGAAAGTTAGAATAGTTAATAAGAAAGATGAAAATACCCTAATCTCAACTATCATGGCTTCAGACTCAAACCAACAAGAGTTATTAAAAGCAATTTTAGAGCCATTGCTGGAAGACTTTCAGTATTGGTTTTCCCGGTCTCGTACCCGGCTAGAATCGGAACAAATCGTCGTTTTATCCCCTGCAGAACAAGCTGACTTACTACAACGGGTGAAAACGGCACAAGAAGAAGTGAGTGCCACCCAAAGCTTATTTCAAGCAACGGATGGTCATGTTGGTGTGGAAATGTCAACAATTGCCCCTTGGCATAAACTGGTCACAGAATGCTGGCAAGTGGCGATGCAAAATCGACAACAGCAACAACAGCTACCGCGTCAAGGAATTAATGAAACAGGTTAGAATATAAGGATATAAGAAACTGATCAACCTTTAATTGATTCCTGCTGAATTAGAGCAATCTGAACTTAGAAAATACTTCCGATTCACTTTTAAGGAAAACTATGTTACACCTCTTATACATTATTGCTTTTACCGTCATTGCTTTTTTCGCTGTTAGTAACTTAATTCGCAGTTTGATCACCTTAGGAACTGAGTCGCAAAGAACAGGAAATAATTGGAACTCTCGCCGAAATAGAAACACGCTTAATCGTAACAGTTACACTTCTGCACAAACCCCTTCTCATCCCGAGCTATTAGATGAACAAGGTAAACCCGTTAACGAACCACTGCTAGTAATGCGTTCAGTTAATGTTGATGACGCGCGGGAAAAATTAGATGCACTGTACAATAATTCCCCGGGTAGTAACCAAGAAGAAGACAAAGAATAATCGGGATGTCATGTATGTAATTTATTCATTCGCTTCTTTTCCCAACTTAAAAGCAGTTTAGTCATGAAGACGTTGCCATAGCGTCTTCATTTGCTAGGTATATGTTGTTGATTAGTGTAACCGAGTATGGTTATCACTAATTTGGTAAACGTTTAGTTTTTCTTGTTCACTAAATTTTTCAAAAAATGCTCTGATTTGCGGTGGAAAATGAGGGAAAGAAAAGGTGGCATCTCCTTGAGCAATATCTGCCCAAAAATACCGTAAATCAGGTACAAATTTTTCTGCTTCTTCTACAGAAAGATTTAACGGGGGTTGGGTTAGTAATTTCATCATAAATGGATCAGCGCGATTACCCATCCATTCCCTAGAAAAATGGAGTAAATTATCCCAACCTGGAAGTGCTTTTACCCAATGGGATTGAATATCGACTTGCATTTTGCTTTGGGATTCACCCTTAACTTCGATGATGCGATAGGGATGAGGATAACTGACTAAAGAGCCCGTTGTAATCTCGTACAAATTTCCTTCTTTGGCAATGTCTTGAATATGAAGATGACCTGTAAATATGAAGCGCACTCCATAGGCATTCAGTAAGTCTTTTAAGCGCGGTGCATTATCTAGCATATACCGACTAGAAAGGGCATGATTTGATTGTCCAGGGAAATGTTCAATGACATTATGGTGAACCATGACCAACACTAATTGATCTTGCAAGGTTGGTAACAACTCTTCCAGCCACTGTAATTGTTCTTCATCCAAACAACCGAGTTGCTGACCCTGTTCATCAAAAATATTAGAGTTTAGTGCAATGAGTTGCACACCAGGATGTAACTCAGTGGTGTAATATAGTTTTCCCGTGTTGTCATAGCCACAATGAGAGTAATAATCAGGGAATTTTTCATAGGGAATAGCAGGATTTTTACCTGGGTTTTCACCGGAGACAGTGGGAATATCATGATTCCCCGGAATGACATAGACCGGGAAAGGAAGCATCTGCAGATAGTCTGATAACCACTGATGATTTGCCGGTTCACCATCTTGGGTTAAATCTCCCGGAAGTAAAAGAAAGTCAAGATCCAAGGTTTTGAAGTGCTCAATGACCTGTTTGAAACTGGGAATGCTAACTTCAACCAAATGGAATCGTTTCGGGTGGTAGAAAATGGTTTCTTCGACGGCAATATGGAGATCACTCGCAATTCCAAAGCGAAAGTTAAAACTCATTATATTAATTGTCTTTAACGCACTATATGCAAGTCTATCTCAAATATAAACACTTCACGGCACCAAAAAGGTAGAGACGCAAAATTAACGGTTCTCTAGATCGTATGCTCATTCAGTAAAAGCGACACGACTGGCAATAGGCTAATAACAATCAGGATTTTTTCAACTATAAATTATAGCAAAATAGTAAATAATGTTAATTATCGAACTCTTAATGGGAGTAATGGCAAAGGGAATTACGTATTTTTGCTAGAAAAGAGTTTGGTCACTTTTAACATTTAATCATCAATAAACACCCAAAAAATCAATAAGTTGGGTAACGCTACTATCTCATGAGTTTTGATGGTGGAGTGGAACGATTTAGCCAAGCTGTCCGCAGTCATGGGGGGATTGAAAATCAACTTCATTGGATTTGGGATGTGGCCTTCAATGAAGATGATTCCCGAATTCGGAAAGACCTTGCTCTCATTCGCCAGGTTGCTCTCAATACTTTTGCGGTAGGAAACCTCAGCCCAAGTAGGGGTCAAAGCCAAACGAGTTAAAGCGGGATGAGATAATGATTTTCTCGCTGAAATCCTTGCCACTTAAGGATAAGGATGCGACCCCTAGTTTGTCGAGACTTCATCGTATCGGAAAATTCCAAAGCAACCTTTATGATTGAGAAAGGATGCGATTGATCGCTTCATCTAAGACAGCATTTTCACTTGTAGGAATTTCCCCTCTTAAATTTTCCAAGGTATCTATGGCGAGGGCTTTTACTTCTGGATGAGTGGACTTGAGAGCAACCTTTTCAATGGATTCAATGGCTTCTGGTGCAACTCTGTTATCCTGAGATTGTCGAGCAATCATCGCGATCGCGCCCAATGCTTCTTCTGAAACAGTCGTCTGATCCGAAAGAACTGCCAGTTCTTCAATATTTTTAATCGCCATCGTTTGATTCCGCACATCCGTCGAACCAATTGCCAATTGTTCGATATCTTGAATCGCTGTTTCTAGGGAAATGGGGTCGTCTGTCAGGGGCATTGCATTATTAATGGCAGCTTCCTCAACCCGCACTTTCTCTTCTTGAATCGTCGAAATCTGATTTTGCAGTTGTAAGGTATTTGATGCCGCCTCAAATACCAGGGGAAAGAATAAGCCAAAGATTAAAGAGAGTCCGAAAATCTTAAACTTTGACTTCTTAAAATCCAAGAAATCTGAGAGAACAAACATCCCGATTAAGCTACTAATAATCCCCAAAAAGATACTAGAGGGCACTAAGTAACCTAAAGTGGGTAAGTTCAGTTCAGATTGATTTTGAGTCGGTTGAAGGGTTTGAAAATTTTGAGTGGAATCTTTCACCTCCATAATAATTTTTGTCAGCCCCCCTAGCGCACCGGGGACAACCACATATTGCAGCATGAAATGTTCTTTTTCTTCAGATAGAGTAACAAAATCAGATTCTTGATCCTGAAAAGCTAAGGGATTGCTAGTCATTTTTACCTCCTAATTTGAGTGATAATTGGGCGATTGTTTTTAATAATTCCAACGAATTCTTCCCGGGCGTAAATCGATGTGAACAAAACCTCTGGGCGCGCCATAACCTAAAGCGTTATTTGCCCAAGCAACGGTATCTAACCAATGCTGAAAATCATAAACATTGCCTTGACTGGGTTTAATATCAACCGCTTTCCCATAAAGATGTTGGGAATTTGTGGCACCGCCAACAGCACGGTTAATGGCAGGCGGACGATACCAAGAGGTCACTAAAATCGGGGATCCCCACGCTTCACGAACTTGGTCTAATTTTTGGGCAAGGGTGAAGATATTTTGTTTGATATCATCACGTTGCGGAATGCGCCGTGTATCACCATTGGTTACTTCTTGAACCGTGAAATATTTAGACACTTTGGCACTCAAGTCTTGCCAATTGACGGTTTGCCAACTACTGGGAATATTCCCATTGGAATTGATCGTCACCTTGGGAGTAGAATTATTGAGAACTTGCTTTGCTCGTTGCCAAAACTGAACGCGATCGCGATATCCATTTAATCCCCCATTAATTAAACGAGTGACCCGTTCAAAATCTCCCGCATCTGCTGCTACATTAATATTGCGACTGTCCCAATACCAACCTGCAACCGCTGCATTGGTGTAAGGATCTTTAACGACTAATTCAGGATTGGTTTCTAAGGGTAAATTTAAAGCCCGACCGCAAGCGCGATAGTTGGCTCTTCCCGTTAATTGAATCAGTCCTCTCAAAATGTTACGAATTAACCGTTTCCGCTAATTCTCTGCAATTTTCACTGCAGTTCAGACTATATCTTACTCCTAAGAGTCCCGGCGCTTCGAGGACACTTGCCCCCTACTCCTTAAAGGATAGTCGTTGCACTTTACCGCTATATTTCTGACAGCCGAATAACTTAAAGCAGTCTCTCTTGAGACATCGTAAAGAGAAGCACCCTCATGTACTACCCTACGGACAATATAAGGGGTTAATTCACGTTTTATACGCTCATAAGGGCGCTCAAACTTAAAAATCTCTTGATAATAACGAACTGCTCGATGGGAGCAATTAGCTTTCTCAGCAATTTCTTGCTTAGTTAAGTCAGTCGTCTTTAATAAAGAGCAAATTTTCTCTTTATCGTAGATTTGACGCCAGCTACCCATTGCCATCGGTATGTATTCAAACGAGGTTTGAATTCTATGGTCTAGGTAGTCTAGGTAGTCTGACCATGCTCTCTCGATGTCTACTGAGTCGGTTAGAAAACGATGCTGACAATTATATTGATTGTCACACCATTCTAAATTATTCAGAGAATTATTGAATCCGTTACGGTCTTTATGGTTAACTTGTAACTCTTCCCAATTTTCAACCGGATTAAATGCTGAAAGGACTAGACGATGGATCGATAATGATTGATCACCATCAATATCAACAGCTAAATAGTTTCTGTATTTTCCACGTCGATTGCCTTTAAGCATCCTGTAATATTCTCCATTTTGGCTTAACCAGATTGAACCTACATCTTTATTTCTAGGTCTTCCTTTAGTTTTTCTATAGATATCACCTTGAAAAGAAGCGAAGTAATCTGGACAGTTTATTAGCGGTCTTAGCTCAGTGTTACCCATTGTTCCATCTTGATTGGTTTAACCATATAATTGTATTTCACAAGCTTTAGGGCTTTCACTGAATTCACCGAGTTTTACAAGAGCTAGAGGTATTTAACCCTTGAATCGTTGACCATCACCCGGTTGGGTGTTCCCTAAATCTCGTCGCCCTTCGTAAGCTGCCCCGCTGGCAATTTCTTCTTTGTAGCGGAGGGAACCACTTTCATGGGCAACTTGGGCAATAAAGGCAGCGGCACGGGGAACGGTTGTCATCTCAAAATCGGATAAGACTTGATTAATGGGAGAACAATAGGTTTCAATATCGGCAGCCGTGGCGTGAGGCATAATTCTTTTCAGATTTTCGAGGGTGAAAATTTCCGATTGTTCTTGATGGTCTTCCCACGGCAGTTCCCAATGCCCCGACCAAAGATACCAAGTTCCGGCATCATAGTCTAATTCCACTAAATAATGTCCGGCTTCTGCTTCGGAAAATTGACGGACTTTATACTCTTTGCCAATGGGAACACTGGCTCGTTGATTTACCGCTAATTCTGAAGATTGGACGGGTTCTTTTTTTAAATAAGTCGCAGTGATCGATTTAATAATCATTGATTTCATCTCCTATTGATGTCTGTTTTTTTGACGGGTGCTTTGATAGTTTTATTTATATTCTTTTTATTAGCTGGGGTCGATACAGAATAATTGAGGATTTTTATAACTTAATTTTTCTTGCGTTAGACAATGAAACTTTCAAATTTAGAATAAGTTTCCAGCAATGAAATTCAGCTAATCTATACCAAGAAGCCATGCTTGATGAGTAATTATCAACGGATGAAAAGTTAAGCCAGGATTCTTAATCGATCTCCTTAACTTTTCTATATCGACGAAATTGAGTTGGCAACGGTATTAGTAAATAATCGTCTTTCTAAACTTTCTAGGCTCATTAAATCAAGAACTTTTAGAGCGATAATTTGTCTTCTCAATTGGAAAAAATAATGTTGACTCAAGCCTTAGAAAAAAACGTTCTCACCACTTATTCGGATCGCCAATATCGGCATACCACTTCAGTCCGGCATAATGGTACGTTAATTGCCTTTGCGATGGGGCGCGATCGCGCGATCTATTACACGGTTTTGGAACTCGATGGTCAACAAGACCAAACCATCGATGCCAAGAATTGGTCAGCTTCTCCCCGTCGGTTAATGTTTCCCCGTGAAATTGTACAAGTGGGGTTTGGGATTGTGGATCCAAAGCCTTTACCCTTGGTAACCACCGGCGGCGAAGCAGTCACCCGCTTAGAAGAGGTTCGTCTTGAAGAGATTGATCCGTTTCTTTCCAGTACCGCCCGTTTGACTGCAGATGCACCGTTTCAAGTCTTCTCCGACCAACAGTATATCTATGTTTTCCGTCAAGCCATTGGCGCTGATGATCCCAACACAGTGCGGGTATCAGTGGCAGATGAAACCGGAGAAGAGGTTGAAGTTCCTATTGTCAATGAAACCCTGCTGGTGGATCGGTTTGTCTTTGTAGAAAATCAGTTGCAGATGACACGGGATGTCCGTTTTCGTCGCAGTCGCAACAAGTTTCGTCGCCTCAATGCCAATGATTCGCTGGGGGCAAAAGATATGGATGAAATGCCGTTTTTTGAACCGAGTGACATATTCCCATCCGGAGAGGACATCCTAGGTTGTAAGGAATTAACGTAAGTGAAATCTAGGCACTTCTGTAGGCATAGGCAGTGACTCTTTAAAGCATCACTGCCTAGCCAGGCACCACAGACAAATCGAGATCGCAACCTCATCCAGCTAACCTAAGCAGGCAAAGGGCAGTTCGTCAGCTTCCGTGACCGTAGTGCCAGCAGATTAGTTGTTTTGAAAAATATGCACGTCCTGCTGGGGAAAGGGAATGCTGATACCTTCTTGGTCGAGGCGTCTTTTTAGATTTTCCTGAAACTCAAAAAAGACATCCCAGTAATCGTCTGCTTTGACCCAGGGACGCACGGCAAATTTGACGCTGCTATCGGCTAATTCCAACACACCAACAGTGGGCTCGGGATCCTTCAAAAAACGGGGTTCTTTCCGAATTTCTTCGCCGATAACCTGCTTAACTTCATTGGTGTCAGCGTCATAGCTCACCCCAACGACTAGGTCCATTCTTCGCTGTCCCAGAACGTTGAAGTTGATAATATTGTCGCCATTGAGTTTAGCGTTGGGGATGATCACCACTTTATTATCGGGACTCAGCAGTTGGGTCGTAAATAACGTGATTTCCTGAACTGTACCCATGGTGCCACCGCCTTCAATAAAGTCTCCTACGCTGAACGGGCGAAAGAAGACCATCAGCACTCCGGCGGCAAAGTTAGAGAGCGATCCCTGTAAAGCAAAGCCAATGGCTAAACCAGCAGCACCTAAGATGGCAATAAATGAGGCCGTTTGTAAGCCTAACCGGTTTAGCGCCGCGACAATGACAAATGCCAACAGTGCATAGTAAACTAGGTTTGACACAAAGTTGCACAACATCACGTCAATTTTTTTCGAGCCATGATGCGCTTAACAAGTCGGGTAATCAGCTTGGTGGCCCAGCGGCCAATCACAAAGATGACAATGGCGGCGAGTAAATTTAAACCCAACTCAATGGCTTTCTCTTGTGCGATCACTAAATATTGATTGAGATCTTCCACTTTTCACTCCTCATTTTGGGTGATTTTTCGAAATTAATATACCGGAACTTTGGATTTGACAAAAGGTCGGAACTTTGGATTGGAAAAATGACCGACCCTGTGATATAAGGGGGGTTGACCCAACTTGATTGCCCTTTTACTGGGTACACCTTAGAGAAACTCCCAATAAATCTAGAGCTTTTTGTTGTAGGGAAGTCGGTCGTGTAATCTTCTCAAACACAATTTTTTTCCCGCCACCACCGCAGAGGTGTGGTTAGCAAAGAAACCTTTAGCTACATTGATAATCGAGTGTGGCAT
>CAZAYV010000010.1:0-42005 GCA_964489465.1 uncultured Dactylococcopsis sp. | reverse complement strand
AATACGATGTTTAATCTCAGGATACTTATAGAGATAAGCCGTAGAAACATTAGCTACATGAGCAACCGTCTGGAAATTAATCTTTTAGTTCTGGCGGATTGGATTTTATTAGGTTTAGTGCAATGGCGACTATTACACTCAACTCTCGCTAATGCCTATACTTGGGGAATTGTTACTATCGTTAGCGGCATAATGGTCTCTGGTTTATGGCTAATCACTATCGGGTTGGGATATTTTATTTTTGGAATAACCGCTTTCAGTAATCAGAATTATTGGGGGATTAGATTCCTGGTATTTTTAGGAAGTATTCTTGTCTGTTTTGGCTTGGGGTACTTCTTGGGTTGGTTACAAATACAAGTGCTGAAACAATCAATCGCTTTAAATGGAAATCATTATTTCCCTTTCAATATGGGTCTGTATTGGCTATGGAATATTCCCCTATCGTTAATAGCTTCCATTGCGATAACCACTTCGATGGGACCATTTCATAAAAATATACTGTTTTATCTGTTAACTAGCTTGATCACCATTAGTTTGATAGTGATCAGTAATTTAAGTTACAGTTTAAAGCTAGAGAAAATATTAACAACTTGATACTCCACCACTATAGAATCGGAGCTTTAGCGAAAACAGAAATTCTTGGTTCATTGCCCAGATTTAAGCTTTAGCAATCCTAAATGAAACGAGAGAACCCACTCTATATCCAATCAAGGATTAACCTTTAATCTTCCTCTAAAATCATCTGGGACTGCTATAATACCCAAAAAACAGAAACGATTAATATGTTTAATGAAATACCAGATTCTTTTAATAATTTACTTCCAAATTTAACTTTAGGGGCTATTATTTGGAGGTTTTTACAACCTAAGATAGAAGAACAATTAGATGCTTACTTCATTTATAAAAGTAAGCCATTTTTCTTCGAAAAAGAGAAAGGTTCTCCTGATTTTGCTCAATTACATTCACCCGTTTCAGGCAATTGGTATCACGTGCTAATACAAAAAAAGAAATTTTGGACGCTTAATCTCAATCAAAGGGGAGTTCATATTCTTGATGAAAATGGACATAAGGAAATTATGACCTTTCCCCGTTGGGCTAGTCAAAGAAAAAAGGAGCCTGATCGGACAAAAATTAGAGAATTTACAATAACCCAAAAAGTGTAGCTTCAAACTAGAGTGAATATCATAAAAATCTCATCCCTATAGTCCTCATCTGTCACTGGTTATGGCTAGACACCTCATTATTAATTCTTAATCCTGGTCTTATCCTCACTCTATCTCCCTCTTTTTGAGAACTGGTTACTGGTGACTGTTAACGCCCTTGCGCATGCATGGTATTGATGATATCAGCACATTTTTCCGTGACGCTTTCTAAAACTTGACGCTTACTTGAAGCCGGGGGAGGCAAAGGTTCAGCAATGCGAGCTGTAATCAGTGGAAAGGGAGTCCCAGATTGTGGAATTTTTTCCGTTCCCCAGAGACTAACTGGTAGAATAGGCGCTTGTGCCTTGGCAGCAATCATTGCTGCCCCCAGTTTGGGTTGAGTAATCCGTCCATCAGGAGTACGGGTGCCTTGGAGAAAAATACCTGCAGCCCATCCTTGTTCTAAAGTCTTGAGCGCTGCCCGAATCGCACTGCGATCTGCCTGCACTCGCTTCACCGGATAAGCCCCATAGAGAGAAATGGCTTGTTTCAAAACCGGAATTTCAAATAACTCTTCCTTTGCCATATACGCCACAGGGCGTCCAACGCAACAAGAAAGCAGCGGCGGATCGAATAAGCTAGCGTGATTGCTGACGACAACTAATGCTCCCTTTTGAGGGACATTCTCGCGACCGTGGAGTTTACCTCGAAAGTAGAAGTTAAACATAGGACTCACTACCGACCATTTGAAAAGGTGGTAGAGAATTAAGCTGGTAACGGGTTCTCGTTGTCGAGTGGAAGGAGTCATTAGGATTTATGGTTGAGTGCTAGTAACTCTCTCGCAAGAGGCACGGCGCTCTCAGTAATGGCGAGAAGTGGATGGGTTATAAGAGGCAAATCTGCGAGCTTCTAAGTTTATCAGCATTGCCCGAAATCAGAAAACTCTCGTTATCTTGTCAAACCACAGGCAACGAGAGTTACGTATCAATCTTATCGCATGGGGCATGACTGAATTAAGACATGAGACTGCAATTGATCGGGTGAGTCATTAAAAAGCGGATTGAACGCCTACTATCAATTGCCAATCTGTTTCTAATTGCGGTCCCTCTAAAGATTGGTAAACAGGAAGTTCAAATTCTGCTGCAAAGCGACCTCCCGGTAAAAAGCTCTCGGGTAAATAGACATTGACGCCTAATCCTAGGTCTAAACGAGTTCCCCCCCGTAAATCCGGGTCAGCAGTGGGAATAACATTCGGATTCAGTGCCGAATCAGCACCGTCATAATCTTCCCAAGTTTCACCATCTAAGCGCAGAGAAACACTGACGGTTTCGTTTAAGCGACGAGCGAACCATCCCATGAGTTGATAGCGATTTCCCACCGTATAACCGCGATCATTTTCGCCTAAGCGTAACACCGTGTTCGCTTGCGCTCCCCACGACCAATTATCCGTTTGACCCAGATAGGTAATACCAGGACGTAAATCGACTGTTCCCGAACCAATTTGCATCGGGTAAGGGAGAATGACATCCTCTCCAGCAGGAGTATCATCCCGTTCATCAATGGAACCTGTAGGAAGACTAAAGCCGAGGTTGAGGTGGACACTCTGACGATTTTCATTGAAGAGTTGATACAATCCTGACAATTTGATATCGCCAATGCCACTAGAGTTGGTGGTAAAATCGGTTCCCATGCGAGTCACATGGTCCATTTCTTTGATCACAAAGGGAACCATTGCCATCAGCGTGAGCTGATCAGTAGGCGCATACATCGCACCTAGCATATGCATTTGCATGGTCATGTCTTCTGGGGAAACCATGAAATCTTCCAGTACTTCATCGGTACTTAGGTCATCGGTTCCATCGCGATTGCCATCCATAGACATAAACATATAGCGATAAGACACCATCCACTCTCCTTGACCATGAACATGATCCCCCATAACGCCAATGGGAGCATGTCCATCAGGTCGCCCCGAGGTCCATTGACCCGGTGCAGTTGTTTTGTCATCACTATGAGCAAGAATAATTGTAGTAGGTTGAAACGGTAAAGCATCAACCTCGCTTGCATTGAGAGTTGAATTGGTTTCAGCTAAAGGTAGGGAGATGAATTGGATGGCGTAAGAAGAGGGATTTAGCTGGAGAGGAGGGGAAGTCTGAATCCTTTGTAAGCGATAGATTTTGTCAGCAGGGAGAGTAATAGTAATCGGTTCATTAAATTCAGTTCCTTTAATGGCAGTGAGGGGCTGCGTTTGCGAGAAAACCGGTAAAGGAAAGAGTAAGGAAAAGCCTGCACTCAGTAAACACCAATTGAGCTTGATCATCTGATTTTAAGAAAAAATTAAAGTGGTAATTGAATCCAGTGCAGAATAAAAAAATTCTCAATTAGAGTCAAAAGACAACCTGTCGAATAACTTAAGTGTTTCCCCGTGAAATGGGTCAGAAGATGAGGTTGTTTTTTCGATGATCAACACTACTTACTGCTTAAAGGATTAATCCTTCTCTGAACATGACTGGGAATCATCGCGATCACGCTGCTTTTCGGTCAATTGTTGTTGTCAAAAACGCAAGGCAAGCATCTTTAAACCCGATTTCTTGCCAAATGAGTACCAATTACGCTATAAATAGTATTAGTGACTTCTCTGCGCTTGTCCCCTCTGCGAGAGCGAACGAATAACAAGGAGAGAAGTTCTACACGTAGCATTTGCAAAATTTATTGTAAGCGAATTGAATTTATGACTAAGCAAGTAGCTCACCCCATGGTGAAGTTGCAACGTCAAGTGCAGTCACTGATTGATTCCAAACTGCTTAAACCGACTGACAGCATCTGGAAAATTGCACTCCTCTATGGAAATGAATGGTCTTACTGGAAAAATGAACTCCTAGAGTTTGGCTTTTCTATGCAAGACCCCGTTCAAGAACTCATTGCAGTTGATGAATGGGATGACGAATCAGATCAGTAAGATGATGTTTCATCTGTTCAACTTCACTCATAGTTGTTTTAACTAAGCTGGCAAACCCTTGAGTTCTTCTCGTTTTCATCCTGACACGATTGAGAGTATTCGTGAACAAGCTGACATTGTTGATGTCATCTCCGACTACGTCGTGTTACGAAAGCGAGGCAAAGACTATCAAGGGTTATGCCCTTTCCATGAGGAAAAAACCCCCAGTTTTACCGTTAGCCCCAGTAAACAACTTTATTACTGCTTTGGCTGCGGCGCTGGGGGGAATATCTTTAAGTTCTTGATGGAGTTGGGACAGCAGTCTTTCACTGAAGTGGTGCTAGAGTTAGCCCAACGCTATCAAGTGAGTGTCAAAACCCTTGAACCGGAACAGCAAGAAGAACTGCAGCGAGAACTATCGGTTCGGGAACAACTGTATGAAATCTTAGCCGTTGCGGGGAACTTCTATCAGCACGTTTTGTATCAACCGGAGGGAGAAGTTGCCCTTGCGTATTTAAAATCAGAACGCCAATTGCAAGGGGAAACTTTGCAAAGTTGGGGCTTAGGATATGCCCCTTCTGGTTGGGAAACGCTCTATCGGTACTTAGTGGAACAAAAACGCTACCCGGTGGGATTAGTGGAACAAGCGGGGTTAATCCAACAGCGCAAGTCAGGAAAAGGCTATTATGATCGGTTTCGCGATCGCGCAATGATTCCCATTCGCGATGCCCAAGGACGCACCATTGGCTTTGGCAGTCGCACCCTTAGCGATGATGAACCGAAATATCTCAATTCTCCAGAAACGCCCTTATTCGATAAAAGTCAGACCTTGTTTGCCCTGGATCAAGCCCGAGATGCCATCCGCAAAGAAGACCAAGCGATTATTGTGGAGGGCTATTTTGACGCGATCGCGCTGCATGACGCAGGGATTAAGCCGGTCGTTGCCTCTTTAGGAACCGCACTCAGTAACGACCAGATTCGTCAGTTGTTACGCTACACCGACTCCAAACGGATTATCTTTAATTTCGATGCCGACAAAGCAGGAACAACGGCGACAGAACGAGCCATTCAGGAAATTGAACCCTTAGTTTATTCGGGACAAGTCCAACTGCGGATCTTGAACCTTCCCGGTGGCAAAGATGCCGATGAGTTTCTCAAAAGTAGTGATGATGCTGCCCAACAGTACCGTCAACAATTAGAAACGGCACCCTTTTGGTTAGATTGGCAAATTCAGCTCCTACTACAAGATCAAGATCTCAACCAACCTGATCAAATTCAACAGGTTACACAGGGAATGGTAAAACTATTGAACCGTCTCCAAGATGTCACCCTGCGCACCCATTACCTTCGCCATTGTGCCGAACGCTTAAGTCAAGGCGATTCGCAACTGACCCCGCTATATACAGAAACCCTGCGGAATGCGCTGAAAAAGCCCCAAGGTCGGAAACAACAAGCGAAAAAGTCTTCAACAGTCCCCAAAAAAGTCCCGTCCTTTCCCACAGAGAGTCAACTCCTTGCCCAAGCCGAAGCCTTACTGTTACGCGTGTATCTCCATTGCCCAGGGTATCGGGAAAGAATTGCGGTTACCCTCGAAGAGAAGGAGTTGTTATTGAGTCTATCGCCTCATCGCTGGTTATGGCAGCAAATTTTAAGTTTAGAAGAAACCTATGATTTTAGTGGGGATCATCAAGGAAAAAATCTCTTGTTGCTGCAGTTAGAAAATGAAGTCAGTCAATTGCCCGAGTATGAGAGCCAGTTGAGGAGTATTATTCAGTTACAAGAAACCACCAGCACCGATCTCCAACGTCCGGGATTGGTTTTGCGAGCCGCGATCGCGACGTTAGAACAAACCGCTTGTGAGAAACAAAAACGTTACTGTCTGCAACAATGGCAGCAACTCGATCCCAAGAGTGATGAACCAACCATTCGCTACTACATGGAACAATTTTATGAAGCACAACGCCAGTTAGAATTGCTAAAACAGCAACGCCAGTTTTCCATTAATGAGATTATTAATCCGGTGATGGACAATTAAGAAAAATAGTAGGGAAGATAGAAAAACAGATCCTCATCTTATCAGAAACTTATGCTGCGTTTGAGTTGGATTCCTTTATTTTGTCTCTTATTAATCGGTTGTGCTTCTACTAATACTTCTGTTGCCGATTCTCAACCCGCCGCCACTGAATCACTAGCGCAAAAACTTCCCATTACAGCCCAAGTCGAAATTGGGGGGGAAACCATTGAGTTAGAAGTGGCAAAGACTCCCCAACAACAAGCCATTGGATTAATGTATCGTGAAGCGATTCCTCCCAATCGGGGAATGCTATTTCCAATGAATCCGCCGCGTGTGCCTCGATTTTGGATGAAAAATGTTGAGGTTCCACTCGATATGATTTTCGTAAGTGAGGGAAAAGTTGCCGCGATCGCGCACCAAGTTCCTCCTTGTGAAGACGATCCTTGCACCACTTACAGCCCTAATGTTTTGATTGATCAAGTCATTGAACTCCAAGGCGGACGAGCAAAAGAACTGGGCTTAGAAATTGGCGATTCGATATCCGTCCAAGAAAAGTGAAATTGATCAAATCCTGGCACCCTTTTTCCTAATTAGGGTTTTGCTTCTTTGCTTGCAACTTTTGTCAGTCAATGAGTATAAAACGCGAAGCCCTTTAAGGGTGGAGAAGCCAGCTTCATAATCTTTGGTTTGATGCTGGAGTGTATCACATAGAGGAGAAGCTAAGATTCGGGTGCCAATAATTCTGGCATTTCCTCTCCTTCTTTGGGTTGTAATAATTCGGGTGGATTATTGTTCGGTTCAGCTTGTTGTTGAGCTTCTCGTTCAGCTTGACGCTCTTGTTCTAACTGGCGCTGACGTTCTCGTTCAGCTTGACGCTCTTGTTCCAACTGGCGCTGACGCGCTTGTTCAGCTTGCTCTTGAGCTTCTTGTTCAGCTTGGCGTTGTTGTTCTAACTTTTGTTGACGCTCTCTTTCTTGTTGTTCTGCACGTTCTTGAGCTTCTCGTTCTTGTTGTGATCCTTCTTGAACAAAACTCACGGCAATTTTTCCGGCACGACCATTGGGAGAATCGGTAAAGCGACAACTGCGAGCAAAGTCGAGGGCTGCGCGATCAAGCCGACTCTCACCACTAGAACGAACAATACTGGCACTCGTAACCGAACCACCGGGGCTAACTTGAATACTCACAACCGGTCGTACTTCGACTTCAAAATCAATCTTGGGCTTGCTGCCACATCCCAATAAGGTTCCTCCACTTGCTGGTAAACGACCGGGGTTAGGAGGATTTGCTCTAGCTTGTTGCTGTTCTCCACTAGCGTTATTATTTTGTTGGTTGTTTGAATTTCCGGATGAGCTCTGACTAGGCTGACTACCTTCAGTTCCTGATTGGGTTTGATTACCCTGTTCTTGGGCAGTATCCTGATTTTCATTGTTGCCTTGAGTTGTTGCTAGACTCTCGGTTTCTTCCTGACTCGGTTCAGAAGCCTCTTTCTTTTCCGTATTGTTTTGTGCTGAGCTCAATTGACTATTGTCTAACAAAGGCTTCGGTGCCGGTCTTGATGTGTCTAATTCAGGCTTTGGTCTCGGCTCGGGCTCAGGTTCGGGTTGAGCCGTCACTTGCGGCTCGGGCTCAGGTTGTGGCTCGGGCTTCGGTTCGGGTTGAGCCGTCACTTGTGGCTTGGGCTCAGGTTGTGGCTTGGGCTCAGGTTGCGACTGAGGCTGAGTAGCCACACCGCCACTCTCTTGTGATTGAGAAGCATCAGAAGCACTAGAAGATGAGGGTTGGCTAGCTTCTGATTGCGATTCGGCTTCAGTTTTCGCTTCAGGTTGGGTTTTGGGTTTCGGTTTTTCTAAAACAATTAACTCGATTGGCTCTTCTTGATCTTTTGAAGCTTCTTTGGGATCAACGTTCCATTCTAGTAAACTCAGCCCGCCATGGAGCAGGAGAGAACTAAAAATACTAAATACGAGCAAACGCTGGCGCGATCGCTGCTGTTGATACCGTTGCTCAATCGAAAACTGAGATAGAGCCATTCTCCTGTTTAATTAAGAATTCCTATAAGTTAACGATTCCACATTAAAAGAATTGTTGAGGAAAGTCAAGCAACCAGAAAACAAAAAAAATCCTTGTATTTCAGAATTGATAAAGTTTTATCCCGATTCTTTCAAATCCAGCAATCAGAATAAATCTCGATTTTGATTGACAAACTTTATCAATAAAAGTATAGTCGATTTATTATTGCTTTAAATTGTTAATAAATATCTTTTTTTGAGTGCCATCAGTAAGCTAATGTGATGAAAAATTCTCTTAATAAAGGAGTTTTAGCGAATTATTTGCCAAAAATCAATCGTTCCCAACTAACAATAGCTTTCATTAGTTTGGGGGTGTTGCTAACTTTGGCATTATCTCTCTCTATTGGTTCCGTCTCTTTCACCTATCGTGAGGTATGGCAAGCCCTATTACAACAAGGCGATCAAACGCATCAAATTATTATTTGGCAATTACGATTACCCCGTGTTTTAGCGGCATTTACGGTTGGTGCAGCCTTAGGAACCTCAGGCGCCTTATTGCAGGGAATGCTGCGCAATGCTTTGGCAACGCCCTTTCTGTTGGGAATTTCTGCTGGAGCAGGGTTAGTGGTTGTGGTTTTAATCACATTAAATCAGTTTCTTTTTCTGATCCCCATTGCAGCTTGGGTCGGCGCTATCTTCACCACCAGCCTCGTCTATCTCTTAGCGCGAAGTGGTAACGACATTCGAGTGGAACGTCTAATTTTAGGCGGTGTGGCAGTTTCTTCCCTGTTTGGGGCAATTCAAACAACATTGCTGCTGTTATCGGAGGATGGACGCATTCAAAAGGCGCTGAATTGGATTGTGGGAAGTCTCAATGGACGGGGTTGGTCGGAATTAACCCTATCTGCCCCTTACATTTTCATTGCGTTAATCATCGCTTGTCTATTATCTCGTTCGCTTAATGTTTTAAATCTAGGAGATGAGTTAGCAGTGGGCTTAGGAGTCTCTCTAGCGCGATCGCGCTTATTAATCGGCGGGACAGCAACCTTGCTGGCGGCGAGTGCGGTGAGTATCGCGGGGTTAATCGGGTTTATCGGTTTATTAGTTCCCCATGGGGTGAAATTTCTGCTGGGAAACAACGATTATCGCCTGTTAATTCCCCTTTCTGCAGTAGGAGGCGCAATGGTGCTCTCGTTAGCGGATTTGCTTTCCCGCATGGGTGCGGTGGAGTTACCTGTGGGGGCTGTCACCGCGCTAATTGGGTCGCCTTTGTTTGTTTGGCTACTGTATCGTCGTTCGTTTTGAGGTTTATTTTATGCCTTTGAATAGTTATCACCTAAGCGGTGGCTATGGTTCCAAACTCATTTTAGAAAATATCAATTTAGAACTGCATTCAGGGGAATGGTTAAGTTTAATTGGTGCCAATGGTTCTGGAAAATCTACCTTAATTAAACTATTATCTCGCATTCTCACGCCTGTTGCCGGAACCGTGCTCTTAGATGGGAAATCCGTCCATAAATTACCCCCTTCAGTAGTAGCGCGATCGCTGGCGATTTTACCGCAACAGCAAGCGATTCCCAGAGGATTAACGGTTGAACAATTCGTCAGTTTAGGGAGAACCCCCCATCAGTCTTGGTATCAATGGGATTTACAAACAGAAGATAAGAAACAGGTGGAAAAAGCCATCGCGGAAACGGCTTTGGACTCCATGCGCGATCGCGCTGTGGCAAGCCTTTCGGGGGGAGAAAGACAACGAGCATTTCTGGCTTTAGCCTTAGCCCAAAATCCCAAAATCTTACTCTTAGATGAACCGACCACTTATTTAGATTTGCATTACCAATTGCAACTTTTGGAGCTATTAAAAAAGCTCAATCAGCAAGGCTTAACCATTATCACCGTGTTACATGAGATTAATCTTGCCAGTCGTTACAGTAATCGACTGGCGTTACTAAAACAGGGACGACTTTACGCAGTTGGTGAAGTCAACACTGTATTAACGCCCGAAAATTTAAGAGCCGTCTTTGGGGTAGAAGTTGCCATTATGAATACTCCAGTCGGAAAACAAATTTATCCCCTTTCGGTCAGCGAAGAAAGCCATTTATCAACTGCCATTTAGGAAGAATCATGAAGCAAAATCAAATCTTTGATCTCTTAACGCTTTGCCAAAACCAAAATAAACTCAATCACGAAAAATTAGGAATTTTGGGAGCTTCTACTGTCTTCTTCTTTTTCCTATTAACAAGTACAGCAGAAGCAAGCCCGTTACATAATCATCCCTTTATCGCCCATTTTATTGCTCAAAATAACGCCGAAGCAGTGTGTGAAGAAGAGGAAGAAAGAAACCCTGAGACGGGAGAATGTGAGTCAGACTATGATTTTGAGGAAGATGTCAACATTGATGATGTGGATTTAGAGATTACGATTACTGCAACAAAAACGCCTCGTTTTGTACTCGATTCTACTGCTTCCATTGTCATTATTGAATTAGAAGCGATTGAACAACAAGTGATGCGAAGTATCCGAGATTTAGTCCGTTATGAACCAGGGGTTTCTGTGGGAAGAAATCCCAATCGTTTTGGTAATCAAGGCTTTAATATTCGTGGAATTGATGGGAATCGGGTTTTAATTCAAATTGATGGGATTCGCACCGCAGATAATTATGTCGGTCGCGGAAGAGACTTTTTTAACTTAGAAACCATTGAACGAGTGGAAATTGTAAAAGGACCCGCTTCTGCGTTATATGGCAGTGACGCGATCGGGGGTGTGGTTTCTTTTATTACTAAAGACCCGGAAGATTATCTGGATATCTTTGGCGAGTCTGTTTACACTAGCTTTAGCAGCAATTATGGCAGTGATAATGAAGGAAATACAACGACAGGCGTTTTAGCTATAGAAGATGAAACCGGAACCATAGAAGCCTCTTCTGCTATTACAGTTACTAATGATTCTAAGTTTAAAAACTTTGGTGAAATTGAAAGTAATCCGCAAACCGTTGACGAGTTTAATATTCTGACGAAATTAGTTTATAACTTGAATGAAAATAATCGCTTTAAGTTAACTGGTGAAGTGCTTGATAGTAGCAGTGACACAACTTTAATTAATGAAGAAGGTCGCACTCCCCTTGATCTTAGTGGGGGTCCGCCTGTCTTTTTTCTACGGGAAGATGTGGAAGCGGAAGATACCAGAAAGCGCGATCGCGTGAGCTTAAATTATGCTTATGATAATGACAATGCGAGTTGGCTACAAAAAGCGAATGTCAATCTCTATTTCCAAAATTCCAGAATCGAAGAAGAAAAAACCTCAATTGGGATTCAGCAACCAACGGTTCCTCCCATTAATACTCCTATTGAACGCATTGACAATAATCAGTTTAAACAGGAGGTATTTGGGGGCGATTTACAATTAGAAAGTAACTTCGCGATCGGAAATTCGGATCATCGCTTAGTTTATGGCGCAGAAATTTATAATACCCAAACCTCTCGTCCTCGAGATAATAGCATTATTGATTTAACTGATGGTAGTATTACCAAGTTTGTCGCTGGTGAAGAATTTCCGAATAAAACTTTTCCTGATACAGATACTTTTCGTTTAGCCCTTTATATTCAAGATGAAATCGAAATGGGTCAGTTTTCAATTATTCCGGGTCTCCGTTGGGATTACTATTCTCTAACTGCTAATGAAGATGATGATTTTGCAAGAATTAATGTGAATAATTTTGAAGTAGAAGATGTCAATGAATCGGCATTTTCGCCCAAATTAGGGATTGTTTATAAAGCGACCCCAGAACTGGCAATTTATGGTCAATATGCGCGAGGCTTTCGCAGTCCTCCCTATGATGATGCCAATATTGGTTTTACCAATTTTGCCTTTGGCTATACTGTTTTACCCAATGGAGATTTAGAACCCGAAACCAGCGATAGTTTTGAAGTTGGAATCCGGGGCGCTTATCCCAAGATTAATTTTACCCTCGCTGGCTTTTACAATGATTATGATAATTTTATTGATACCGTGGGATTAGGTCCGCGTCCAAGTGATGGTTTTTTACAATTCCAAAGTCAGAATATTGACCAAGCAGAAATTTATGGTTTTGAAGCGAAATTAGAATATTTTTTGACTGGAAATAAAAATAATGGTTTAAGTTTAATTAGCAATATTGCTTGGGCAGAAGGAAATAATACATCGGGAGATGAATCCGTTCCTTTGAATAGCATTAATCCTCTTGAAGCAGTAGTCGGTTTGCGTTATCGTGCTGCAGAAAATCGCTGGGGAACCGAATTAATTGCCACGATTGTTGGAGAAAAAACACGCATTGATGGTGATGATTTATTTGCACCTGATGGCTACACAATCGTGGATTTAATTGGCTATTACAATATTTCTGATCGCCTGTCAATTAATTTAGGCTTGTTCAATTTATTCAATGAGAAATACTTTATTTGGTCAGATGTTGAAGGAAGAACCAATGATGATGAAGATTTAGAACGTTTTGCACAACCAGGCTTTAATGTGGCTGCTAGCGTTCGTTTTCGGTTTTAAAGGAATCCTCCCTAGCATTTGAGAGGGGAGAACAAATAACAAATAACAAATAATAAACCATGCTTTATCGAACTTTTTTCTTCACTTTTCTGCTTAGTGTTTCTCTCGTCGCTTGCGGTGTTAATACAACAGACACTAACCCCAATTCTCAAGCAGAAACTACCACAGATACAGACTTAAATCCTGAAACAGAAGCTCAAAAAGTTGTTGCCTTAACTTCTTTAACGGCTGATATTATCTATCGTCTAGATGCAACAAAATTAGTGGGAATTCCAGGGAGTCGTTTACTGAAAGAGGATGAACGATTTACAGACTTCCCCACTATGAATGAAGGACGCACACCACCCGATTTAGAAAAAATTGTTGCTCTTGAACCAGATTTAGTCATTGGCGCAGAAGGATTTAGCGATCAAACCTTATCTAAACTAGAAGAATTAGGAATCAAAACGATCGCGACCAATATTGATAGTTGGAAATCTTTAAAAGAAGTCACTAAAACCCTTGCTAGTGCGATTGGATCTGATCCAGAACCCTTACTCAAAGAATATGATACCTATCTCCCCGATAAAACTAATGAAAAAAGCAATCTTTCTACGTTAGTTTTAGTCAGTCGTCAGCCGATTCTAGCCCCGAATAAAAATAGTTGGGCGGGGGATTTACTCAGTCAGTTTCCTGTCACGAATTTAGCTGCTCAATTACAGGGAAGTTCACCGGTTGGCGGTTATGTCACCCTTTCCCCAGAAAAGATTCTTCAGTCTAATCCTGATACCCTGATTATTGTCGATCCCAGTCGAGAAGGAATTTTAGAACAACTCAAACAAGAAGCGTTTTGGAAAAATCTCAAAGCAACTCAACAGGATCAAGTGTATGTTTTTGACTATTATGGACTGGTTAATCCGGGGAGTTTAGAGAAAATTAAAACCGCCTCTCAACAGTTAGAAGCAACGTTCAACTAAAGATTCTGAAGATAGCAATGGCAATCTGGCTTTTCTAGTAGAGAAGCAGCTAACCGATTCAGCACCACCGCTGCGAGTAAGCCGCCCCCAAGGGCACTTTCGCTGGTGAGATAGGGAATGGGTAGCTGTAACAGTCGCCGTTTTGCGGCTGGGGCATGGCTAAAACCAATGGGAAGCCCGATGACAAGGGCTGGTTTACTGCCTTGGGTTTCTACTAGTTCGCAGAGTTTGAGTAGTACAGAGGGCGCATAACCGATGACCCAGATCTGACCCTCAATTTGTTCTGCAAGACGTTGCTGCCAATTGTGATCCTGCCAAAATGCTTTTTCTGCATCTGCAGCAGTATTAAGGTGAGAGTCATTCATTAACGAGAAAGATTGACATCCCAAATGAGCAAGGCGAGTGTGATCTAAGCTGTTAAGAACAGCCGGAACATCAGTCATGATCGTCCCCCCTGTACTCAAAGTTTCTCTGGCAACTTTGATTAGATCCGGACTGAAACGAATAAAAGCGGCTAAACTAACATCACCACAAGCTAAAACTAAATGAGATAAGATATCGACTTCTATTTCAGGTCGCTGAGACAGATCGGGTAACAAACGTTGCAGTGCCTGCTGAAAATTCTCAGGATGATCACAAACGCCAGCGTCTAAAGATGCCCAGAGTCCTTCGCTTAATGATCGCGTCGTTTCCGTTTCCGCTTGCAACCGTCCCAGTTGCGCCAACGCTTCTGCTTGCAGAGATTGGCAAGACTCATCTCTCCCTAATAATCCCTCGAGCGCGATCGCGGTTTGCCGCCATTTCACCAATTGCTGTAAGACACTCTGGTATTGTTGTTGTAACTGTTGCAGCAGAGAATCTGACGAAGACTCTTGTTCCAAAATTTGCTTGATATGAGAGAGTTGAAATCCCTGTTGTTTCAGCGCCACAATCCGTTGCAACCGCTGAACATCCGCTTCGGTATAGAGGCGATAGTTACTGGCAGAACGCTTTGGGGAGGGCATTAAACCAATTTGGTGATAGTGTCGTACCATGCGCGGTGTCACACCATCCCCAACCGTGGCAGTGAGTTGTTTAATCGTCAGCATCAATCAAAAGTAGAAGATTTCTCTTGACCTTCACATTAATGTCAAAGTTTACCATAACCGAGTAAGTTAATAGGGATTCGGCGCTTATAGATGGTTCCTGCATTGATGAAGAAAGGAAAACTCCCGGCTTGGATGAAAACCTATCCCGACGCGATCGCTGCTGCGGTTTGTGCTATCTTCACCTTCCTCGGTTGGCTGGCACTGAATGGGAATTTACTGGGGTTCGGAATTTGGCTCTTGTTAGCAGCTTATGTCATTGGTGGTTTTGACAATGCCCGTGATGGCGTGAAAACCCTCTGGCAAGAATGGGAATTGGATGTGGACTTGCTAATGATTGTTGCTGCCTTAGGGGCTGCGATTTTGGGGTTGTGGCAACAGGATTATTACCTTTTAGTGGATGGGGCGGTGTTGATTTTAATTTTTGCCATGAGTGGCGCGTTAGAAAACATTGCCATGCACCGCACTGAGCGCAATATTCGCAGTTTGATGGCACTGACCCCTGACACCGCCCGAATTTTGCAACAGGGAAGGGAAACCATGATTCCCACTGAGCAGTTACAAATTGGCGATCGCGTTTTAGTGAAACCGGGGGAAATGTTTCCCACTGATGGGATTATCCGGGAAGGGTGGAGTAGTGTGAATCAAGCACCGATTACCGGGGAATCGATTCCTGTGGAGAAGCAGGTGGAAGATGAAGTCTTTGCCGGAACCATTAACGGTAATGGCGCATTAACGGTCGAACTGCACAAACCTCCCGAAAGTAGTTTGATTCAGCGGGTAATTCAACTCGTAGAGCAAGCAAAAACGTCTCAGCCCCCCTCGCAACAGTTTTTAGACCAGTTTGAACGGGGCTATGCGCGAGTCATTGTTCTCATCGGCGTTGCTTTAGCAATCCTTCCCCCTTTCTTTTTGGCGTGGAATTGGGAAACCACGATTTATCGCGCCTTAGTTTTTCTCGTCGTGGCTTCCCCCTGTGCGCTGATGGCAGCAATTATGCCAACCTTACTATCTGGCATGGCACAAGGGGCGCGCTCAGGAATTTTATTCAAAGACGGAGCGCAGCTAGAACGAATTGGGCAAGTCAGCGCGATCGCGTTTGATAAAACAGGAACGCTGACCACGGGAGAATTACAGGTTACAGAAGTGCTTCCCGCTTTTGACGTAACGAAAGAAGAACTGCTACAAATTGCCGCGTCTCTGGAAGCTTACTCGGAACACCCCATTAGCCAAGCCATCTTACAAGCGGCTCAAGCTGAGAATCTGCCTTTACTCAGCGCGATCAACGTTCAGGCACGAGCCGGACAAGGAATCACCGGGCAAATTGGAGGTCAAGCAGTCACGATCGGTAAAAAACAATTTGTTTTTAATCAGCCAATAGAAGTGGATACCAATCTCAATGAGAAGAGTGAATTGCTCGCAGCTCAGGGGTGCAGCGTCATTTGGGTTGTTCAAAAACAGCGACTCCTTGGGATATTAGCGGTTGCCGATCAAGTTCATCCCCAAGCAGCAAAGCTACTAACCAAGTTGAAGCAAATGGGCATTACGACTACGATTATGGTTACCGGGGATCAAATCACGACTGCTCAAACCGTTGCCGCAGCAGTTGGCATTGACCAAGTTTACGCTAATCTTTTACCAGAGGAGAAAGTCGAGCTCATTGAGCAATTACAACATAATCATACAGTGGCCATGGTCGGTGATGGGATTAACGATGCACCGGCTCTCGCTCAAGCCTCAGTGGGAATTGCCATTGGGGGAGTGGGTAGTGATGTCGCTTTAGAAACCGCTGATATTGTGCTGATGGCAGATCGGTTAGGAAAATTAGAGCAAGCGATTCGCATCGGAAAGCAATCGCAACGGATTATCAAGCAAAATCTGACCCTCGCGCTCACTTCCATTATTCTTTTAATCCTCGCTAACTTCTTCGGGGAATTAACGCTTCCTGCTGGTGTTCTTGGGCATGAAGGCTCAACACTTTTAGTCACGCTTAATGGCTTACGTTTGCTGAGATCTGAGAAACCAACACTCACGATTGGATAATTTTCTGCTCCCAGGGAGGTTGAGCATTAATCTTCGTGCCAGCTGCTGCGCCATGCGAGTTCGGCTTGCGCGATCGCGCGTTCTCTCGTTAGTTTACGATACTGTTCATCCAGTTGTTGTAACTGTTGTTCAAGATTGCGTAATGCTCTCCGTTTCGTATTTAAATGGGGCGTTACAAATTCTAATTCCCCCGCTCGCAAGCGCACAATCGCCAGTTGAATCACTTCATTTTCATCATTATGAGAACTCCCCGATTGATGTTTTCGCTCCAGTTCTAAGGTTAAATGCAAGACTCCCGGAGAACGATTACTAATAACACCTGTTCCTTCTGAATGAAGCGCAGCATCAATCATTTCCTTGGGAAACTCTTGCGGTAATATTCCGGTTTTTTGCAAGATTTCATTCGCTTGACTAGAAACATTTTCTAAGATTAGAGTGATCGCTTCTACTTGTAAATGACACCAGACTCTCACTTGTTCGGGACTATTATATTCAGAGTTTGACGCTTCTTGTTGTCCTGAATTCAATAACCGTTGCAGCGCTTCTGCATTAACATCATTTTCCGTCCTTGTTTCTGAATCTTCTGTTACCGATTCTTGTTCTTGTTCCGATAACATTTCCTCTAAAGCTTCTGCTTGCTCATCATTCCATTCAATTTGTTGTAGCACCGCTCCCCCTAATTTCAAATTTGCCTGTGCTTCTTTACCGAGGTCACGAATTTGCTTTTGTAAGGCTTGCTGTTGGGATAAAGATAATTTCAAAAACCCTTCCGGATATTCTTGAGTACAAATTTGGTAAACTGAAAAAACCAGTTGGTTCTGCAGCGTTTCTCCTAACTGTTCAATATATTCCTCATAAGCTTTTTCAATTTTTTGCGCGATCGCGCTAACCTGATTTTCCAATGCCTCTAGATCGCTTTCGATTTGCTGAATCGGTCTCACCATAGTTTACTATGTTTTATATTTGATACATTATTGGTTACTTCCAGTAACAACTAACCTAGATCGAATTAAAAATGATAAAAAAGGCAAAAGCCAGCGCTAACCACTTACTTTTGCCCTCTAATGTTTGGCAGCAATCCTGTTTGAAAAAAAATTGCTTATTCCTCTGAAGACTGCTCTTCCGTATCAGATTCTTCTCCCAAAACAAAACGAGCAAAGCGTCTGACTTGAATGTTTTCTCCTAAGGTTGCAATGCCTTGTTTAATATACTCATCAACGGTAATACTTTGGTCTTTCACAAAGGGTTGATCTAACAAGGAGAGTTCTTTCAGGCGTTTTTCCACTCGTCCTTCAATAATTTTATCTTTAATATTGTCTGGTTTCCCTTGTAAATCTTCGCGTCCTCTCTCAATTGCTTTTTCTTTTTCAACCAGTTCTTTGGGGACATCATCAATAGAAACATATTCCACGTTGCCATACGCTGCAACCTGCATTGCAATATCGCGAACGATGTTTTGGAATTCTTCACGACGGGCGACAAAATCAGTTTCACAGTTCACTTCAATCAAAACACCAATGCGTCCGCCGGTGTGGATGTAACTGTCAATAATGCCTTCACTGGCTGCTCGTCCTTGCTTTTTCTCTGCAGAAGTAATGCCCTTTTGACGCAACCATTCCATCGCTTTGGTTAAATCACCCTCACTTTCAGAAAGTGCTTTTTTACAGTCCATCATCCCTGCGCCAGTTTTTTCGCGCAAGTCTTTAACTAGTTTTGCTGATATTTCCGCCATCTAACCTTTTTCCTTTTCTACAAGACAAGTCATTTGAGTAAACAGTGACCAATGCCTCAGTCTTCAGTGCTGAGGCTTGGCATCAGGAAAGTTTCTACTTTAATCTCCCGCAAAGAGGAGGCTGGCTTCTTAATTCTTCCCTGGTGAAACCACTAATCTCTTTGAGCAGTGTAACACCGTTATTGGATCAAAAAGAGAGGGTCTTTTCTTGACCAAGGAAGCAGAGATTATTCATTTTCGCCCTCACCAACAGTAGCCATTTCGGACTCAGCTTCGGGCGTCATTTCTTCTTCATCGCTTTCTTCTTGGTAAGTATCAATACCTTCTTCTAATTCATCATACTTGCCTTCCGTTTCCGTATCGATTTGACCGTGACGACCTTCATAGATCGCGTCAGCCAGTTTCCCGACAATTAATTTCACGGAGCGAATCGCATCGTCATTGGCTGGAATCGGAATATCGGCTAAAGCAGGGTCACAGTTGGTATCCAACATCGAGATAATAGGGATGCCGAGTTTTTGACATTCCATGATCGCATTATGTTCACGACGCTGATCCACAATGACAACAATGTCGGGAAGGCGACGCATCATTTTAATGCCGCCGAGATATTTTTGCAGTTTTTCCAGTTCTCGTCCTAAAACGGCTGCTTCCTTTTTGGGACGACGTGCCATTGCCCCACTTTCTTTGAGACGCTCTAACTCTTTGAGACGTTCCACACGAGTTTTAATGGTTTCCCAGTTGGTTAACATTCCCCCTAACCAACGTTGATTCACATAGAAAGCGCCACAACGACTCGCTTCTTGGGCAATAATGCCTGCGGCTTGACGTTTCGTTCCCACAAATAAAACTTTTTGTCCTTTGGCAGAAGTGTCTTGCAGATAGCTATAAGCCTCTTCCATTAACTGTGCGGTTTGCACTAAGTCAATGATATGCACCCCATTCCGTGCTGTGTAGATGTAAGGGCGCATTGCAGGATGCCAACGACGGGTTTGGTGTCCAAAGTGAACACCGGATTCAAGTAGTTCTCGGAGGGTAATGACTGACATAAATTTGCTTCTCCTGTTCGGGTTTATCCTCCACCTAGGGGGAATCTCCAATTGGAAACACCCGAAGCCCTAGATGTGCGAATTCAATTTCATTTTTTAGCCCTACTAGGATAGCATTTTTTTTCAGTGAATAGCGACCTGTCAAGACTCAAGGAACTCCTGTGTAGAGCAGGAAATTACTGATTCAAACCATACATAATCGAACCGATTAAACCCACTTCGGGATTGAGAATAACATGAATGGGAACAGAATCTAAAATCGAGCTCACTCTGCCTTTATCTTTAAAGATTTGGAGAAAACGATCGCTTTTCATCCAAGCTAAGTTTTTGGCAGCAATCCCGCCAGCGATATAAAGTCCCCCATAAGGGAGTAACTTTAAGGCTAAGTTTCCCGCTTCAGCGGCATAGGCTTCTATAAAGAGTTCCATCGTTTTCTGGCAAAGGCGATCCGTTGATGAGGCTTGAGCAATCGCAGCAGCGGGATCTTGGTCGGTTGGTTGCTGTTTCTCCCATTTGCGAATCGTTTCTGCCACCGATGTCTTACTTTCTGGGTGAACGTCGAGATCTCTTAAGGCTTGATAAATGGAGATAATCCCTTGTCCAGAAACAATTCTTTCAACAGAAACCCGAGTGATCTGTTTTTGCTGGCGAATATAGTCTAAAATTTTGAACTCTAACTCAGAACGAGGGGCAAAGTCAGCATGTCCGCCTTCTGTCCCAAAAATTTGGTAATCGCCATCGCCTTGGGGAATTAAAAAGCCTTCTCCTAACCCCGTTCCCGCACCAATGATCGCAATTGGCGCATCGTTTTGGGGTTGCACAGCTTGTAAGGGTTCGATTTCTTCCTCTTTGATGCCTAATACGCCATAACTGACCGCTGCAAAATCATTAATGAGACTGACGGCTTTCAAATTTAATTCCTTTTGGAGGCGGGTGGCGTCGAGATACCAACTGAGATTAGTGAGTTGGGAGGTTTGCTGCATCACGGGTCCCGCGATCGCGAAACAGGCTTTTTCAGGGGTCTCATCCGTTTGCCCAAGAAACTCTTGAACCATTGGCACTAAATCGGAGTAATTCTGAGAGGGATAGGTGACTTCTTGCAGCGTTTGGAAATCAACGGCTTGCTTGGTGACTTCCACCAGCCGCAAAATTGTTTTTGTTCCTCCGATATCACCAGCAATGAGTAAGGTCATAACTTGTGTTCCTAATGAAAGCGAATGGTTTTCTCGGGATTGGAAAGATGAGATGTATCGCCTGCGAGTTCTACATCCCAATGTCCATTATTTTGCACTAATTTGGTCAAACAACAAAAAGAAGCACGAATATTGAGCGGTTTTCCTAGTAATCCTTCTGCTGTTCCTAAGACCGAAGCCCCATGACCCACAAATAAGAGCTCTCCAGTAAATTCACTTACTAATTTTTGTGCAGTTGCTGCGGTTCTTGCCATGACAGCTTCCTCCGTTTCTGGATATTGAGGAACCACCCGTGAATGATAATTTAAATCGATTTGAGAATAGTGTTGAGCCAAGGTTTCTCGAGAGCGAATATCTGGATCATGATCCATCCAATTGGGATTTAACCATTCTCCCAACCCAGCTTCTAATTTGACGGGTAAATCTAAAATTTCTGCCACTTCATGGGCGGTTTGAACCGTACGGAGAAACGGAGAGGAAAAAATATGACTAATGTTTTCTGATTGCAATCTTTGTCCTAGTTCTTGAGCTTGTACAATACCATCTTCAGCAAGATGAGGATCGTAGCGAAGCTCGGCAGTAAGAAACCAATCAGGATTGACAAAATCATAGCGATTGCCATGACGAGTAATCCAAATTTTTTGTGTCATGGGGAAAGCAATAATAAATCCAAGGCAACTTCTATCCTAGCTGCTTTGTCGAGATTAGACTTTTTGTTTTTCTCTCTCTTCACTCGAAAAGTAACAGCCCAGAGGTGGATTAAATCTTTTCCTTTAAAGCCTTGGTTAACCGTTGCAAGGCTAAAGAACTATCTTGAGGATCTAAGTGAACATCCAATAAACAAAAACTTTTTTCATCGGTTTTAGCGTCTTCTAAAGCAAGTTCTAAATCATGCTCTGTCCAGATATCAAATCCTTTACCACTATTAAGTAGCTGAGGCAATTGGCTATAGTTCCACAATAAAATATCATTAAACTTTCCATCTTGCATTGGTCGTTCTGTTCCGTACCCTAAATTGTTCAAAATTATAATAATGGGATTTAATCCATACCGAACAATGGTTGACAGCTCCATTCCTGTCATTTGAAAAGCCCCATCGCCTACTAAAACAATCGGGCGAAGTTGGGCATTAGCAAATTGTGCTCCGATACTAGCGGGAATCGCAAATCCAACCGACGCATAATAAGCGGGAGCAACAAAGTAACTGTTGTCATGGACGACTAAACGAGAACCGGCAAATAATGCATCTCCTACGTCGGCAATGACAATCGTATCTTTATTCTGGTTGATCCAGAAGTTCAAATAATCAAATAGTCTTTGAACCGTAATTTTTTGCTCTTGGTTGATGGCAAATGTATTCACCTCTGAAGAAGGATAATCTAAATCCTGCTCCTTGTTCATCACAAGTATTAATGAATTGAATATCACTATCTTCTAAGAGTTTATTAAAGCCTAAAACAAAGTCTCCAGGAACCCCAAAAACATGATTAACGCCCAATTCTAAAAGCCGTTGAATTAAATAGTTACCGATTGCATCATGAGTTTCCATTGTTTTGACCTCTTTAATTTGATTTTAATTTTTTTACAGGCAAATATTTTAAATAGAGTGACACAAATAACACTCAATTAAATTTTGATAACGCTTTAATCTGGGTGGTGAGAAATGAAGAAGACTACAATTTTAATGAGTAATCATACTTAATATTATTGAATTTTCCCTAAACTGGATCAGCGTTTAATCCCTTTCTAGCCTTGAAATAAAACAAATTCTAATGGGACTGGATCTCTGGTATAAACAATTTGTTCAATCTCTAATTACCTTAATTTGATTGTAAGACATTAACCTGACTTGTCTGCAAAGACGAATGACCCAACTTAGAAATTACCTCAATTTACTAAGGGAAAGTTTATAAACTCAATTTATAATTAATGATGCATCATCAATTTCTTTAAAAGTGTTAAGAATTGATCCCTGATTAGAAGTAAACAAATTGAGTAGATTTAGAATGAGAGGAAAATAGTTTTTTTGAAGTCAATACCAATTTCCAAAGGTGGTTAAAGAGGCACCAACTTAGTTATCTTTGGCAAAAATAATTTGAATAATCGGTTCAGTCTCCAGCTACTTTTGGTAAAGGGTATAAAGGAGGACAACCATGGTCACAGCTACCCAACCCGAACAAAAAGTCAAACTCGGACCCACTCAGCTTTTAATTAATAACGAATGGGTAGAAAGCGTCTCAGGCAAACGGTTTGAGACGATTAATCCCGCGACAGGAGAAGCGATTTGTGAGGTTGCTGAGGCAGACGCCCCAGATGTCGATCGCGCTGTCGAAGCTGCCCGCAATGCGTTTTACCGTGGCGATTGGTCAAAAATGTCAGCGAGAAAGCGGGGTGAGTTACTGTATCAACTGGCGACTCTCATCGAACAACATAAAGAAGAATTAGCCCGACTGGAAACGTTGGATAATGGCAAGCCCTTCTCAGAAGTGCTCAATATCGATTTGCCTTTCGTCATTGAAACTTACCGCTACTACGCCGGCTGGGCGGATAAAATTCAAGGAAAAACCATTCCCGTCAGTGGATCGCAATTCTGCTACACCCGCCATGAACCGGTGGGGATTGTGGGTCAAATTATTCCTTGGAATTTCCCGATGCTGATGCAAGCCTGGAAGTTAGGACCTGCCTTAGCTGCCGGGAATACCGTCGTTCTGAAAACAGCCGAACAGACGCCGTTATCGGCTTTTCGTGTGGGCGAATTGATCCTAGAAGTGGGATTTCCACCAGGCGTGGTGAATATTCTCTCCGGTTATGGACCGACGGCAGGTAGCGCGATCGCGCACCATCCAGGGATTGATAAGGTTGCCTTTACCGGATCGACGGAAGTGGGACATTCCATTCTCGAAGCCTCTGCCAAGAGCAATTTGAAGCGAGTCACGCTCGAGTTAGGGGGCAAGAGTCCCAATATTGTTTTTGCCGATGCTAATTTTGATGCTGCCATTGAGGGCGCGCATAATGGTCTGTTCTTTAACCAAGGGGAGTGCTGTAATGCGGGTTCGCGCCTGTTTGTAGAAGAAAAATGTTACGACGAATTTGTCGAAAAGTCGGTCGAAAGAGCAAAAAAACGCAAAATTGGAGATCCCTTTGCACCGGATACCGAACAAGGGGCACAGGTGGACCAACAGCAGTTTGATAAGGTCATGAGCTACATTGAGTCAGGGATGCGAGAAGGAGCGAAACTCTTGAGTGGCGGTCATCGCTACGGCGATCATGGCTATTTTATTGAACCCACCGTTTTCGCGGATGTTGAAGATGACATGAATATTGCTCAGGAAGAGATCTTTGGTCCTGTCATGAGCATCCTGAAATTTAAAGACCTTGATGAACTGATTGAGCGCGCGAACAAAACTATTTATGGCTTAGCCGCAGGCATCTGGACCACTGATCTATCGAAGGCGCATACTGTGGCTCATGGCATTCGAGCGGGAACCGTTTGGGTCAACTGCTATCATGCCTTTGATATCGCTGCCCCCTTTGGCGGCTTCAAACAATCTGGAATGGGTCGTGAACTCGGCGAATATGCCTTAGAGCAGTATACAGAAGTGAAGACAGTAAACATCAGACTGTAAACGCGGTTTTCAGTTGCTAACTCTCTTCCCCCACTCCAGGAGTGGGGGAGTTTTAATCACTTAGAACTAGACTGTTTGCGGTTGCTGCACTTGGGGTTGGAACTGGAAGAGAGAATAGACGACATTCCGGCGAATATCAATCATCATTTCTAGGAACATCTCGTAGCCCTCTTGCTTGTACTCAACCAAGGGGTCGCGCTGTCCATACCCGCGTAACCCCACTGATTCACGGAGAGAATCCATGGCTTGCAAGTGTTCCCGCCATAGGGTATCAATCTGTTGCAGCATGAAGAAGCGTTCGGCTTGGCGCATTAACCCCGGTTGCAGTTTCTCCACTTCTGCTTCTTTAATGTCGTAAGCCTTGTGGATTTCTTCGTGGAGGAAGGCACGCATTTCACCGAAGGTCATATCTTCCATTTGCGAAGGTTCGAGATCCTCTAAGAGGTAAACAAACTCTTTCGTTTTCGCCACCATTGACTCTAAATCCCATTCTTCCGGCGGGAGATCCGGATTGACGTAAGCATTGACAATATCATCCATTGTCCGGCGCGCATACTCAAGAACCTGATCTTTGAGGTCTTTTCCTTCTAAGACTCGTCGTCGTTCTGCATAAATCGCCCGGCGTTGATTATTCATCACCTCATCATATTCAAAGATTTGCTTCCGGGTATCGTAGTAGAAGGTTTCTACTTTTCGTTGCGCATTTTCCAGAGAACGAGTGAGCATCCCCGATTCGATGGGCATATCTTCTTCCACCCGGAAGGCGTTCATCATTCCCGAAACGCGATCGCCGCCAAAAATGCGGAGTAAATTATCTTCTAAGCTGAGGAAGAACCGAGTGGAACCGGGGTCGCCTTGTCGTCCGGCGCGTCCTCGCAGTTGGTTGTCAATGCGACGGGATTCGTGGCGTTCGGTGCCAATTACGTGCAAGCCACCGAGTTCCACCACTTCATCATGTTCCTTACTAGTGTAAGCTTCGTATTCTTGGTAAATGTCGCGATAGACCGTTCTCAGATTTTGAATCACCGGATCATCGGTGGGCGCTTTTTCTGCCGCGATCGCGACTTTTTCTTCTGCGTCTAATTCGGGTAAACTCTGCAAACCATATTCTTGAACGGCATAATCCACTGCTTCTTTCAGTTTCTTCTCCGTTTCTTTCGAGAGTTCCGTGGGGAAAATTTGGGGAGACGCTCGCCAGGTCTTCACTTTTTTCTTCTGATCTTTGCCAAAGCCCTGTCCGCGGCTGCGCTTTTTACCATTGGGAACATTGACAGCCAACTCATCATCTTCTTCTGGAATCACCACTTTCGGCATGAAATATTCCCGTAGCTTTAACCGCGCCATGTAATCGGGGTTCCCCCCTAAAATAATGTCGGTCCCGCGTCCTGCCATGTTCGTGGCAATAGTAATTGCCCCTTTGCGTCCTGCTTGCGCAATAATTTCCGATTCCCGTTCCACGTTTTCCGGACGGGCATTAAGAACATTGAAGGGGAGGTCTCGTTCTTCTAATAACTTGGAAAGGAGTTCTGATTTTTCCACACTGGTTGTTCCCACCAAAACCGGACGCCCTTTCTCGTGCATTTCTTGGCATTCATCTGCCACCGATTTCCATTTGCCCCGTTCATTTTTATAAACCGAATCCGCTAAATCTCTCCGAGCAAGGGGTAAATTAGTGGGAATAATCGTTACTTGGAGATTATAGATTTTCTCAAATTCCGCCTCTTCCGTTTTCGCGGTTCCGGTCATCCCAGAGAGTTTAGGATATAGCAAGAAAAAGTTTTGATAGGTAATACTGGCCAGGGTTTGGGTTTCTTTTTGAATGTCCACCTCTTCTTTGGCTTCAATGGCTTGGTGTAAGCCATCACTCCAACGACGACCCGGCATTACCCGACCGGTAAATTCATCAACGATCACGACTTCACCGTTACGGACAATATAGTTAACGTCTTTGATAAATAATTCTTTGGCTTTAATCGCGTTGAAGATATAGTGTGCCCAGGGATCTTCGGGATCATAAAGGTCATTTACCCCTAAGAGTTCTTCTGCTTTGGCAAACCCCTCATCCGTTAAAATGACACTTTTTGCCTTCTCATCCACTTCATAATGAGCTTCTTTTCCCGCCTCCGCCTCTTCCAATGCCATTGCTTCTTCCGTTTTTAATTCCCCCTCGCGATCGCGCTTTAACTCCCGTGCAACCTGCGAAGCCCGAATATATTTCTCCGTCGGACGTTCTACTTGACCCGAGATAATCAGCGGCGTTCTTGCTTCATCAATTAATACCGAGTCCACCTCGTCAATGATGCAATAGTTAAACGGACGCTGCACCACTTCTTCGAGAGAGGTCGCCATATTATCGCGGAGATAGTCAAAGCCGAGTTCACTGTTGGTGGTATAAGTAATGTCACAGGCATAATTATTTTGCCGTTCTCTAGGAGACATTCCCTGTTGAATTAACCCCACACTCAACCCTAAGAAACGATGGACTTGTCCCATCCATTCTGAGTCGCGACGGGCCAGATAATCATTGACAGTGACCACATGAACCCCTTTTCCGGTTAGGGCGTTGAGATAGCAGGGCAGCGTTGCCACGAGGGTTTTTCCTTCCCCCGTTTTCATTTCTGCAATTTCCCCACTATGAAGGACAATACCCCCTAAAATTTGCACATCGTAGTGACGCAAACCTAAGACACGGCGGGCAGCTTCCCGGACTACTGCAAAGGCTTCCGGTAAAATTTCTTCAATAATTTCGTCTTCTTCATTTTCATTTTTGGCTTGCGCCAATTTCTCTTTAAATGCTTGGGTTTTTCCTCTTAACTCCTCATCGGAGAGGGCTTTAATATCTTCTTCATAGAGGTTAACTTCCGTAACGATGGGTTGGAGTTTTTTGAGCTTCCGTTCGTTGGGATCGCCGAAGAGTTTTTTTAAGAGCATAGTTAGGGGAGGACTGATTGAAGGACAGTTATTACCTTATGTTAATTTCTTTTATATCTGCTACTTATGTTATCATTATCGTTTACTCGTTGTTGAGGGAGGGGAACTCGACATTGGGGTGGGCGATCGCGCCATTGGCATCAGCAGTTGTTAAGCTGATTCCGCTTTGGGGTACTCTAGGGAATAAAGATTGAACACTCCTCCACCCGATTATGCTTGAGAAAAGACATTTTTCTCCCCTGACCCAAAGCTTGCTTGCCCTGACTCTCTTGGGGATCATGACGCTGTTACAGCCCAGAGCGCTGGCTCAGTCGGGTAATGGCAGTGCGAATAATAATACGATGACGGTCCGTTCTGATGTTCAAGAAGCCAATTCTGAAACTGGCGTGATTACAGCGCGAGGGAATGTACAGATTAATTATCCTGCCCAACAGTTACAAGCAACAGCAGCGCAAGCTCAATATTTTCGTAGTGAACGACGTCTGGTTTTAACCGGAGATGTTTATGTGTTGCAAGGAGAAAATAGCATTCGTGCCGAAAAAGTAACTTACTTATTAGAAGAAGGGCGATTTGTGGCAACCCCGAAAGAAGAACAACAAGTCACCTCCACCTATGTTGTTCCGGAACCTCAGAACAATGCCACTTCTTCTTCACAGTAGGTGTAACGTGAGTTTAGTCCTGAAAAATATTCATAAGTCCTATGGTAAATTGACCATCGTTAGCCGAGTCAGTGTCAGGGTCTCTCCAGGGGAAATTGTCGGCTTGTTGGGACCGAATGGGGCGGGAAAAACCACCACCTTTTATATTGCCACGGGTTTAATCAAACCTGATCAAGGGAGTGTGTGGCTCAGAGACCACAATATTACGGATTTCCCCATTGATCAGCGATCGCGCCTTGGGATTGGGTATCTTCCTCAACAACCGAGTATCTTTCGCTATCTAACTGTTGCTGATAATTTACGCTTAGCTTTAGAAGAAAACAAGTTTTCGCTACGGCTGAGGAAGCAACGGCTGCAACACTTGTTAGAAGAATTTCGTTTAGAGAGTATTGCTAACACTGAAGGGAGTCGCGTTTCTGGAGGAGAAAGGCGACGCACCGAGTTAGCCCGTGCCTTAGCCGTGGGAGAGAAAGGACCGCAATTTCTTTTACTGGATGAACCCTTTGCCGGCGTTGACCCCATCGCTGTTTCGGAATTACAAACGCTGATTGATCAGCTGCGCTCCCAAAATATGGGAATTTTGATTACGGATCATAATGTACGAGAAACGTTAGAAATTACTGATCGTGCCTATATCATGAGCGATGGCGGCATTCTTGCTTCTGGCAAAGCCCAAGAACTTTACAATGATTCCTTAGTTCGCCAATATTATCTTGGAGAAAATTTTGAGCGTTAAAGAAAAATAGCAGCAGAAGCGACTCCTCCTGCTGCGCAACAGCAATTTGATCGTTAATCTATTGCTTAGTCATCATACACGCGACATTCTGCTGCTTCTGGATTTTCATCGCAGTATTGTTCTAAAGAGGTTTTCTTGGTTTTTTCAGAACGTTGGTGAGAATACTCGGCTTGTAATTCTTCTACTGTATCCCAGGCAACTGCACAGTCTTGAGATTCAGTCCCTTCGCTGCCACAAACTTCACGTGCTTCTTGACGCTGTTTTTCAATTTGTTCTTCGATATTACTCATAATTTTTGACTCCTTTATGGAAGCTTTCTTAACTGGAAAGAAATTTAGCAGTAGCCCTTATCTTCTCTTACCACCTTAACGTACATTATCTGATCAACATCTCTGTCGAAAGAATTTAATTTCTTTTTTAGAATTGTGATGCGTTTTCCCGATCCGATTTTTTAAGTTATCGTTGGGTGGAAAGACGAAGGGTGTATTGATGGCTTTGCCCTTGTTCATCGCCCACATAAACTTTATATTCTCCCGGCATCCAAATCCCTGAAAGGGAAGGATTATTGCCTGAATCTGCTAAAAGACAAAAGCGCCCATCCGGACCATCAATCAGTAAAGTCGGATTGCCGGTTCCACTTTCCACACTCAAGCGCAAATAGTTAATCTTTTCGGTTACCCGAATCATTTCCTGTGGGTTACTGGGAACAAAACCACAATCATTGCTGTTGATACCCCCTCCCGATTGACCTTGAGTGGTCATTGGTCCAGAAAAGTTGCCACTGACTGTGATTGTCTCCGCAAGCAAGCGAGTTGCGGTTAAACTGAATAAAATAGTGGCAAGGGCAGTGGTGAGAAAGAGGGTGTGGTGTTGGCGTTTCATCGCAAGCATGATCAACCGCTGTGGGTAATTCTATTTATATTATCTCTCAAGTTTCCCACCCCTTTCGCTGTTCTGTTCATCTTTATTAGCTGTCCATTATTACAAGAGGAAAGCCATATGAATCAACCAAATTCTCCAACTGACTGGGAAAAACGACTCCAAGAATTAGAAGCAGAAGTAAACGCCAGTAGTCAACAACAGGAAAAGACAACGGAACAAGATTCGGGTTCTCCCTCTTCTCCCTTGAGTTCAGAATCGGGTCAATTTGCCCGTCGGGTTCAAGGAATTGCGTTACAAGTCCGTCGCTGGTTTGATCAACTGCCGATTTTGGGGAAAGTCATTGTCGGTGCAGTTGCAGTGGGAATTAGTCTTTCCCTCCTCAAGACAGTTTTTCAACTGATTACCTCGGTGTTAACCTTAGCAATTATTGGTGCTTTAGGGTACGTGGCCTATCAAGTGTTTATTGGCTCGAAAAACAACACCAAACAGTAGTGACAGTTGATTGAAAAGGAGTGATCATGCAAGCGCGACCATTAGGACACTCAGATGTCAAAATTACTCCGATTGTGATGGGAACCTGGCAAGCCGGGAAAGCAATGTGGACGGGGATTGAGGACACAGAAACCATCAAAGCGATTCGGGCAGGATTTGAGGCGGGTATCACTACCATTGATACGGCTGAAATTTATGGAGAAGGTCATTCCGAACAAATTGTCGCCCAGGCAATTTCTGATGTCAGAGAAGATGTGCAATTGGCAAGTAAAGTCTTCCCTACTCACTTGCAATATGACCAAGTGATCGCCGCTTGTGATCGCTCTCTGAAAAATTTACAGACGGATTACCTGGATTTATATCAAATCCATTGGCCCAGTGGCTCTTTTAATAGTGAAATTGTCCCGATTGAGGAAACAATGCAGGCCCTCAATGCGTTGAAACGTCAGGGCAAAATTCGAGCAATTGGGGTTTCTAATTTTTCTCGGGAACAAGTGGCTCAAGCAGAGCAGTATGGACAAATTGACAGTGTGCAACCCCCTTATTCTCTGTTTTGGCGACAAGCGGAAAAAGAATTGATTCCTTACTGTGTGGAACGCAAGATCACCGTTCTTGCTTATTCTTCTCTGGCGCAAGGGCTATTAACGGGAAAATTTGGACCCAACCATCAGTTTGAACAAGGCGATCACCGGGCTAAAAATAAACTCTTTCAAGGGGAAAACTATGACCGCGCCTTGCAAGCCGTGGAACAGTTACGCCCCATTGCGCAGAAAAAGGGATGTACCTTAGCCCAACTCGCACTCGCTTGGTTAATTGCTCAACCCAAGACCTGCGCGATCGCCGGTGCGAGAAATGCCCAGCAAGCTTTGGGAAATGCTCAAGCCGCCGCGATCACGCTTTCCGATACAGAATTAACAGAGATTGATCAAATTGGGCGGCATGTCACCGATTACCTAGACGAAAATCCAGTGTTATGGACTTTTAATGTTTAGAAAATTGTGGCACAATATAAAGTGATCCCTTTCACATTTATTAGTAATAGCTGATGGGTTTAGCGCCTTACATTAATCTCCATCAATTGTCTCCCCTCATTTCTCTACTCTGCACTTTGGCAGGGGTGGGCGGGTTATTGATTGGCAATGACTGGGAAGCGATGGCGCTTTCTCAGTGGCGCTTTAATCCCGAAACTTACGAACTGCGATTTACCACAGATCGCGCGATCGCGCCCGATTTTTTCCTCCTCAAAAACCCAACTCGCATTGTCATCGATTTACCGGAAACGACCTGGAAAGGAAAACCTGTACACCAACAGTATTCAGGATTAGTCAAAGAACTCCGGATTGCTCAATTTGAAACTGATGTTACGCGCATTGTCCTTGAACTCTCTCCTGAAGCAAAACTCCTTTCACCAACCATTAATCTAGATCGACATTCAACTTCTCAAGTGATCCAATGGCAATTGACACCCGAGATCAAAAAAGTGGATTTTCCCCTGGATACCCTCCTGCAACTGCCACCACCGACTTTAGTGGAACATCGATCTTCGATCACCGTCAACGTTCCACCGCTTGTTACAAAAGAAGCAATGTCTTCTTCTCTCCCTCAGGCTACTCTGAGCTTAGCCGCTGGCACTGAACTCAATGTACGCTATCGCGGGAAAACCCCCTTAATATTAAAAATAGACCAACCTTGGCAAGAAATCTTATTTCTAGAATATGCTCTCACTAATCACCAAGGAAAAGTGATTGCACCGAAAAAACTTCCGGTAATTGGCTATTTTGAAACCACTCCTCAAGGAACGCGTTTCATCACTGAAGGGCTAATTATGACGTTAGGCCCTATAACCAGTTCCCAAACCGCTTCTATTATTTCCCTCAAAGCCCAGTCTCAGCTTTTCTCTAATCCAACTTCATCAAATGTAAAAAAAGTCACAATTCCGCCCAATACCGTCTTTACCCTCGACTTAACCGAGAATTGGCATTATCAATAATGAAATTGACCACTGAGCTCACCTTAAACCTTTATATTGATGGGAGTCCCGAGCAGACCCGAAATGTAGCTCAGGAGCAACTAATTCTTGGTCGTTTACCCGAATGTGATGTCTATTTACCCTATTCAGAGATTTCTCGGCGTCATTGTCAGTTTCGCCGGATTGCAGAAGGAAAGTGGCGAATTGAAGACTTAGGCAGCACCAATGGTACTTTATTAAACCAAACTCGCATCGAAAAGCCAACCTTAATCCATAATGGCGACATTATTCAGATTGGTAATGTCACGATTAAAGTGCAATTAGCGACTAACTCCTCGCTAGCGCCACCAGAAGTGAAATCTCCTTTGCCCGAGCCACACAAGGAAGTAAAAACAATTCTACGCAACGCTGAAGAACTGAGACAGCGCTGGATTGAAGGGGGTCAAAGTAAAGATCCACTCAGTACGGATCATATTGCTTATGCTCGCTTGCAATATATTGTTGAAATTGCCAAAGGGCTCAACAGTGCTGAATCCATCGAAGCCATTTTCTACCAAGTGGAAAGTGTGATCTTTCAAGAACTACCGAATGTTGAGCGTTTAGGGTTATTAATTGATGTGGACGGTTCGGGAAAACTAGAACTTTATAAAGCTGCTGTTCGTCCTAGGAAGGGGGAACAACAAAAAAGTGAGTATTACCGAGAACTGGATACTTTATATAAAGGGGATTGGATCAGCGATTCAATTTGTAACAAGGTATTCAAGGACAAAGTGGCGATTAAAACGAAGAATGCCCAAAGTGATCAACGATTTTCCCAAGAAAAAAGTATTTTGGTCAAAGGAATTGGCGGGGCTTTAGCGGTTCCACTATGGAATGAAAAGCAAGTGGTTGGCGTGTTGTATGCTGATGCCACCATGGGGTTTGATCGCTTAGATCCTAGTCAGGATCAAGACTTAAGCTTCTTTTCCACGATTGCTAACTTAGTCGCAGCCAGTGTTCAACGTTGGTTGCTGACGCGACGATTACAAGAACAAGAACGAATTCGTCAACGATTAGAACGCTATCATTCTCCAGCTGTTGTTCAGCAGTTAATCACCTTTGGTGCGATTGAAGATTCTCTTCTAACGCCAATGGAAGCGGATGTCAGCGTTTTATTTGCCGATATTGTTGGCTTTACTGCCTTATCGGAACAGTTACGCCCAGAAGAGTTAGCAGAATTGTTAAATCGATTTTTTGAGGAGATGCTCAAGCCCTTATTTGCGATGGGGGGAACCTTAGACAAATTTATTGGTGACTGCATCATGGCCTTTTTCGGCGCCCCAGAACCCCAATCGGATCATGCTGATCGGGCGGTAAAAGTCGCTAAAGCGATGCTAGAGCGGTTGGAACAACTGAATGAAGACCATATTTTGTCTCATCCTTTACAGTTACGCATTGCCATCAATAGTGGAAAAGCAGTGGTTGGAGATGTGGGTAGTTCGCAACGGGTCGATTATACGGTACTGGGAGGCACTGTCAATTTAGCCTCTCGTTTAGAAGCGGTCTGTCGTCCGGGAGCATGTGTGATCAGTGAAGAAACCTATAAACGCCTCCAAAATCAAAATCAAACGGCCTTTTATCCCATTGGCAAGTCAAAATTTAAGGGGATTGATCGAGAAATCACAATTTATAGTTCGCGGTGGTAATTGGAAAGTGTTGTTGACAGTGGAGTACTGATAGATGATCAAGGGATGATTTAGCCTAAGCCAATATCCAATACCATCATCACAATAAATCCCATCATGATCCCGATGGTGCCTTCGGCTTCTTGCCCTTTTTCATGAGACTCAGGGATAATATCGTCACTAATGACAAAGAGCATTGCCCCCGCCGCAAAAGCCATGCCCCAGGGTAATAAAGATTGTGCCAGGGAAAAGATACTCACTCCAATTAAGCCACCAACCGGTTCTACTAACCCGGTGAGTAGAGAAATGCCAAGGGCATAGAGGGCTGTATAATGTTGACCCACAAGAGATAAGGCAACCACTAAGCCTTCGGGAAGATTTTGTAAGCCAATGCCAATCGCCAAGGGAATACCTTGACTGTAGTCACCGTTGGCAAAGTTTACCCCCACTGCTAAGCCTTCTGGAAAGTTGTGTAGAGTAATGGCAAAGATAAAGAGCCAAATCCGTTTGAGGTTCTTACCGTCTCGCCCTTCAAACCCTTTGAAAAAGTGTTCATGGGGGAGCCAATCATGGGTTACCTTTAAAAAGATTGCTCCTAACCCTAATCCCATCGCCATAATTAAAGCCGCTTGCATTTGAGTACTTCCCTGCGCGATCGCGGCTTGAGTCCCCGGTACAATCAAAGAAAACGCACTAGCGGCTAACATGACGCCACCGCCAAAACCCAACATCATTCCTTGAGCACGACGAGTATACTGAAAAGGGAGTAAAGCGGGTAGAGCCCCGATAAAGGTTGCCATTCCTGCACAAAAACTGGCAATTAAGCCAGCAGTAATCGGATTCATAACAACTTGAGGATGAGAGAACTTCCCCTATCTTAATGGTTTGTTGTTTCTAGCGAGGAAAACATTGTGCTCTCTTGTGATGACTGTTTTGCCGTTAGCTCATCGGCTGGCAGCTTTTTCATGAACACGAGGTGTTGAAGAAAGCAAATGCTTTTGAGTGACATTTTTTGGCTTTTCTTTGGATGATCCGTTTCCTAGTTACCACCAGCAACAAAACAATCTACCAAAAGCAAAGAAAAAGTTCCCACGACTAAAAGCAGTCCCGTCTCAGGTGCTACAAACCAATATCAGACGGTTACATGATAGTTGGGATTCATTCAGAGCTAGAGGTTATGGCTTCCCTAGATTCAAGAAATTTGGGCAGATGAAGTCAATGTTGTTCCCTCAGTTCAAAACTAACCCACTAACTGGGTGGCAAATCCAATTGCCGAAACTAGGAAAAGTACAAATCAATTGGCATAGACCGATACCCAAAGGTTTCATGATCAAGCAAGTACGGGTAGTCAAAAAAGCAATAGGTTGGTTTGCGGTGGTAGCGATCAAATCAGATTTCGAGCTTTCTAATCCAGTCCCTCATGGTCATGCAATTGGTGTAGATGTCAATCTATCTTCGGGTAGGGTAGGAGAGCAAGATTCCATTGGCGACAGTGGAAGCCCGCTCTCTATCCGCTAGGATGAGAGTCGGGAGGAAGTCACTTTTCAACCATTGGTCTTTGTGTCTTTTGGTCACGATGATGTGGTTGTGAGAGATAATCAGTCTCCGGACCTGAGGGAATGATTCCGCCGGGATTGAGCGGGAATAAATTGCCATAATAATCTTGTTTGACGGCTTCGATATCGCAGGTTTCTGAGACGCCAGGAAGCTGGTAAATATCGCGCAAGTAGCCATCTAAATTAGGATACTCGCGGATACGGCGGCGATTACATTTGAATAGGCCGAAATAAACAGCGTCAAAGCGGAATAAGGTAGTAAATAATCGGACATCAGCTAAGGTGAGATGATCACCGCAAAGATAGCGGTTATTTTCTAAAGTTAATTCAATTTCATTGAGAGTAGAAAACAGTTCTTCACAGGCGCGGTCATAGGCTTGCTGAGTTTGTGCAAAGCCGCAGCGATAGACGCCATTGTTGACCGCCGGATAAATTTTGGCATTCCATTCCTCAATCTGAGGTTGCAAGGTTTCAGGATAGAGATCCAATTCAGGATGACGCGCAAACTCGTTGAATTGATTGTTAAGCATGACAATAATTTCGGAACTTTCGTTATTGACAATTGCCTGATTTTTGCTGTCCCACAACATCGGAACGGTTGAACGCCCTTCATAACTGGGCTGCGCTTTTTGGTAGAAGTCTGCTAAGCTACGACAGCCGGCTTCAGGCGGATCAAATACCCAACCGCCTTCGGTCGGTGAAGGGGAGACGACGGTTACTGGGATTGCCTCTTGCAATCCTTTTAAGGTGCGAACGACGAGGCTGCGATGTGCCCAAGGGCAACTCATGCCAACGTAAAGCCGGTAGCGTCCTGATTCAGGCGGAAAAGTGGAATTGCCAATTGTCTGGCGAAATTCGCTGTTGGGGCGAACATAAGCTCCTTCGCGATCGCGGGGAGCAAGGTTCGACATCATAATTTTCCACATTGTCGTCCAGATAAATTGGCCAGTACGAATCACAAACTTGGGAGGAAGAGATTTACCCATTTTAATTGCTCCAATGTCTTTATTATGATCGTATCAAGCAGGTGACTCGTTCCCTGGAATTGAATTCCGGGGCTTGCGAGTCACCGTTGGTGAAGGGAAAGGTTGCTTCGCGCCAACGACACTTTAAAATCAATCCACTCTATAAATTTGTATGATCATACTGATGATGAATCCTAGGTATCGAGCGCGATCGTGCCCCAGTTAACAGTCGCAACCTTTCTAGCAAACGGGGGATATGACCATCATCTGAGACGATTACGTTCAGCTTATCGGATGCAAATGGAACAGATGCAAGCGGTGATTACCCATTCCTTCCCGCCCGAAACCTGCATTAGTCGCCCTGAAGGTGGTCATGTTTTGTGGTTAGAACTGAGTTCTGATTTTGATGCGATGGCACTGTATGAGAAAGCGTTACAAAAAAAGATTTCCATCTCTCCGGGAATTATCTTTTCTCCCTCTCGAAGTTATCGCAACTGTTTACGCCTCAATTGTGGGTTACCGTGGTCTCCTGCAGTGGAAGCGGCGTTAAAAACGCTTGCTGATTTAACTCGGCAGCTTCTTCCGGTAGCAGCGGAGGAAGAAAAGCTACTGATTGGCTTACCATAGTGATTTGTCTCTACTATATCTTCCCCAAATATACAGTAACCACTTAGACCATTCATTCGAGTAAATGTTTTATGAGCGATTTTTGGAGCCCAGTTGTCAAAAATTTACAGCCTTATACCAATTCTCAAAAATGGCGAGAGAGATACTCAGTCAGACTTCTCTACAAATTAGGGCTGAGTGTCCAGTGACTTTTGATAAACGGTATTATCTTCCTGGCGAGCAACCAAAAGGTAACAATCTGATTAAGTTAAACACCAATGAAAATCCATATGGACCTTCACCCCATGTCTTACAAGCATTAGAACTTGAGGCAAAAGATACATTACGGCTTTACCCTGATCCTAATGGTGAAGTATTGCAACGCGCGATCGCGGAATACTTTCAATTAAAAATAGAACAAGTTTTTCTAGGCAATGGTTCTGATGAAGTTTTGGCACATATCTTCCAAGGGCTTTTAAAGCACGAACATCCCATCTTATTTCCAGATATAACCTATGGGTTTTACCCGGTTTATTGTAGATTGTATGAAATTGAATATCAGGAGATCCATCAAAACTGATTCCCTTAAGTATAGGGGAGGAAAAAAGCAGGAAGTTCCATAATGATGAATTGAATGCGATGCTGATAATATGCCGTAACATTGCTAACAATCAATTTGAAGAACAAGGAAGGAGCGAAATCCTATGACTGCCATCATCATTCCTGACGGGTTTAAAGTAACCTCCAGACAGTTCGACGAGCTTGCCAAGAACAACACCGATGTTCCCATGGAGTTAACTGCACAAGGAGAATTAATTACGATGCCGCCAAGTGGGGGGAGTGCTGGGAAATGTAACTTTAATCTTTATTTAGATTTAGGCTTTTGGAACCGAAGCACAGGTTTAGGTGTCGCTTTTGACTCCTCAACCATTTTTGTTCTGCCCAATGGCGCTAGACGTTCTCCCGATGTCGCTTGGGTGACCTTAGAAAGCTGGAATATCTTAACGCCAGAAGAACAAGATGGCTTCCCTCCCCTAGTTCCTGACTTTGTGATCGAATTAGTTAGCCCTAGCGACTTGAAAAAACAAAAGTATGAAGACCTGCAAGAAAAGATGCAGGAATATTTAGACAATGGTGTCAGACTAGGATGGCTAATTGAGCCTAAAGTTCGGAAGGTAGAAGTTTATCGTCAGGGACAAGCGGTTGAGATCCTGCAAAACCCGAAATCTCTGAGTGGAGAAGATGTCCTCCCAGGCTTTGTTCTTAATCTAGAGCCGATTTGGAACTAAAAAACATTTTAGATGAAAACAGCTTGTTAAGAAGTAAAATCAAACAACATAATAGTTGCACAAGCTCAACAAGCACAACACAATCTCTATAAAAACTATTCAAATTTTGGGGTGTCTCAATCTAACCATAAAAAAGCCATCGCTGTTATGTTCAGTGGGAATCACTTTTAACCAGCCAGATCGAGAAACCAAGGATGGTGCGGGAAAAGATTCTGGAGGCGGTTCAATTTGCCATTGCGGATGATTTGTTAAAAATGCTTGCATCACCTCTTCATTTTCTAAGGGATTGAGAGTGCAAGTCGCGTACACTAAAATCCCATTGGGTTTGACCCAGGTTGCCGCTGCGGTTAAGATTTCTTGTTGCAAGTTGGCTAACTCAACGAGATTTTCTGGGGTTTGTCGCCAGCGGAGATCCGCGCGTCGGTGGAGGGTTCCCAAACCAGAACAAGGGGCATCAATCAACACCCGATCTGCTGTATTTTCAAATTGAGACAAGTCTCGCGCATCGCCAACACAAGTTTCTATAGAATCTAGTTGGAGGCGTTGCGCATTGTTAGTCACCTTTTTCAGACGACTCGCGGCGCGATCACATGCCCAAATCTTCCCCTCATCTCCCATTAATTCTGCTATGTGAGTCGTTTTCCCGCCCGGTGCAGCACAAGCATCAATTACTGTTTCTCCTGCTTGCGGTGATAATAAATAACTGACCAACTGGGCGCTAAAATCTTGAACCGTCCACCACCCTTGGCTAAAGCCAGGAAGCTGTTCGATTTTGCCAACACCAGAAGAGAGTCTTAACCCCAAGGGCACAAAAGGTAAGGAAGAATAAGCAATCTTCGCTTCCGTTAAGGCTTGTTCTACTGCTTCTCGGGTGGTTTGTAAGGGATTAATTCTTAAATCAATGGTCGGGGATTGATTAAACCAGTTTCCTAACTGATCTGCTGTTGCTCCGCCAAACTCATCACACCACAGTTGAATGATCCAGTCGGGAAAGCTATGTTGAATTCCCAGTTTCTGAATCGTGTCATCGGGTAGCTGTAAAGGATCGCCCTTGCTGTCTCGTTGCCGAATATATTGGCGTAAAATGCCATTCACTACCCCAGAGAGTTTCCCTAAACCATTACTTTTTGCCAGTTCCACACTGGTATCCACTGCCGCAGAGGGGGGAACTTGTGTGAGATAGCGCAGTTGATAGAAGCCCAGTTGCAAAATTAAGCGGAGTTTGGGCGGTTGTTGAGAGGTAGGTTTACTGGCAAATTGATCAATGAGGGCATCGAGGGTGCGTTGTCGCCGGACAATACCATACACTAACTCACTCGCTAAGCCATAATTTTGGGAGGAGAGGGTCGATTGAGATAAAGCGCGATCGAGCGCTACTTCTGCATAAGCGCCCTTTAAAGTTACATCACGCAGCGCATGCAACGCTACTTGCCGAGGATTAGAATTGGTCATTCGTCATTTGTTATTAGTCATTCGTTATTCAGCCCCCTCTCTCCTCAACTATCTGTCTCGCTAAAAATATTGTTCGACGCCAGCGAGCAAACCTTTTTCCGCTAACCATTGCTTGTTATACAAGCGAGACTGATAGCGCGTACCACTATCGCAAAGGACTGTAACAATGGTTTGACCAGGACCCATTTGTTTGGCTAATTGATAAGCGGCTGCAACATTAATGCCCACAGAACCCCCCATAAAAAGTCCTTCCTTATGTAGCAGTTGATAAACCATTTTGACGCAGGTGGGGTCATCAATTTGAATTGCATCATCAGCTGGTGCGCCCTGCATATTGGCGGTAATCCGACTATTCCCAATCCCTTCGGTAATGGAACTGCCTTCGGTGTTAATTTCGCCAGTTTTTACATAACTATACAAACCACTCCCCATGGGATCGGCAACGATACATTGAATCTCCGGATTGACTTCCTTAAAAAACATCGAAGCCCCGGCATAGGTACCACCGGTTCCGGTGGAGGCAACCCAAACATTCACTTGACCATCGGTTTGTCGCCAAATTTCGGGACCCGTTGTTTCATAGTGGGCTCGTCGGTTTGCCACATTATCAAACTGATTGGCCCAAATTGCATTTTCTGTTTCTTCTGCCAGGCGTCCTGAAACTTTAATGTAGTTGTTGGGATCGCGATAGGGAACAGCAGGAACCGTCCGAACTTCTGCCCCTAGGGTTTGTAAGGCGTCAATTTTTTCTTGAGATTGGGTTTCGGGAATAATAATCAGGCATTTATAGCCCTTGGCATTGCAGATATGGGCTAAACCAATGCCAGTATTGCCAGCGGTTCCCTCCACTACGGTTCCGCCGGGTTTGAGTAAGCCTTTTTCTTCTGCATCTTTAATGATATAGAGGGCGGCGCGATCTTTAACGGATCCGCCAGGATTCAGGAATTCTGCTTTTCCTAAAATTTCGCAACCCGTCTCGTCGCTTAAGCGGTTGAGACGGATGAGGGGCGTATTCCCAACTGTACCAACAAAGCCTTGTTTAACGTCCATTCTGTTTTAAGGTGATCAACTTATCTATCTTCCATTAGACCAATTCCACTGTCTCCTCGCAAATCGGATTCTGCGAGTGCTTTAATCGCCAAAAATTTCCATGGATTAGGCTTGGAGACTGGGTGTGATTGTCTTTTGGTTTTCTGTCACCACAATTATCACTTTTTTGATCCCTGCTCTTAGGAGAGAATTGATCTCAAAATTGCTCTATTTTTCAGGATGTCCTGTTACCCTTTTTAGTGACGAATTCCGCTTCTTTTTCTGTTTTAATCGCACTGCTTTTTTTATCGATATCCGTAATAATTAATGTTGTCTTTTCCATGATGATTTGCGATGAAACCCTTACCATTTTTGACGAGTACTTTAAGTGTTATTTTAGGTATTTTAGTTTACTTTTCGCTGCCAGCGATCGCTGCTGAAAATCCCACCTCACTCAAGATCGCAACTTGGAATATTGAAAACCTCAGACCGGATTCTAATAAAGATTTTCGTCAACTGCAAGATTACGCCGAATTATTAAATGGAGCGACTATATTGATCATATTGTTTTAGACCAAATAACAAGTCAATGGTGGGATCGCTCTTCTTTTGAACAGGTTAATTATAATCAGCCTATTTCTCGTCAAGATTTTCTATCAGATCATTGCGCGATCGCAATGTCTCTGAATATTGCAACGACTTCTTCTGAACTGTCTCCTCAGGAACCATCCCGAATTGAGTTATTAGAACGAATCCGGAAGGCAATTGAGGAACTGCAAGAAATTGAATCAATGTTAGAAACTGATTCACCTTAGTTATACCGTTTATCAAAAGTCACTGGACACTCAGCCCTAATTTGTAGAGAAGTCTGACTGAGTATCTCTCTCGCCATTTTTGAGAATTGGTATGATTGCTATATTTGGGGCGTGGTCACGAATGTGATTCATCCCCGATAAGGAAATTGGCCCTCGGTCATCCGCTGAGGTGCAGAATGCACTTCGCCCCAAGCACCTGAATTAAATTCAGGTGCACGGCGAAGGCAAGAAAGACAAGATTGAAAGCTAGAGTTGAGAAGGGCTGGTGAGAATTGCCGCAGGATACAGAGGCGTGTCATAGTCTTGAATCGAGTGAGTCTTCTCCACCGATTGAGCCGGCGAGAACAGGGCGAAGATTAACAGGGCGAGATTGCTGGCAAAGATTAGCCACATTACCAGCGGGGGATTGGTTTGTTCCATTGGTTCGGGGGTCATGGGATTACCTCAGGGTGACAGGATTGCCAATACCAAAAGCTCTCTGGAGTCTCTTAATCCGGCTATGGAGAATCTCCTGATTTTGCGGGTCGAAGCAAGACCAGAAATAACTCAGAGTATTGCTGGAGCAGTTGTTCTTGATAACTCTCTAGTTTTTGCCGTTGTTGTTGGGGATTGGGATGCTCTGTCATGGCGGATG
>CAZAYV010000009.1:0-46055 GCA_964489465.1 uncultured Dactylococcopsis sp. | reverse complement strand
GCCTTCCGTGCCGACCCAACTGGAATCGAATTCCAGTTGGAAAGCGGCACCGCATCGTCGGGCGTTCCTTTGCGCGGGAAACCCGCGCAGGGTCCCTCCTCATTCCGCGGTTTAGGAAGGCGTAATCTTTGAACAACAGTCAGCCGCAAGCCCTGGGATTGAATTCCGGGGAACGGCTGACCCATACTTGAGATGATTCAGTTTGATGTTCATCTAATTGGGAGATTCCCCTTGTAGAAAATTATTCCCACTCAATGGTACCTGGTGGCTTAGAAGTGACATCGTAAACGACACGGTTCACCCCTTTCACCTCGTTCACCATCCGATTAGAAATCGTCTCTAGAAGGTCATAAGGCACTCGCGACCAGTCGGCAGTCATGCCATCTTCACTGGAGATGAGACGCAATACCACTGGGTGGGCATAAGTCCGTTTATCGCCCATGACGCCAACACTGCGAATCGGGAGGAGAACCGCAAACGCTTGCCAAAAATCTTGGTAGCAGTTTTGCTTTTTAATCTCATCTCTCACTACAAAGTCAGCATCCCGGAGAATGTTTAAGCGTTCGGCAGTGACTTCCCCAATGATGCGAATGGCTAAGCCAGGTCCCGGGAAGGGATGGCGTTGAATAATTTCATCCGGTAAACCGAGGGAAGATCCGACTTTTCGCACTTCGTCTTTGAAGAGTTTACGCAGGGGTTCCACTAGCTTAAAGCGGAGATCTTCGGGTAAACCGCCCACATTGTGGTGGCTTTTAATTTTCACTGCAACCCGTTCTCCCGTTTTCGGATCAACATTGGTATCCGCTGACTCGATAACATCGGGGTAAAGTGTTCCTTGGGCAAGATAGTCAAAGGGTCCCAGTTCTCGGGATTTTTCTTCAAAAACTTTGATAAATTCGTGACCGATGCGACGGCGCTTTTCTTCGGGATCAGTCACCCCTTCTAGTTGCGCTAAAAACTGATCGCGCGCATTCACATATTCAACCGGAATATGAAAGCGATCTTTAAAAATCTCAAGTAATCGTTCTGGTTCTCCTTTGCGCATAAACCCTTGGTCAATAAACATACAGACCAATTGGTCGCCAATAGCTTTGTGGAGGAGAAACGCCAGAGTTGAGGAATCCACCCCACCTGACAGGGCGAGTAAAACGCGTTTTTCACCGACTTTTGCCCGAACTTCCCGCACCGCTTCTTCGACAAAAGCTTCCGAAGTCCAGGTGGGTTCACACTGACAAACTTTATAGACAAAATTCCGAATTAGAACCGCACCCCCCACTGAATGCACGACTTCGGGATGAAATTGAACGCCGTAGAGTTTTCTTTCTGGATGCGCGATCGCGGCACAAGGGGTATTTTCGGTATGAGCTAATACTTGAAACCCAGGGGGAAGTTCAATGCAGGAATCCCCATGACTCATCCACATGGTTGCCCCATCTTCAACACCAGGAAATAAAATTTCTTCCTGGTCAATATGGAGTGAAGCTTTGCCATATTCAGCGTGTTTGGCGCGTTCAACCACTCCTCCCAACTGTTGAACCATCACTTGCATTCCGTAACAGACGCCAATAACTGGAATGCCTAAATCCCAAATTTTTGGGTCAACTTGCGGTGCCCCTTGGTCATAAACAGAATTGGGACCTCCAGATAGGATAATACCGTGAGGATTGAGTTTCTGGAGTTGTTCTGCTGTTGTCCGATAGGGCAGAACTTCTGAATAAACTTGGGTTTCACGAATCCGTCGCGCAATGAGTTCCGAGTATTGAGAACCAAAATCAAGGATGGCAATCATTTGCCGATTAATGCTGCCTGTAATTTCGGCTTGCTCGATCGCTGCGCTTTTTTGGGAGGAGTCAGTTGAAATAGTCACGGTGCTTGCGGGGGTAGGTTATGGAAAACAGACTAGCGATAGAATTTTGGGTATTCCTTCATCATAGCAAGGAAATACTTGTAATATTTCTTAATATTACTCATAATTTAACATAATTCAGAAGCAGCTGATTATGTTCAGCATAGAGACAAAAAGAATGGTTCTCGATACAAGCAGCGATCTTGAAAAGAGGATGGACTGAATTAAGCCAGCCAGATTTGTTGTGGCGTTAATTTTAATTCTGGAAAGGTAGCACTCAGAATCAAACTGTCATCTTGATAAAATTGCATCCCATAGCTTTGATCGGCTTGTAGCGTATAAACAAAGACAGTGGGCTGTTTTGGATTGCCTAAATAGCTACGAGAGGCAATGGCTTGATCATCAATAATCCAATATTCAGTAATCCCTAAAAGTCGGTACTCCTCTAATTTATCAATATAGTCATCTTCCCAATTGGTAGAAACAACTTCTACGGCTAACTGAGGCGCTTCCAGAAAAGCAGAATAAGCAGTAGGATGTGAGTCCCATGCTGTTTTATCAACCACAGTGACATCTGGGTGACGACCGCTTTCTTCTCCTGCGGTATTTTGAGTTTTGATGATAATTCTGCCAGAAACAAAGTAGTTGAGTTTGAGACGTTTCACTTCATCCTTAAAGCAATCAGTGATAAATTCAGCAATGGTTTCATGTCTTCGTGTCGGTAACGTCCGCATAATTTGTCCATTGACTAATTCATAGTGTCCTTCCTCATCGGGTAATTCCTGAATAAATTGCTCAAAGGTTAGTCGTTTTCCTGCCGGTTGCTTGATGCTTGTAATCATAATTCACCTTTTTCCGATACAGTTAACATTTTTAAATTATGCTTACTTTTAATCTTAGAAACTAAGGTTAGTCATTCAGAGAGTAATTGCCTGACACAAGGGCTAACAGTAATGATTTGTCTGCGGCGATCAAATAAGACCGATCCAACGGTGACCTTTTTCTCAGCGTGTTTGCGAATATACTCTTGAGCATTGTCGTCAATGGCTTGCGCGATCGCGCGATAGACTTTTTCCACTAATTCCGATCCGTTCTCTTGTTCTCGTAAAAATTGCAGTGCGCTTTCTGTAGTATCGCTGGCTAATAATTGTTGGAGAATTGCTGTGGGAAGTCCAACTTTTGCCGCTAAAGCCGTTAAAATCTCTAAACGGGCATCCGCCAGATGATGATGGGTATGAAACACCCCACCCGCCAATTTAATTAGCTTGCCATGATAGCCAAATAAAACCAAAGATTTCACCCCTTGTTCTCCGGCTGCAACTAATAGTGGACCCAACCAATTTGCTGTTTTCACCAATTGCTGCGGGTTAACGCCTTGTCTGCGGGCAAAATCTAAGCCATTTTCCCCCACACAGAAAACTAAAGTGTCAAATTCCTTGGCTTTTTGCGCGAGTTCTTCCTGAAACGCCGTTAATTGCCCTGGTGCGCTTAAGGGTTGGGAAATTCCCGTTGTTCCCAGTAAAGATAACCCTTCCACGACTCCAAACGCTTCATTAGAAGTCCGTTGCGCTAAACGTTTTCCTTCGGGAAGAATAATCGTAACCGTCACTTGTTGATCCTCTCGGAGTAACGGCTGTAAATTCTCCATTAAAATCTGTTTCGCATAACGATAAATGGCAGCTTTTCCGTCTGCTTGTAGCTGCTTTCCGACTCCTTCCCCACCATTAATTGTTACTTGTTCTGCATCCGGTTGGCGACTGGCTAAACTCACGACCGCCCAGATGGGAGTATTCGCGGTTAAATCTAAATTATCCCCTGGATCACTGCGGGTAATGGCAAGGGCTTTCCCTGTTTCCAACTTCGCCACTTGTTCCACCGGAATGGTTGCTGGTTCCGGGGGAGTAACGAGATTAATTTTGACTTGGTTTAAGGGTTGTTCCTGCTGTAAATATTGCAACGCAGCGACAGCAGAGGCACAAGCAAAAACAGGTAAGGTATAACCAGCACGGGGTTCAGTCATTCTTATGGTTTTGATCGACAACTAACTGCACTATCTTAACGAGTCGCCAGGAGATCAAGTCCGAGTTTTGCCTTTTTATCAGGAAGGAAATCATGACTGCTGCTAACTTCTTGTTCGGCACAGAGTTGGGCAAATTCTCGCAAGCTATCCAACTGAGAGGCAAGTTCACTGAGAGTATCGAGATATCAAGGGCAAGTTGCCGATGCTTCCATTGTTCCGTGATCTGGGGTTGGGTACGGATCATTTGCAGTTCGACTTCTGCATCCAGCCCACTAGACGAAAAGGAACTGCCACAAGACACCAGTAAAGCGATTTTTTCTGATCAGTGCGATAACCCTTTCCCGAATGATCGATCGCGCTGAGACAATCTTTTATCATGGAAATACTCGCCATTGTTCTGAATTTTCTTTTATTTTATGGCTAACTCTCCGAAAAACCGTCGCAATCAGCTTTCTGCGGAAAAATATAAACGCTTGCAAGCAGAAGCCAAAGCCCCTTATCGTGGCTTACGGAAAACAATTTATGTGGTGTTTGCTGCTTCTGGTTTAATGGGGGCATTTGTCATGGTGGCGAAACTGGCTGCGGGACAAAATGTGACAGAAACACTACCGAATTTAGCTTTACAAATCGGCGTTATCGCACTAATGGTCTGGTTGTTTCGTCAGGATACAGAAGCAGAAGAGAAATAGAGTGATATGACAGAGTTTTGGTCTTTTCCTGATTTATCCGCAGCGGCGTTTGTTGCTCCGAATGCTACGGTTATGGGGAATGTAACGATTAAGGCGGGAGCCAACATTTGGTACAGTGCAGTGGTGCGAGGGGATGTGGAAAGCATTACCATTGGTGCCCATACCAATGTTCAAGATGGTGCTGTGTTACATGGCGATCCGGGTGAACCGACGATTTTAGAAGATTATGTGACAGTGGGACATCGCGCGGTGATCCATTCGGCACACATTGAACAAGGCTGTTTGGTTGGAATTGGGGCGGTCGTTTTAAATGGGGTGCGCGTGGGAAGCGGTAGCATTATTGGCGCAGGCTGTGTGGTGACAAAAGATGTTCCTGCGCGATCGCTGCTACTGGGTATTCCAGCGAAAGTCAAGCGCGAAGTTTCGGAAACAGAAGCAGCCGACTTGATTGAACATGCCAAACGCTATGAAAAGTTAGCCCTGGTTCATGCGGGGAAAGGGACCGATCTCGGATTTACCAAACAAGATTAGCAGTGGGTTAGAGGACTCGTTTTCCTAATTCTACAGCGCGATCGGGCTGAATTAAGGCGACTTCTTCATTCTCTAAAACCACCCCCAAAACCAAAACTTCTGACATAAAATCAGCCACTTGCCGAGGGGGAAAGTTAACGACAGCCAGAACGTATTGACCGATTAATTCCTCTTGAGGATAAAGTTGAGTAATTTGCGCACTGGACTTTTTGGTTCCTAGTGCGCCAAAATCAATCCATAGTTTGTAAGCAGGCTTACGGGCTTTGGGAAAGGCTTCCACTTGGATAATTTGCCCCACTCGAATATCCACCTTGGCGAAATCTTCATAACGGATTGGTTCTGTCATTCTCTTTTAGTCCTCAAACCCGATTAACTTTGAGATAAACGCATCCACATGGGAAGTTGTCTCTCTTCTCCTCGGGTAATCCGATCAAGGGCTGCCCCCACTTCTAAGCGCACATCAAATTCCGGTTCTTGGTCACGAGCGGTTTGCAAGGCCGCGATCGCGCTTTCATCTCCCATTTCGTATAAAAATCGCGCGGCACGCCAACGCACCAACTTTGAGCGATCTTGCAGGGCTTGGCACATCGTCGGAATGCCTTGGGCATTGCCTAAGTCACTGAGGGCATCCCCAGCCGTTCGGCGGACAATGACAGAGGGATCATGCAAAACCACCTCACTTAGGGGGGCGACAGCTTGATCGCTTTCACTAGCCCCGAGTAACGCACTCGCCCAACGGCGAATCGTTGCGCGATCGTCTTTGAGGGCAGTCACCACAGCGGGAAAGGTTTCGTTATTAATTTCCAGTTGTTGAATTGCTTTCAAGCGTTGTTTCCAATCTTCACTCTGGTTGAGTTGTTGCAGTAAATCGCTCGTTTCTTGAGTTGATGTTGTTTCGATTTCAGCAGATGTTCCTGCTTTTGCTAAGTTCTCAATCCGTTGTAAATCAGCTTCATCAATCAAGCTTGCCACTTCTTCCGCTACCATATTCGCCACCGTTTCTGGTTCGCCATGACGGGGGGTATAGGGTTCCCAGTGACGTTCTAGAACATAGTTAGCCCCCGTTGCTTCCACGACCCGCTGCATGGCTTCATTAAAGCGATCGGGCATGGCAACTCGTTTTTGGGCTTCTTCGCCAATGGCGCGCACTTGCGTCGGAATGCCACGAAAGTAGAGGACGGCAATCTCCACTTCTCCCATTGTCTTCGTTTGATCCGCTTCAGACGCAGCACTGGTTTGCGACTGAGACAGTAACTCGGTATCAGCGCCCTCAGCAACGCCTAAAATATGGGCTGCTTGAGAAAGAATCGGTTCCCATTGCGCTTGCGTTTGACGAATCAGGGCAATAAAGTCGTCATTGAGAAACGCTTCTCGCACCCCTTCGATTTGGATTAATTGCGCGATCGGCTTGGGAACATCTTCCCGACTCTCTCCTGCTGTCAGCGTTATTGGCTTTTCAGCAATGGATTGATCTAAATTCAGTTTCATGCAGTGGGGGTTGGGAGTTGTTTCCAGAGAAAAAAGTTTCATCACTGCCTACAAAAAATTGCGTCAGTTCTAGTGTGACATAGCAGCGCGATCGCGACGAGTATTACCTTTGACCCCCATTAAAGGGATTGGAATTACCCTTACCCTTCCAGCCAATTAACTGAAATAAAAATACCCGGCTTGAACACTCCCCACAATAAACCCTAAAATTCCGCCTAAATTAACAATTGCTTGCAGTTCATTTTTAACAATTGAATTAACAGTTGTTTCTAGTTGTTTAGGCGTTGTTGAATTAACCCGATTAATAATCACTTCATCAATGGATAAAATCGGAATAACTTGAGTAATAATTGTCTCTAATTCTTCTTCTAAATATCGTTCCAAAATTAGTGATAATTCTTCACTAATTACGTCTAACGATTGATTGACCGATTCAGAAGACTGGAGTCGTTTAATAATTAAAACTGCCACATCTTCCCAATCAATGGAACTGCCTAAAGATTCTAGTAAATTGGCTCCTTTATCTTGGAGATAAATTTGTATCGCTTCCCGGATACTCTCCCGCAATTGACGGACAGTTGAGACAGGTAAATTTTGCAGAGATAAACTTTTCAGCCACTCCCGAAGCCGAGAACGAAATTCGAGCGTTAGGACTAATTCTCGAATTCTCATATTTGCCGTTTCTTTTTCATCTAAGCAAAAGGCACGCAAGCGATGTAAGGTATTGCGAAGCCCAAACAAATTCGCAACGACCCAATACGTGCCACTGGATTTTTCCCGAAATGTCTCATCAATGACTTGGATATTGCGATCCGTGAGCAGATCAATAATAATTTGTCGGAGACGATTGGGAGGAAGAACCACATCGATCAACCAGTCCGAGAGCTGTTTAGCTTGGGTATCAGTAAAGCGAAAATCAATGAGAACTTGATCAAAAATTTGGTTAATTTGTGCTTCTAAAAAATCTTCTCGTCGCGCTAACACTTTAACAAGGCGCGGTAAAGATTCGCTAAATAAATCACGCAGAACCTTCCCTAAAACTTGAGCACTTTTTTCCTGTTTATCTTGACCAACTTCTTGTAAAGAAGACTTTAAAAGCCAGGAAATTGCTTCTTTTACCCGTTCTGGATGCAACAGACGACGCGCAATTTTTTGTAACTCATCAGGGGTTAGAAGGGACCCCATAATGGTATTGGCAACCCGTTTAGCAAGGTTCGCTTGGTTACGGGGAATTAAACCGGGAGTAAAGGGAAGACGCCGGTTTCCAATATAAATGGGTTGGTAAGGGCGAAACAGCATTTTGATGGCGATGTCATTGGTAAAATACCCAATCACTGCACCCGCCACCGGTGGAACAACAAGTAACCCAAGTTCAGAAAAATTCAAAGTTAAGACGCGTTAATTAGCAGTACACTCTTTCCATTTTAAGCAGGCTTAGTGATCACTAAAACCCCCATCAGTTCCAGCGCAATTCTTTGTGGCGGCGAACTAAGCTCATTTGACCGCGGCTGACCCCAAGTATCATCGACTTGAAGATGAGATCGCGCTATCAACTAACTTTCCCAAACTTTTACTTTTTGTTTAACCGTATGGAGTTTTCTTGAATTGCTTCCCTTTTAGGCAGCGTTGGCACTCACTGAAACGTTGATTCAGATTTTGTCATCACTAAAATCCCCATCAGTTCCAGCGCGATCGCGTAATGTTTAACGTTTGTAAAGCCCACCGCTTGTGCTAAGCTTTCTTGTTCTTTCCCTTGCGGAAACCGGTCTAAACTGGGACTAATATAAGCATAATCGTCTTTCAGTCCTAATCGTTCTGCGGCAGGAACCACCCACGTTTGCAAATACCACTCCTGAAACTGCCGTAGGAGGGCATTATAGGGACGATGAAAGTCTAAAATAGCAGCAGTGGCACCCGGTTTTAAGACGCGATACAACTCTTCTAGACAGCGGGAAATATTCGTTACATTTCGTAAGCCGTAACCGATGGTGGCACAATCAAAGTAATGATTGGAAAAGGGAAGATTCAGTGCATCTGCTTCCACCCACTGCATCGGAACCGATAAACCTTGTTGACGTTGACGAGCAATTCCCAATTGTTCCGGGGAAAAATCAGCCCCAATCACTGTACCGGTTTTGCCCACACATTTAGCCAGCAAGAACGCTAAATCGCCACTGCCACAACACAAGTCGAGCGCTGTATCTCCTGGGTGCGGATTTGCCCATTTCACTGCCATTCGCTTCCAAATGCGATGTTGCCCGAAGCTCAAGTTGTCGTTGAGTTGGTCATAAACGGGGGCAATGCGATCAAAAATACCTTGAATATCAGCAGAAGTTGGAGAGTTGGTCATTGGTCATTAGTTTGTTATCACTGCTTTTCCATCTCTGTTTGTCTTCCCCCTCTTCTCAACTGAGTTACTACCGACAGAATAATTTCTATTCCAGGGGTGATGATCACTTCAAACAACTATGGTTAGTTAGAAGATAAGAAGTAACAAAAATTAAAAATTATTTGACAACTATGCAATTAACTTATCTCGGTTCCAACAGTTGGCTTTGGCAATGGGAAAACCTTAATATTCTAGTCGATCCCTGGCTAGTTGACGATCTCGTTTTTGCCAACTTAACTTGGCTCTTTCGCGGGATTCGTCAAGAAAAACCGCCCCAATTACCGGAACGCATCGATCTCATCTTACTCTCCCAAGGTTTAGAAGATCATGCCCACAAACCAACGCTAAAAATCTTAGATAAAACGATTCCCGTTGTTGGTTCCCCTAATGCAGCAGAGGTAGCCAAAGAACTCGGATTTGAAACCGTCACTTCTTTGCCTCATGGTGAAACTTACACGTTACAGGAGAAAATTGAAATTCGTGCCCTTCCCGGTGCGCTCGTTGGCTTAGATCAAGAAAATGCTTATCTGCTGACGGCATTAACCCCACAGCAGCGACTCTACTACGAACCGCACGGTTTCCCCCCAGAAGAGGTGAAGGAATATTCTCCGGTGGATGTTGTGATTAATCCGATTGTGAATTTAGAACTTCCCCTCGCCGGTGCCATTATCAACGGAAAAGAAAGTGCGGTCCAACTGGCGCAATGGTTAAAACCGCAAGCGATTATTGGCACGGCTGCTGGTGGAAAAGTTGACTTTGAAGGAGTTTTACTTTCCTTACTGAAAGCAAAAGGAAGTGCCGAAGAAGTCCGTACTCACCTGCAACAAAACGATCTCAACACCGAAATCATTGAACCCCAACAAGGAGAACCGATTACCCTCTTAGAACAAGAAACAGAAGTACACCAATAATTTGGAAGCATTTCCCCTTGGGAGATAAACTAAGTTGTGCAAGATTATTAAAAAAGGGTAAAAACATTGCGAAGAATTGTTATTGCTGGCAACTGGAAAATGCACAAAACCCAAGCAGAATCCTTGGAGTTTCTGCAAAGTTTTCTCCCTCAAATGGAGAATACCGCCGAAGATAGAGAAGTGATTTTATGTGCCCCTTATACGGCTTTAGGGGTAATGTCGAAAAATTTACATGGCACTCGCGTTCGGATTGGGTCGCAAAATGTTCACTGGGAAGAATCAGGGGCATTTACCGGAGAAATTGCACCGAGTATGTTAACCGAAGTGGGCGTTACCTACGCTGTAGTGGGGCATAGTGAACGGCGTCAATATTTTGGTGAAACGGATGAAACGGTTAATTTCCGCGCCCGTGCTGCGCAACAAGCAGGGTTAACGCCTATTTTATGTGTCGGTGAAAGTAAAGAACAACGAGATGCTGGTCAAACAGAAACGGTAATTAAAGAACAATTGAAAGCGGATTTAGTCGGGGTTGATCTCTCGAAACTTGTCATTGCTTACGAACCGATTTGGGCTATTGGAACCGGAGATACCTGTGAAGCAGAAGAGGCAAATCGAGTGATTGGCATGATTCGTTCCGAGTTAAGTAGTGGGGATGTTCCCATTCAATATGGCGGTTCGGTCAAACCGGCGAATATTGATGAAATTATGGCACAGCCAGAAATTGATGGCGCTTTAGTCGGTGGCGCAAGTTTAGATCCGGTGGGATTTGCTCGCATTGTTAATTATCAATGATTTAACCCCAACGAGACAAATTCGTGAAGAATTAGAAGGGTAGGGGTGAACCGTGGTTCGCCTCTACGATACCCAAGATTGGGCTAAGGTTAAGGCTTCGTCTTTTGTTCGGACTTTCCCTTCAATAGCAGCAATTTGCAGTTCAGTGAGGAGTTCACCAATTTTTGGCGAAGGAGACAGGTGCAGCGATCGCAGCAAGTCTTTTCCCGTTACCAGAGGTTGGGGATATGCGACCGGATCCTTGGGATTGAGATACCGTTCAATTAAAGGCTGAATCGACGGAATGCTTAAACTTTTGGCAATTGCGGTTAAAAGCACAATTGGAAACACTTTCCCTGCTTCTTGAAAGAAAAAGTATTGATCGCGCAATGTCATCGCTGGAATCGCTTGGTCTAGCAAACGAGGCAGCACATTTAAAGTAGTCGTGACAGCACGAATCTCCGCCCGCGAATATTTTAAGGCAGTTAGTTCGTCTTCCGCCGTTTCAACAGAAGAAGAGACTAAACACGCTAATTTAGCCAGGGCTTGTAAGGAATCGGATTCTCCACCGACATTGTTTTCCCAAAGGAGAGAAAGCATTGGATAGTGTTGACTTAAGTCTTCCTTCGCAACATCGATCTTTTGCACTTGTTCTACTTCTTTTTGGTTAAGAGTGGGAAACCAAGTCGAAAGCAGACCATCTTCCCAAGCTTGCTGTAAATAGAAACTCCCATAGGGGGCGGCAAAAAGATAAGAGAGTTCTGTTTGAATACGTTCGGCTGCCACCTCTTGCAAGCAAGGCGCAATCTCACGGATGGTTTCACGAGTGGTTTCGTCAATGGTAAAGTTCAGTTGAGCCGCTTGTCGATAAGCACGCAGTAAGCGCAAGGGATCTTCTCTCAAGTTCGCCCGAGAGACCATTTTGATCACCCTTGCCTCTAAATCCTCTTTCCCGTGGAGGGGATCAATGAGCTGTTCAGTATGGAGATGATACGCGATCGCGTTAATGGTAAAGTCTCGACGCCGTAAGTCTTGTTCTAAACTCTCTCCCTCCAGTTTCGCAAAATCCACCGTCCCTTCTGCAAAAACAATCCGGGCGATATCTCGTTGGGCATCGAGGACCACAAATCCGGCTTGACAGCGATCTGCAATCTCACGGGCTAGTGCAATGGCTTGCGCTTCTAAAATTAAATCTAGATCAAATGCGTCTCGGGTTCGATTCAACAAAGCATCCCGAACGGTTCCCCCTACCAAACACGTGCTAGCCGGAAGCCAATCTTTTGGAAACGGTAAATTCGGAATAGATAGATGCATCCTCATCCCTCTATTAATCGACTCCCTGGTTACAAACCCAACACTCTTCCATAACTCCTACGCTAAACTAGCACTAAAAGCAAGCAGGGTGAAAAAGTCTACCATGTGTATCTGTGTTAACTGCCACTACGTTGATCGCTGCACTACTTATCATGCCGTAGAAACGCAGCACGAACAACCTCACCTCACGGATAGCCCAGATTTTGAACCAGTTGAACCCACCGTTAACGTTAACATTCGTCCGCAACAAGAGTACATTGAAGTGGAATGGGATGTCGTTGGCTGTGAAAGTTTCCTAGAAGAAGCTGGAAAATGGGCTAAATTACGTCCCGGTGAACCGGTTCCCACTTAAGTTTTGCGGGGGAGACTGGGAGACAAGGAGAGAGGGTGAACCAATGACTAATGACTAATGACTAATTTTTCATAACCATTCTCCACCACTCCTTTTCCCCGAAGAAAACCAGTATTTGCCCCTGGACAAATGTAGCTTAAGGTTTCAGAAGAAAATCTTGCTTTGAGTTTCTCAACATTTCTTAACTGTCTTCGCCAATGGAAGGTTTTGCGGGTGACAATAGAGGTTAGTTTTCCCTCTGGATCAACTAAAAGATGACGACCGGAAAATAAAATCCCGCCGTGAATGGGTAGATAGAGACAAGATGATCCGGGAGAGTAACCGCACGTCCAAATGCCCGTTGCTTCCCCAAAAGTAATTTCTTCGGCAAATGAGGTGAGTGTTACCTCCGGTAGCAAGTAGGCTTCCTGTTCTTGGACAATCACTTCACAGTCTAAATCCGATTGCAGTTTCCGGACTTGACTCATACCATCTCGGTGAGTGATAAATAACCAACGCACACCCCCCTGTTGTTGAAAAAATTCTTGAAAGGCAGACTTTTGCCCTTCTTTCCAACTCGGACAATCGACTAAAATATTCCCGGTTTTGCCTAGAATAAAGTAAGCTGTTCCCCCTAATGTTTCTCGATTGGGAGCAAAGGCATAAATCCCCGCTAAGATTTCGCGGGGAAGCTTGGGGGGAGTTGTCGTCGCGGAAGATTGATTTTTGTTAGCGTCAGCACACATGGCATTTGGGTTTGATCGAAAAGATCTATGTCAGGATAGAAACAGAACAATTAACTTAGCACAAAGTCAGAGATTACGCCTTGTGCTTAAGTAAGTGTAAGTCACTACTGATGATGATTGATCCGTATCCGTGATCATTATCAACTTTGCCCACCAACTGAGCTAAAATATGGATTTCTTCTTAATTTTATTACTACTAGCAGGAATAACTTATCTTTTGGTGCGTCGTAGTGCAAGTGGCTTGACGAGTACCCCGATCTGGTTATTGTGGCTGGTAGTGATGACGCCTGCTTTTATCTGGGGTCTTTGGTTTCTATTGATGGGAGAGGAAGAACCCATTCCCATTTTATTAATTCTGATTCCTTTCCTCATTTCTCCGCTTCTCTATTTTTGGTTGTTACAGCGCGGAAGACAAGATCGGACGAGACAACAACAAGATTTGACCTCCCAAGAAACTGCTTTCTCGACTCAGAAAGAACCACTCAAAGAAAGTTTCGATGCGGGTTCTCCTAAAAAAAATGGTGAGAAGACTCAATCGGTTCGGCTTTTAACTCAGTCAGAAGAAGAACAATTAAAAAGCTGTTTTCCTTGGGAAGTCTATTATTTACAAAATGTTGATTATGGCGGACAAGCCGTTTTATGTCGAGGGAAGTTACGAACGGTTCCGGAAAAAGCATATCAGAAAATCAAAAATAATGTCCAAAATCAGTTTGGTGATCGCTTTTTAATTCTCTTCCAAGAAAGTTTTCAAGGGGAACCTTTTTTTGCACTGGTTCCCAATCCGAAAAAGGAAAAGGCAAAACAACAGACTGATGAGGCTTTAAATAAACCGTGGCTAGCCTTCGGGTTAGCTGTCACTACTCTGTTCACCACCACAATTATTGGCGCAAATTTAGCGGGCGTTTCCTCTGAGGAATTTCAATCGAATCCAGAATTATTAAGAGAAGGTTTACCCTATGCCTTAACCCTGATGTGGATTTTAGGGTGTCATGAATTTAGTCATTACCGCGCAGCAATTTACTATAAAATTCAAGCAACGTTACCCTATTTTATTCCGGTTCCGTTCTTTTTAGGAACCTTTGGGGCTTTTATCCAAATGAAGTCGCCGGTTCCCCATCGCAAAGCGTTATTTGATGTCGCGATCGCGGGACCTTTAGGTGGATTTATCATGACTGTTCCGCTGTTACTTTGGGGACTCTCTTCCTCCGAAATTGTTCCTCTTTCTGAAGAGTCGGCATTACTCAATATTAATTCCCTTGATCCCCGTTCTTCCCTATTGATGACGCTATTTTGTAAAATTGCTTTAGGGAGTCAATTCGGAGCGGAAGCAGCCATTGATTTACATCCCGTCGCGATCGCGGGGTACATTGGTTTAATCGTCACTGCTTTGAATTTAATGCCGGTGGGGCAACTCGATGGCGGTCATATTGCCCATGCCATATATGGACAACGGACAGCTGTCATTATTGGTCAAATTTCTCGGCTTTTAATGTTACTGTTAGCATTAGTTGAACCCAGTTTTCTCATTTGGGCAATTATTTTATTTTTTATGCCCCTTATTGATGAACCGGCTCTCAATGATGTAACAGAATTAGATGATATTCGAGATATCTTAGGCTTTCTTGCTTTAGTTTTATTAGTAACAATTTTATTACCGCTTCCCGCAACCTTTACTGATTTTTTAAATGTTTAACTAAAGCAATTTTTATACTCACGAAAAATCATCTTAATTCTTATTCTTTGTTCTTGGGTTACTTGTCAGAGAGCCTGGCCTGGGTGAAGCAAAACGAATCCCTCCATCAACCTGCTCTCTCAACTACCTAAGAAACGCTATAATAAGAAAATTATGAGTAAAGAAAATCAACCTGGTGGTATTAAAATTATTGCCGAAAATCGTAAAGCCCGCTTTCTTTATGAGATTTTAGAAACTTATGAAGCGGGCATTCAATTGATTGGAACAGAAGTGAAGTCCATTCGTGCCGGGCGTGTTAATTTACAAGATGGCTATGCCCTGATTCGGCAGGGAGAAGTGTGGCTCATTAATGTGAACATTTCTCCCTATGAAGCGACTGGGTCCTATTTTAATCATGACCCGAAACGCAGTCGTAAACTGTTACTGCATCGTCAAGAAATTAGTAAGTTAATTGGGAAAACCGAACAAAAAGGATTAACCCTCGTTCCTTTAAAGATGTATCTCAAAAAAGGGATTGTCAAGATCCAAATTGGCTTGGCGAAAGGGAAAAAATTACATGATAAGCGTGAAACGATTAAGCGTCGTGAAGATGAAAAAGAAATGCAGCGTGTGGTTAAGCGTTACTAACGATTCCTGACCATTGCACTGCCTTTTCTCGACTCCGACGATAGGAAAAGAAGTGTTCTGGTTCTTGATAAGTACAATGGGGGGCAACAGCAATTTGTTCGGGATGAAACCCCATTTTTTCCAGTTGTAAGGTGTTAACGCGACGGACATCTAAACGGACTTTTTCCGGTTCTGGGTCAGATTGCAGGGGTGAATTCTTCAATTGCCAAAGCTGTTCTAAAATGTCTTCCGAAGAGCGATCAGCATCGGCTGAAAATAAGCTACTGCCCACTTGTGCTGCCACTGCTAAATCTACCTGATACACTTCTCCACTAATGGCAGGCCCCAGGGCAACTCGCAAATCAGAAAGTTGGCTCTTGCTTTCTAAAAAGCGCGCGATCGCGATCGGTAAAATGGATAATGCTGTTCCTCGCCATCCCGCATGAACCGCAGCTACGTTTTGCCGTTTCACATCCGCAATTAAAGCGGGGGTGCAATCAGCACTGGCAACCCAAAGCGCTTGTTTTTTCTCATCACTGTATAAACCATCTGCTGCGACAACTTTGTCCGCTTCTTGACCGATTTCTGAGGGCGTCACGACTCGTTTTCCATGCACCTGTTTGGTGCGATACTCCCTTGCATCCGAGGCGAGAACTTGCGTTAATGCTTCTAGAGAGTAATCAACAAAATGGCGCGTAAAAAAGCCATGAGGAAATCCTTCTAACAACCGACACTGCAAATAGCTTAATCCCTTGGTTTGTCGCCATTGCCAAGTGCCCTGTTCAGTGGAAGAAATAGAGGAAAAAACCACAGTTATCTTAAATCCTTACGAAATCTAGAGGTCACTTCACCAATTATGAATTATGAACGATGAATTCTGCATTGTTCCCTGTGTTTGGTACAATCAGTATGCCGTTGCTACATTAGTAAGGCATTAAGGAATCATCCTCCTCTATTCTTTCCCCATGGGATTTGCACAACTTGCGATTACCGATCTAGCAAGGGAGTATCATCTTTCTGTTGAAGAGATATTCCGTTATTGCGATCAACTCGGAATCACTTATAAAAACCAAGACACCTGTCTCGCGTTGGAAGATGCAAAAGCGGTTATCCAACATATTTTGTCTCAAAATAGCCAGTCCTCTGGTATCAGCCGAGACAAAAATTTAACTGAGTCCCAAAACTAGAAGACAATATAAAAGAATCAAAAAGCGTTCTGAGGAGAACCATTCATGTTGCGAAAACTCATTTTAATCACAGTGGCAACTGTGTTTTTTGCTTGTCAACTGCTCGTCGATCCGGTCTCTGCTTTAGAGCTAGATCAAGAAAGTCGCACGGTTAAATATAACGAACAAGGCGATGAAGTTGTTATCAGTATCAAAGAAGCAGAAAGAGGAAAGCGTCTGTTTAATGACGTTTGCGCTCAATGTCATTTAGGCGGCGTAACTAAAACCAATCCTAATGTGGGCTTGAGTTTGGAAGCGTTAAGGGGGGCTGAACCCGCACGGGATAATATTGCAGGATTAATTGATTATATGGAAAACCCCACCACCTATGATGGGGAAATGAATATTGAAGAAATTCATCCTAACACTACTCGTTCTGATATTTATCCCGAAATGAGAAACTTAACCGAAGACGATTTAGAAGCGATCGCGGCACATATTCTCATTCAACCTAACGTTCGAGGAAGACAATGGGGCGGCGGTAAAGTTTACAACTAACGCTTAACTGACGACCTCAAATCCTTCTCGTCTCCCTCCTCATTGATTTGGGGAGGGATTGTTAATGATTTGCATGTGAGGTATCAGAAAGAAGGAATGACTAATGACCAATGACAAAAAACTAATGACCAATGACCAATGACAACCCTACAATGGAAGTCGTAGCCCGAACTGGAATTTATGGTAGCGAAACGACCGAATGCAACTCCCAACTGGCGGTGGCTGATTCCTCCTTTGGTCGCCCTCATCCTGATTTTGGTATTTTCAGGAACGTTAGTGCATTTAACAACCGAACTTTGGTGGTTCAGCGCGATCGGATTTAGAAACGTCTTTTGGACTCTGCTCACTTGGCGTGGGATTACGTGGGTGGGCAGTTTTATCATTTTTGCCCTCTTTTTATGGTTAAACTACTGGTTTGCCATGCGCGTCACTCGTTACTCCACGATACGCCTTTTAGAAGGGAGTGATTTATCGTTTTATGCCGATCGCCTCCCCAAATATATTGCACCGATCATTATCTTTTTTATCTCCTTATCCGCTGCTGGGGCAAGTGTCACCGCTTGGGATACGCTACTCAAATTTCTGAACACCACGGAATTTAATCGCACTGATCCCATTTATGAACGGGATATTGGATTTTATCTCTTTCAGCTTCCGTTTTATGAAGGGCTACAGGATTGGTTATTTGCCCTGTTTCTAACGGGATTACTAGTTGCCGGTGCAGTTTATATCTTAAAAGGAACCATTAATCTCAGTCGCGGGTGGCAGTACTTAATTTATGGCGAAGCGAAAGCCCACATTTGTTTACTGCTAGCAGGATTAGCCTTTTTAATTGCGTTCCAGTTTTGGCTACAACGTTACGATTTACTCTACTCCACTGAAGGTGTCGTTTCCGGGGCGGGATTTACCGATACTCATGCCCGTCTTACTGCGTTAACGGCGATGGGATTTATGGCGTTAGCCTTAGCCGTTGTTTTTATCGCTTCTGCTGGGCAAAATAGCCTCATGCTACCGATAACAGGAATTGCTTTATATCTGGTTATTTATATCCTGTTGTATCAGGCTTATCCAGGATTTCAACAACAGTTTATCGTTGAACCGAACGAGCTGGCAAAAGAAAGACCCTATATTGAAAATAATATTGCCCTCACCCGAGATGCTTATAACCTCAGTAGCGTAGAACGAGATAATTATCCAGCCCAAGGCATGCTCGATCGCGCTGCCGTTGAAAATAACCAAGGGACCATCCGCAACATTCGCCTCTGGGATTATCGTCCACTCCTCACCACTTATGGACAACTGCAGGAAATTCGTCCCTACTATAACTTCGGCGATGTGGACATTGATCGCTACACCATCAATGATACTTATCGCCAAGTGATGTTGTCGCCACGAGAATTATCCGGCGCCCCGCAAGATCGCTGGGTCAGTCAACGTCTCAAATATACCCACGGTTATGGCTTAGTGATGAGTCCTGTGAATCAAGTCACCTCACAAGGCTTGCCAGAATTACTGATTAAAGATATTCCGCCAGTTTCTAGTGTCAATTTAGAAGTGGAACAACCGCGCATTTATTACGGTGAGGAAACCAATAACTATATTTTTACCGGCATGGTGGAAGATGAGTTTGATTACCCTCTAGGACAAGATAACGCCAGCAATCGCTATGATGGCAGCGGAGGCGTTGACATTGGTTCCTTTTGGCATCGCTTACTCTATGCCTATGACTTAGGCAGTTTCAAAGTTCTCATTTCCACTCAGTTTGAACCGGAATCTCGAATTCATTATTATCGCAATATTCGACAAAGAATTAATCATGTTGCCCCATTTTTACGGTTAGATGCCGATCCCTATATCACCCTAATTGATGGTCGGATGAAGTGGATCGTGGAAGGCTACACAGTCAGCGATTATTATCCTTATTCTGAACCCGTTTCTGCCATTAATAATGCCGGTGCAATTCTACAACAGGGACAAAATACCCAACTCCTTGCCGGTGGATTTAATTATGTCCGGAACTCGGTCAAAGTCATTGTTGATGCTTATGACGGCACGTTACAGTTTGTCGTAACCGATGAATCCGATCCGCTGATTCAAACCTATCAAAAAATCTTTCCTAGCTTATTCACTTCCATGAGTGAGGTTTCCCCAGAAGTGAAATCTCATTTCCGCTACCCTTTAGATTTATTCAAAATCCAGACTCAAATGTATTTGGCTTATCACATGAGTAATCCGGAAGTGTTTTATAACCAGGAAGACTTATGGCGATTTGCCACAGAAACTTATGAAGGGAATCAGCAATTAGTTGAACCCTATTACACCATTATGCGCTTACCCGAAGCGGACACAGCAGAGTTTGTGCTAATTTTACCCTTTATGCCTATTAATAAAGATAACATGATTGCTTGGATGGCAGCGCGATCCGATGGGGAAAATTATGGCAAATTATTGTTATATGAGTTCCCGAAACAAGAACTGATTTATGGTCCCAGTCAAATTGAAGCCCGCATTAATCAAACTCCAGAGATTTCGCAACAGTTAAGCCTTTGGGACCAACAAGGTTCAAGAGTGATTCGCGGCAACTTACTGGTAATTCCCATTGAAGAATCGATTCTTTATGTGGAACCGATTTATTTACGGGCTGAACAAGGAGAATTACCCCAGCTCAAGCGAGTTGTGGTTGCCCATGGGGATAACTTAGTGATGCGCCCAACCTTACAATCAGCCATCTCAGCTGTTTTTGGAGAAGAAACGGTTCCACCGCCACCGGCGCAAGAGCAACCCACTGCCCAAACCCCAATCCCTGATAATTTAACCCAACGCGCGATCGATGTTTATCGAGACGCCCAACAAGCAGCTCAAGCGGGAAATTGGGGAGAATATGGCGATAAAATCAAAGAATTAGAGGGCATTTTAGAGCAACTGCATCAGCAGGAGTAACGTTATGGTTAGCCAACCAGTTGAACAAAAAAAATATACCCGCCAAGAGTATCTTGATTTTGAAGTTAACTCTCCGGAACGTCATGAATATCTTGATGGTGAAATTAGGCCCATGGTAGGTGGCACCCCGAATCATAACCGAATTATTGGTAATACTTACTTTGCTTTTAAGTTGGCACTCCAAGGAAGCAAGTATGATATTTTCTTTAGTGAACAACGACTATGGATTCCAGAAAAAAATATTTATACCTATCCTGATTTAATGGTTATCCAAGGAGAATTACAGCTTCAGGAAGGACGCAAAGATACAGTTACGAATCCGTGTTTAATTACAGAAGTTTTATCCAACTCAACGAAAGATTACGATAAAAATGAAAAATTCAAAGCCTATCGCAGTCTCTCCTCTTTTCAGGAATATGTTTTAATTGACCAGTATTCTCCACAAATTGAACATTACCGGAAAACTGATACCAACCAATGGTTATTTACCGAGTATCTGGGGTTAAATTCTATATTAACTTTAGCAGTGGGTAAGATAACGATTCCCCTTGCTAATATTTATGATCAAGTAACATTCGAGTGAGTAATTTTTTTCTAAATTCTTGGGAAAACTGGCGCAAAAGTGCAGTTTTTAATTGGCTTGCGGTTATTGCACTTTTATATTTTCTTTTAGTTGCGGTTCGTGTCATTAGTACTGGCTTTCAAATTGCCCTTGGAGAAGAAGCAGAAGCCTTATTTATATTCGCTACGAATCCTTTTCTCGGACTAATTATTGGTATTTTAGCTACAGCTTTAATTCAATCCTCAAGTACAGTTAGTTCAATTGTTGTGGGTTTAGTCGCAGGGGGGTTACCCGTTGCCACAGCAGTTCCCATCATTATGGGGGCAAATGTAGGCACAACAATCACCAATACAATTGTTAGTTTAGGACATGTCAACAGTTCTGATGAATTTAAAAGAGCCTTTGCGGCTGCAACGGTTCATGATTGCTTTAATTTATGTTGTTTACTCTTATTTTTCCCTTTAGAAATAACGTTTCATGGCTTAGAAAATAGTGCCAAATACCTGGCTAATTTTTTAATTAATCCTGAACAAAGTTGGAATTTATTTTCTTTTAATATTTTAGATTTTTTAATTCAACCGTTGCTGAATCAATTGCTTATAGCAAGTCATCCGTTACCAGCAAGACTAAATGGAATTACTTTCGCCCTTTTGGGGGCAATCTTAATTTTCGCAAGTATTTTTTATTTGAGTAAAGTCTTAAAATTTTTATTGGTAGGGAAGGCAAAAAAGGTTTTACATCAGGCAGTAGGAAGTAATCCCTTCGTGAGTATCCTAGCTGGAACCGGAATTACTTGTTTAATCCAATCATCTTCAGCGACGACTAGTTTAATGATTCCGCTTGCAGGTAACGGTGTCTTTACTTTAGAACAAATTTATCCGTTTACTTTAGGGGCCAATATTGGGACTTGTTTAACCGCTCTTCTGGCAGCAACAGCGTTCACCGGAGATGCAGCTTTCCCTGGCTTAGAAATTGCGCTCGTCCATTTACTGTATAATTCTCTAGGTGTTGTCATTATTTATTCCTTACCGATTGTGCGAGAAATCCCGCTTCGAGGAGCGCGTTTTTTAGCTGAATTAGCCGTTCAATATAAATTCGCTGCCTTGGGATATATTATTAGCATTTTTCTCGTTTTACCAGCGCTATGTTTGGGAATTACCAGTCGATTTTAATCCATCAAAAAATAATTAGGAGAAAAATATAGCAATTCTTAATTCTTATAAAGTACATCCTTTATTGCCTATTCCCTAACCCTTACTCTCTCAAACTGTCATATCTAATAAAGGCAATAACAGCGTCACAAAGTAATAAACCAACGGCGCCGTAAATACATAACTATCTGTGCGGTCTAAAATTCCCCCATGTCCTGGAATCAACTGTCCGGAATCTTTAACCCCGGCATCGCGCTTAATCATCGACTCGGTTAAATCCCCTAACAAACTGCTAATGCCAATCATGACTCCCAAAAAAAGCCCTGTTATCCACCACAATTGCCAATGCAAATACCACGCCCCCCAGACAGCAACCATCATGCTACCCAGAAAGCCAAAAATTGCCCCTTCAACCGTTTTTTTGGGGCTAATCTCAGACAAGCGGGTTTTTCCTAAAAATTTTCCCATCACATATGCCCCAATATCTGCTGCCCAAATACAACCAAAGGCGAGAAAGGTTAATGTCAATCCTTGCGGACAATTGGCTAAATCCAACCAAGACTCTGGCCAATAGCCATTTAGGGGTAAGATGGTTTCTACATTCTGATCAATTCCCACCCGCAACCGAATCCAATAACTGGGTAAATAACCGCCATAAAAAAGTCCAAGGAGAGAGGTTGCAATGTCAGCAATTGTAGACATTTTGGGGAGAAACAGTAAGTAAAAGCAAATTAAGCTGCCCGCTACTGGAAACATGGCATCGGTCAAATTCGGCGCGATCGCTGCGGTGATCAAGAGTAATTGTGAAACAACTAATGTCGTCTTTGCCGCGGGTTCAATCCCTTTGGCGCGCACTAACTGAAAATATTCCAGTTGTCCTAAAAAAACAATGACACAGAATCCGGCAGTAAAATACCATCCTCCCAAGATAATCATTCCCAGGGCAACTGTGATGGCAATAATGGCGCTAATGAGGCGACTCCAAGACATAAAAGAGGCTCCAAAAAGAGTGAAAGGCGTTTTTTCAAGCAAAGGGACATTTCTCCATTATCTAGAATTTTCGTAACAATTGACGGCTCGAACAGCTAAGAAGTTGAACTATGATCAGCAATTTTGCGATAAATTATGTTCAGACTCACTCTGTTTTAAGAAAGGTAATTGTCTATGAAAGTCTGCGAGTACCAACCCGGTTTAGAAGGAATTCCTGCAGCCCGTTCCGAAGTCAGCTATGTTGATGGGACTCAGGGAATCTTAGAGTATCGAGGAATTCGCATTGAAGAACTCGCAAATCACAGTCATTTCTTAGAAACAGCGTATCTACTCATTTGGGGACAATTACCCTCACCAGCCGAACTAGAAAGCTTTGAAACTGAAATTCGCTATCATCGCCGAATTAAATATCACATTCGGGATATGATGAAGTGTTTTCCTGAAAGTGGACATCCCATGGATGCCTTGCAAGCTTCAGCAGCGGCTTTAGGCTTATTCTACTCCCGACGCGCCCTTGATAACCCAGAATATATCCGAGAAGCTGTGGTTCGTCTCCTGGCGAAAATTCCCACAATGGTCGCCGCGTTTCAATTAATGCGTAAAGGGAATGATCCGGTTCAACCGCGAGATGATCTCGATTACGCCAGTAACTTTTTATATATGCTCACTGAGCGTGAACCCGATCCCTTTGCCGCGCAAGTCTTTGATGTCTGTTTAACGCTCCATGCTGAGCATACCATCAATGCTTCCACTTTTTCGGCGATGGTCACTGCTTCGACGCTGACGGATCCGTATGCGGTAATGGCATCTGCGGTAGGCACGCTCGCTGGACCGCTTCATGGTGGTGCGAATGAAGAAGTCATTGCCATGCTAGAAGAGATTGGTTCTGTGGAAAATGTGCGCCCCTATATTGAAAACGCGATCGCGAACAAACAAAAAATTATGGGCTTTGGTCATCGCGTTTATAAAGTCAAAGATCCCAGAGCAGTGATTTTACAAGAACTCGCAGAAAAACTCTTTGAAAAACTGGGCTATGACCATTACTACTTTATTGCTTTGGAATTAGAAAGAGTCATTGAAGAAAAACTCGGTCATAAGGGAATTTATGCCAACGTCGATTTTTATTCCGGCTTAGTGTATCGCCATCTTGGCATCCCCACTGACTTATTTACTCCGATTTTTGCCATTGCTCGTGTTGCCGGTTGGTTAGCCCACTGGAAAGAACAATTAGCGGTGAATCGCATTTTCCGACCGACGCAAGACTATGTGGGAGAACATAACCGACCCTACGTACCGATTGAGAAACGATAATCGCATTGATAAGCAGAACCATCCCCTAACCCTGCTAGAAGTTGGCAGGGAGAACGATATACTGATCGGTAGGAAACAAATCTTAATTAAGCATGGTTAACTTTTTTGGGAAAATCGATGCCTCGATTGATCTCAATCATACTGTAAATTTAATCCGCAAAACGCATGAATTCAGGAATTGATCTCAGAGCAAGTTTTATTGAATCCCTTAAAACATTTGGTGTTCCTGCAGGTGCTGCGAAAGCTCTGTGGATGCCCTTACCGATGTTTTTAATGATCATTGCTGCTACTGTGGGTGTGCTGGTTACCGTTTGGCTAGAACGGAAAATTTCTGCAGCCGCCCAACAACGCATTGGTCCCGAATATGCCGGACCTTTGGGAGTCCTGCAACCGGTCGCTGATGGCATTAAACTCGTCTTTAAAGAAGATATCACGCCCGCTAAGTCGGATCCCTTGCTCTTTACTTTGGGTCCGGTTTTAGTGGTGATTCCCGTCTTTCTCTCCTATCTGATTGTTCCTTTTGGTCAGAATCTCATTATCACAGATGTGGGAATGGGCATTTTTCTCTGGATTGCCCTTTCTAGTATTGCCCCCATTGGCTTGCTGATGGCAGGTTATGCCTCCAACAATAAATACTCCCTGATTGGTGGACTCAGAGCGGCAGCGCAATCGATTAGTTACGAAATTCCTCTTGCTCTGTCGGTGCTCGCGATCGTGATGATGTCCAATAGTCTAAGTACGATTGACATTGTGGAACAACAAGCTGGTTACGGTATCTTAGGCTGGAACATTTGGCGACAGCCCTTAGGATTTATCATTTTCTGGATGGCTGCCCTTGCTGAATGTGAGCGTTTGCCCTTTGACTTACCCGAAGCTGAAGAAGAGTTGGTTGCCGGTTACCAAACCGAATACTCGGGCATGAAATTTGCTCTATTCTATCTCGGGTCTTACGTGAACCTTGTCCTATCCGCAGTGTTAGTTGCCATTCTCTATCTAGGCGGTTGGGAATTCCCGGTGCCGCTGAGTCAACTGGCAAATTGGTTTGGGGTTAGTCAAGATACCCCTTGGTTGCAAGTTTTAACCGCTTCTTTAGGAATTACGATGACGTTGGTTAAAGCGTACTTCTTGGTATTTATTGCCATCTTATTACGGTGGACAGTGCCCCGGGTTCGCATTGACCAACTCCTTGATCTAGGCTGGAAATTCCTCCTTCCGGTATCACTCGTTAACTTACTCCTGACAGCAGGACTAAAACTTGCTTTTCCTGCTTTCTTTGGCGGCTAACTGCTTTGTCACTTTCTGCCAATATTTTTTGAAGCAACAACAACAAAACTTATGTTTAAAATTCTCCAACAAGTTGGCGACTACGCAAAAACGTCTTGGCAATCGGCTAAATATATTGGTCAAGGGCTATCTGTAACCTTTGATCACCTCCGACGTCGTCCCGTTACCGTTCAATATCCTTACGAAAAAGTGATTCCGTCTGAACGGTATCGCGGTCGCATTCACTTTGAATTTGATAAATGTATTTCCTGCGAAGTCTGTGTACGAGTTTGTCCGATTAATCTCCCTGTTGTGGATTGGGAGTTTGAAAAAGTTGGTAAGAAAAAACAGAAGAAACTCAAACACTACAGCATTGACTTCGGTGTTTGCATTTTCTGTGGCAATTGTGTGGAATATTGTCCCACTAACTGCATTTCCATGACGGAAGATTATGAACTGGCGAGCTTTGATCGTCACGAGCTAAATTATGATAACGTTGCCATGGGGCGCATTCCTTATAAAGTTACTCAAGATCCAATGGTGACTCCTCTTAGAGAGTTTGGTTATCTGCCGAAAGGGGTTACCGATCCCCATGATTTACCAGAAGGCTCGCTAAGAGCCGGTCGTTATCCCCAGGATATTCTTGAGGAACTGCAAAATCAGCAAGAAGAAGACAATCAGGAAGAAGAAGCCAGTAAAAATTAACTAACCGTTCCAGTCGAAGATTTCCTGGGATAGAAAAGCGACCTGGCAACCAATTCTGGTGTCATCCCTCACTTAGGATGAGAGTACGCGCCTTCTGTGCCGACAGGAAAGGGGCACCGCACTCCGCGGTTACAGAAGGCGTTATCTCTGAATCCATTGCCAATCATGTAGAGAATTAAGGAAAGTAATCGTGGATTTAGCACAAGGCGTTCAATTTGTCTCATTTCTCGTTTTAGCAACGATGATGTTTGCGGCTGCACTCGGAGTCGTTCTTCTGAGAAATATTGTCTATTCCGCCTTTTTATTAGGAGGCGTTTTTATTAGTATTTCAGGACTGTATTTATTACTCAATGCTGAATTTGTTGCCGCCTCTCAAGTCTTAGTTTATGTCGGTGCAGTGAATGTTTTAATTTTGTTTGCCATTATGTTGGTCAACAAAAAAGAAACCTTTCCTGCCATGAGTCGCAGTTGGATCCGAACTGGAGCAACTGCTTTGGTTTGTATTGGTTTATTTGCCCTACTAGGAACGATGGCAATTTCCACTCCCTGGTCAATTGCCGATCGCGCTGGTGTCGTTACCGATGGCTCGATTATTAAAATTGGTAAGCATTTCTTTAGTGATTACCTCTTACCCTTTGAGTTAGCTTCGGTTTTGTTATTAATTACCATGGTTGGGGCAATTATTCTTGCCCGCCGTGATTTAATTCCAGAAGAAAAACAACCCGATTTAGCCCAAACGGAAGCTTATCAACTTCAAGAACGTCCCCGAGAACTGATCTCGGTAGGACAAGATCAATCTGAAAATTAACTTAAAAGAAGGGAGTAATCATGGAATTACAATTAGAATATTATTTAATTCTTGCTGCTGGTTTATTTTGTATAGGCATTTATGGTCTCGTCACCAGTCGGAACGTTGTTCGGGTTTTAATGTCAATCGAATTATTACTAAATGCAGTTAACTTAAACTTAATTGGCTTTTCGAGTTTTGTCGATCCTGTTGATATTAAAGGGCAAGTTTTTTCTGTATTTGTAATTATTGTTGCTGCCGCAGAATCAGCAGTCGGTTTGGCGATTATTCTGGCTATTTATCGGAATCGCAACACGGTTGATATGGAACGATTTAATTTGTTGAAGTGGTAACAGTTTTCTCCGCTGGCATCCGATTAAAATTAACCCACCTTTTTGCTTAAGGAAATCAGAGGCTACTTTTATCATCGAGTATCACTTTCGTTTCAATTCCCCCACTGTATTTAATTAGAGGACTTAATTATGTTATCTCAATCCATGACAGATGCCCTAAATAAACAAATTAACTGGGAAATGTATTCCTCTAACTTATATTTACAAATGAGTTCTTGGTGTGCATTTAAGGGATTAGATGGTTGTGCTGCCTTTCTCAATGAACATGCTAATGAAGAAAGAATGCATATGCAGAAACTCTTAGCTTATGTTAATGAAACAGGAGGCTTAGCTATTTTAGGGCAAATTGATGCACCTCCCACCCAGTTTGAATCGATCAAAGATGTCTTTGAACAAACCTTTCACCATGAACAGTTAGTGACTCAAAAAATTAATGAGTTAGTGCATCAGGCTTCTACTGACAAGGATTATGCAACGCTTCAGTTTTTACAGTGGTATGTTGCTGAGCAACATCAAGAAGAATTTTTATTTAAGAGTATTCTTGATAAAATTGAAATGATTGGTACACAAGGGCAAGGAATCTTTTTTATTGATCAAGAAATCGGACAAATGTTAACTCAAAAAACACAAGAATCTACTGCCTTGACAACCCCGCAAAGTAGTGAAGCGGGAGCCGTTTAATGGCTTTGAGTTGAAAATAGTCACAACAATTCGCTAGGTAGAACAAGGGAGCAATTCCCTTGTTTTTTATTTTGGGAAAACTAAGGAGCATTCACCCAGAAAGGAAAAAACCCCGATCGCGCGATCGGGGCAAAATTAAACGAAGCTAGCCAGAGGCTAATTAGTCAGTTCCTTCAGTCCAGGAGTTCATGTATTTGATTTGATCTTGGCTGAGGTCATCAATTTGAACGCCCATTGCTTTGAGTTTGAGGCGAGCGATTTCGCGATCAACTTCCCGCGGAATGGAGTGGATACCCGGCTCTAGTTTGCCTTTATTGAGCGCAAGATATTCAGATGCTTTCGCTTGGTTGGCAAAGCTCATATCCATTACTGCACTGGGGTGACCTTCTGCAGACGCTAAGTTAATGAGACGACCTTCCCCTAAAACAATCACAGACTTACCATTAGGCAGAATGTACTGTTCAGTGAACGGACGAACTTCTTTAACTTCACTTGCTTTCTGACGGAGAGATTTCAGGTCAAGCTCAATATCAAAGTGACCCGCATTGCAGACAATCGCGCCATCTTTCATGACATCAAAGTGATGAGCCGCGACCACGTGCTTGTTACCGGTTAGGGTGACAATAACATCACCAATTTTCGCCGCTTCTGCCATGGGCATCACTCGGAAGCCATCCATTGCAGCTTCCAGAGCGCGGATATGGTCAACTTCAGTCACAACAACGTTGGCTCCCATACCAGAGGCACGCATGGCTACCCCTTTGGAACACCAGCCGTAACCGCCAACAACGACGGTTTTACCAGCAAGGAGAATGTTTGTGGCACGAATAATCCCATCAATGGTAGATTGTCCCGTACCATAGCGGTTATCAAAGAAGTGCTTAGTATCCGCATCGTTAACGTTCATTGCGGGGAAGGTCAGTACCCCATCGTTGAACATTGCACGGAGGCGGTTAATCCCTGTGGTGGTTTCTTCGGTGGTCCCGATAATTTCTTTGATTTGGTCTTTGCGATTTTGAATTAACCCTGCAGTGACATCACTACCGTCGTCGATGATGATATTCGGGCGATGATCGAGGGCGATATTGATGTGACGGTTATACGTTTCGTTGTCTTCACCTTTGATAGCAAAAACAGGAATGCCGTAGTCAGCAACTAAACTGGCTGCAGTGTCGTCTTGAGTCGAAAGCGGGTTACTGGCAATTAAAACAGCATCCGCACCACCGGCTTTCAGCGCGATCGCGAGGTTAGCCGTCTCAGTGGTGACGTGACAGCAAGCAACCATGCGAATGCCTTCTAACGGCTTATCTTTGGCAAACTGGTCGCGAATTTGTCTTAGTACAGGCATTTCACGGCCTGCCCATTCAATCCGTTGTTTTCCTAGAGTTGCATAACTCAGGTCTTTTACTTCGTGCTTTATTTGTGTTGCAGTCATTGAACGTTACGAGTCTTGATTTTTACATTGCGATCTCTACTAGGTTACTGCATATTGATCAGATGTCAAAATTTTTGGGATAGTTAACCCCTGAGATACAAGTTCTACTTTCTTACAGTCTATGAAGCAAAAATACCTTTGGTTAGCAAGCTTGATAGCAATTTTGGTCGTTATTATGCCGTTTGCTGGTTCTGTAAAAGCACAATTCCCGGATTTACCTGATTTTTCTGTAAATTCATCTGGTTTTTTTTCTCCGTCAACTCATCAGGTCATTTCACAATGTATCCGTTTAGACGGACGCTGTATGGTTGAGTTAGCGGGCGATCAATCGACTTTATCAAGTCGCATTAAAGAAATTGAGCAACGACTCGATAACATTACTCGCTACTACTTAAAAAATCCGTCTGCAGACATAAATGTGTACCAGGAACCCGCAGGAGAACTGGTTGATATTTATGTGACTGTGAATAAATGGAATACTCGTTTGCTGAGTGTCACCAGTCAAGATGCTGCGCTGAAATCAATGAGTATTCAGCACCGGGCAGAGCAAATGGCGCGGGAAATTGAAAATGCGCTACAACAAGCACGACAAGAACGAGAAGAAGAATTTTTAATCGCTCAGGCAAAAAAAGGCGTGATCGCGCTCTTTATTTTGTTTGTATTGACAATTGCACTCTTTTATTTAGAAAAGCGATTTCGTCAACAAAAAGCTTCTATTCATGCCGACCTTGAAAGTTCCTCGCAACAAGCAATTTCGACTAAACTAACAAAAAATCAACGTCAACAAATTGCAGGAATTAAATACCGTCTAACACAAGTCATACGGTTTACGGTTTGGGTTGGAGGAACGCTTTATCTAGTCGGTTTATTTCCTTACACACGATTCCTGCAAGTTTATATTATTAATATTTTCCGCGTTCCATTCCGTTTATTCGTAGCAGGATTAGTGACTTATTTTTTAATCCGTTTTTCCTTTATTTTAATTGATAAATTTAATGCGGTTCTCGCCAATAATTACTTACTAACCCCAGAAGCGAATCTCCGTTTACAGCTTCGGATTTCTACAATTTCTAGCGTTGCTAAAGGTGTAATTATTGTGAGTTGGATAATCGTTGGGATTCTCCTTGGTCTGTCTATGGTTGGGGTGAATATTGCCCCCTTACTCGCAGGGGCTGGTTTAATTGGGGTTGCCATTTCTTTTGCGTCTCAAAACTTAATTCGAGATGCCATTAATGGCTTTTTTATTATTCTTGAAGATCAATATGCAGTGGGAGATGTGGTTGGCATTGCTGATGCAACCGGCACTGTTGAAGCGATCAATTTAAGAATTACTCAACTGCGAGATACAGAAGGGCGTTTAATTACAATTCCCAATAGTGAAATTCGGACTGTGACCAACTACACGAGCAATTGGTCGCAAGTGGATTTAAAGATTCCCATTGCTTATCAGGCTGATGTGGAAAAAGCAATCCAAATTATTCAAGAGATTAGCGATAGTATGATGCGCGATCGCCATTGGCAAAAACATATTTTAGAAACACCGACTCTGCTTGGTGTTGATGAATTTAGTTACCAAGGAGTCATTATTCGCGTGTGGATTAAAACCAAACCTTTACAACAGTGGCCCATTGCCAGAGAATATCGCCGTCGGCTTAAAATTGCCTTTGATGAAGTCGGTATTGATCTTTCCCTGCCGCATCAAAAAATATGGATTTCTCAGAATAGTGACCCATCAGAAAAAAAGGAAAGAGATTAACAGCAATCCCTGACTAATAACTAACGTAATGCCTGATTAATCGCAACTTGGGTCTTACAACCGACAATACCATCTACACCTAAATTGTGATCCCGTTGAAATTCTGCGACAGCCCCTTCAGTTCCGGGACCATACATGCCATCCTGTTCTCCTTCGTAATAGCCGAGTTGTTGTAACTGACCTTGTAAGAGTTGTATGGCTTCTTTGGCACTGCCGCGTTGTAAAGGAGTAATACAAGCACTTAAGGGCTCTAACTCGGCAGAGGCCTTGCGATTTGTCCCTTCCTGTTTTTCCTGCTGACTAGGAGGCTGAGCGGCTGAGTTGGTTTGTGAGGAGTCCTGGATTGGGGGTTGAGTTTGTGGGTTACTAGAAACCCTCTGTTCAATCAAATTTCCGGCTGCTAAAAAGCCAGCGCAGAAAAACCCGACAACGACTGTTGTTATTCCCGCTAGCTTGACACCACAGCCAAAAGAAAAGGGTGAATTGGTTTTCGCGATCGCCTCTTGAGAGGGAAAAAACTGGCCACTTTTAGTTTTGCCCAACGTTTTCGGGTCATTGACCATAATGTGCCCTTTCCGCTTCAGTTTGGAAAACCAATACCACTCTCGCAAGGCAAGCGTCTTATCATCACTATTGGGGAGTAATTCCAGGATAAGAATTTTTGCTTTCTTGGTATCGAGGATAATACGAGAACGACAGGAAGAACTTTCTAAATGTTGCTTGACACGGAGTTGAATATTGTCTGATAAGCCAACATAACTGACACTACCAGTGGTAATCTGATAAATTCCCCGCTGTGTGGGTAGTGTTTTCCAATTGATCATCTTTCCAATAGGGTGATTGGTTATTCATGCTTTGTTCTTTGGTCAACAGGTAATCAGGAGTAGGGAATAAAGATGTGCTGGGACTCCTTGTCGCCCTCTCATCCTCTCTCGGTAAATGGTCACTGGTAATTGTTAATCTCCCTTTCTTCCAGATTCCCTCCCAATTATTAAAGCACTTGTGCTCTTAACCAAGCAATGGGTAAATAGAGAAATTTCTTGCCTTTCGGAACATACGCCCGTTGATTAAATACATCATACTGGTTCTGTTCTATGACATCTAAGATACCCTGGTAAAGCATTAATGCTGTCCAAACGGGCCATCGCGAATCTCGGCTGAGATCACAAATGCCCTTCTCAGCTTCTGTATAAAATCCTCGTGCCCGCTCAATTTGAAATTGCATTAATTGTCGCCAATTTTCATTGATTACCCCTTGCAAGAGATCTTCTTCACGATAATTAAAGCGTCTTAAATCTTCTAAGGGGAGATAAATGCGCCCACGTTCCGCATCTTCCCCCACATCTCTCAAAATATTAGTGAGCTGGTTTGCAATACCGAGTGCGACAGCTTCTGCCGTGGGAATATGACTCGGTTCTTGTTTGCGCCAAGGGGGCGTTCCCTGCTCTGGTTCCACCCCTAACACCGCATTCGACATTAAGCCGACAGTACCGGCAACACGATAACAGTAAAGATAGAGCTCATCAAAGGTTTCATATCGATCGCGCTTTAAATCCATCCGTTGCCCGTCAATCATATCTCGGAAGGGCTGAATATCTAAGGGAAAGCGCTCTAAGGTATCCACGAGGGCAACATCCGGGTTTTCCACAGGATAACCGGCAAAAATTGATTCTAAGGTTTCTTCCCACTGATCAAGGGTGTCGAGCGTGGTCAACTCTGCTTCGGGGCCATCGACCAGTTGGTCAGTACGCCGACACCAGACGTAAATGGCCCAAATCGCTTTGCGCTTCTCCTTGGGCATGAGAAGCGTGCCGAGATAGAACGTCTTTGAATATTCCGCTGTCACTTGACGGCAGAACTCATAAGCGGATTCGACGGAGGGGTGGGAACAAGTCTGTTCTGGGTTAGGCAGTTGCAGCATTCACCGCAGGCTAATAGGGTTCACTTTAAGACACGAAAATTGTCCCATTAATCGGTACATTGGAACACAGAAAATCATTTTGCCACAGAAACGGCCTTTTTCTCCGATTTTTCCACAGAACTTACAGGAGATTCTGTTTTGGCAATCGCTTGAGCCGTTAATTTTCCAGATAATACTGCCCCTTCCATGCTTGCTAAATATTTTTGCATAGTGTAATCACCGGTGAGATAAAAGTTGGAAATCGGTGTTTTTTGGGAGGGGCGGTGGGCTTGTCTTCCGGCTGTGGCTTTATAAACCGACCGTGGGGTTTTCACCACATGAGATTTTAACAACTGAGCGCGATCCTCACCGGTGAAATATTTGGGGAAGAGTTGTTTTAACTCTTCCATGGTTGCGGCGACAATTTCGGCGTCAGATTTGCCAATCCAGTCTTTAGCGGGGGCAAGCACTAACTCTAGCATCGAGCGATCGCGATTTTCATAACCGCGACAGGTGTTGCTCATATCAGCGTAAACACTGAGTAAGTCTGAACGAGAGAATAGGAGGTGATCAATATCGGTCAGTTTGCGATCAAACCACAGGTGCAAGTTGATGACAGGAACCCCTTCTAAGCCGTCTAATTGCTTGAAGAAGTCCATTTCTTGCCAAGGTTGGGGTAACATCAACTTGAACGGATCAACCGGCATTGCAGAGACATAGGCATCGGCTGTGATGACTTCATCTTCTGCACCGTTTAAACCACGAATCAGATAACCACGGACACTGTTATCTTCATTGAGTAAAATTTCTTTTAAGGGCGCATTGAGACGCACTTCCCCACCGCGTTCGGTAATATAATCAACCATCGGTTGACATAAACGTTCGGTGGGTGAGCCATCTAAAAACGCCATCTTGGAGCCATTTTTCTCTTGCAAGAAGCGATTGAGGGCGGTAAGAAGAATCGTGGCTGAGATTTCGTTGGGGTTAATAAAGTTTAATGCCTTGGACATGGCAATAAAAACTTCTTTTTCTACCCGTTTGGGCATATTTTGCCGTTCCATCCACTCCGACCAAGTGTAGCGATCCATGGCTTCTACATAGCCTTGTCCGCGCAACATGGCAGGAATTAAGCCAATGCCAAAGCGGATTTTTTCTGCCCAAGAGAGCATATCGTTGTTTCTCAAAATTGCAACAACGCCATTAATCGGTGCAGGAAGATTCGGGAAATCGAAACGGGAGTAGGTTCCCGGTTTTTCAGGACGATTGAAGATCATCGTGTGTTCCTTCCATTGCAAGCGATCTTCAATGTCAAGTTCTTTAAATAGTTGCAACATATTGGGATATGCCCCAAAAAAGATATGCAAACCAGTTTCATACCAGTCCCCATCTTCATCTTGCCAAGCGGCAACTTTGCCGCCTAAAACATCGCGACGTTCGAGGACGATGGGAGTGTGTCCCGCATCAACTAGATATTTGGCGCAGGAAAGCCCTGCTAACCCTGCTCCTGCAATTATGACCCGCATGGTTGTTTGACTGACTTAAGTTTCCGTTCTCATTATACTTTGCATTTCGTTACATTTTAGCTTGTATAAGTTAGGGATAGGGGTGGCGCGATCGCGAACCCTATCTTGAAATGAGCAATTAGCGTTGAAAGTCAGCAGTCAAATCAAACGCGATCAGGATCAGGGAACGCTATGAAATTCTTCGTTATATGAAATTGATTAATTCATGCTACAGATGAACAATTACCTCACCTTGTCTTCCTTGTCTCCCCCATCTCCTGGATTGCCTCTGGCAGCGAATGGAAGATTCGATATTTTATTTAGTATTCCCAAAAATCACTGATACTGTAGCCCAATTCTGCTAACATGTCTCGGAATAAAGGGAGACTTAAGCCAATGACGTTGCTATGACAGCCTTCTATTTTTTTCACAAATAGTCCACCGCGACCTTCGAGGGCAAATCCGCCGGCACACTTGAGGGGTTCCCCAGTTGCAACATAATCTGTAATGGCGCGATCGCTGATCCAACTCAAGTGGACTGTGGTCAAGCCGTAACGCACTACGATTTGATCTTGTGTTTGATCAACAAGGGTGTGACCGGTATAAAGTGCTCCTGCTTTTCCTCGCATTTTTTGCCACAGCGCGATCGCGAGGGTTTCATTTTCAGGCTTCCCATAAATTTCTCCCTCTACCACCAAAACTGAATCGCAACCTAAAATGAGGCTGTCTTGATAGTTTTGGGCAACTGTTTTCGCTTTACAAGTAGCCAGTTCTGTCACCAATGCACTGGGTTCAGTGACTGGCACTTGTGATTCATCAAAGTCACTTTTACAGACGACCGGTTCAATACCAGCACAACGAAGGAGACGTAAGCGAGCGGGAGAAGCGGAAGCAAGAACCAACTGCATGATTGTTAATACACTTCAAACGAATCGGCAATGGTGTTAAAGCGTTCGGAAAGACTTTCCCAACGCTCTTGGGGGGTGGAAATGCTGAAGGTAAATAATTTACCGCGACTCACGGCAACACTTGCCATATTATGTCGTTGCCCATTATCAGGGAAGGTCACTTGGTATTCTAAAAGATAGTAAGTTTTTCCTTCTTTTTCCAGTTCGTCAGCGCGGAGTAGTTCCCCTTTCCGTTCCGAATCGGGTGGTGCAATGGTATTTTTGAGACGTTGACCGACTTCTGAGGGTGTTCCCAAATCTTCGAGTTTTCTCTCTTCCCCGACTTCGTTAATAACGACACTGACATTTTCCGTTTGTTCGACTAAATCGCGAAAGACGACATCCACACCAGCGGTATTATTATCCACTTTCACTTCTTGCCAGCCGTTTGGGTACAAAAATTTGTATCCGGCAGTGCTATTCGTGTAGCCTTGCAATCCACTGGTGGCACTGGTACAACCGAAAAGGGTAAAATTGGCGATTAAAAAAATGAGGGCAAGGGTTGCTCTGAACATGACTCTGACTTGGTTTTCCGATCTAGTGTATTTTCCCACGTTTCGGCAACTTACTGGAACTCTTTTTGGCAGGTTGCCAGCATTCTTTCATCGTTGGTACTGATTTCTTCTAGGGGGTGATATCCTTCTAAGGTCACTGGGGCTTTGGTTTCTTCATTTTGACTGGCAAGCGGAGAAGTGGCTGAGAGCGCGATCGCGTAAGGATATTGGGTGTTCTCGTAGGGATGATTAACTGTCATTTCTATTTCATTAGCGGTCATTGTCCCCTGGAAACAGCTAAATTCAGAATGAGGCATGTATAGGGCGCCAACTAAGCTGCTTCCACTCACTTCAAAAACAATGTATTCTTGTCCAATTTGATCCGGTTGCCGAGATTGCCCATAAAGATAGATTCCATTCGGAAGGATGGTGTTATTGCTTGTATTCTCTTCTTCTGTTTCTTGATTTTCTTGTGCAAAGAGGAGAGGCATCGGCACTGTCACTAAGAGCAACATCACCAGTGCTGTCATCACAACTTGTGCCGGTTGCAACCATTGAGATAATAAAGTAAAATTCATCAATAATTTATTCCCGATTAATTTTTGTGTTGTGCCAAATTGGGTAATTTTATTCGCTTTGTCCGTTAATGAAAAGCGTTTTAGTTATTATTACTTCCATTATTACAAAAAAAAATTGAGGATGAATTCATTCACAGGGATGAATACCGGAAAGTCTCTTGTCATTGACTTTAGCAACTGATCTAAAATTTACAATTTGTTAAACAAATAGGCTTGAAACGTCTTGACTTTTAATCAGTTTTGTTTCTCTGGTTTGGTAAAAATTGTTAGTCCGACTGATCCCAGTAACCAATAATGAGCAATCGCGGTAAAACCGATTTCTGTTCCTAACTTTTCGCGCTGGGAAAAAGCATAGAAGCGAACTTTTCCCTGACCCATCGTCCGTTCACCTTCATCTTCCTCGCCTTCCCAAACAAAATCTACTAAATAATATTTTCCGGTCGGTTTGAGGGTGCGATAAACTTCCGATAAGACCTGTCTGGGTTGAGGATAATGCAAAAAACTAATTGTGTTAAAAACAGCATCAAATTGAGCAGTGGCAGTGGGTAAATGTACGGCATCTCCTTCGATATAAATTAAACGAGGCGCGTAACGACGAGACTTTTGTCGGGCTTGGCGTAACATTTCTGGAGAGGCATCTAATCCTACGCCATACAGTTGAGGAAAAGATTTCGCGAGTCGTTGCAGTAAGCGTCCAGTGCCACACCCTAAATCTAAAACCCAGGGTTTTTCTGGTAATTCCACATATTCTAGGAGTCTAAGATGAAGGGCTTGATAAAAAACCGATGGCAGCAGCAAGTCGTAAAATGGTGCCCACAGATTAAACAGTTGCTTTTTTTGATCCCGTTCTTCTTGATTGGTAAACCACCCCATTTTTTAACTCTTTTCCCGCTTGAATCCGATTAAAAAGACCCTCCAATATTCCATCAACTGTAGGGTAAATAACACCAAAAATGTGGGATTATTGACGAGATATCGTCGCCACAGTCGCCTTGGTTCGGTTGCTAAACGATATAACCATTCTAAACCGAATGGCATTAACCAACGGGGTGCTTGTGAGGTTTCTTTACTGTGAAAAGCAAAAGCAGCCCCAACCCCAATCATCACTGCCTGAATTTTGCCCACTTGTTGTGCCATCCATTCCTCTTGTTTTGGACATCCCAGGGCAACAAACACGATCGCGCCACCAGCCTCATTAATGACTTGAACCTCATTTTCCGCTTCTTGCGGCGTCAAGGGACGAAAGGGCGGGGCATGAGAACCAGCAATCCTGAGGTCAGGATACCATTGCTTGAGATTGTGTTTCAGCTTCCCAAGTATCTGAGGCGTTGCACCGTAGAGATAAATGGGAACTTGCTCGTTTTGAGCGCGATCGCAGCAGGCTAACATTAAGTCGGGACCATAAACCCGCTGTTGGTTTCTCATTCCCAGTAAGCGTAAAGCCCAGACTAAAGGCATCCCATCGGGGGTAACCAGGGCAGCGTTGTTGACAACGGTTTGATAGCTTTTTCGCCGGTGGGCGGTCATGACCACATGAACATTAGCCAGAATCACATAACAACTGACGTTTTGTTTGGCCCATGACAGAATGGCTTCGCAAGCCTCAGCATAACTAGTGCCGTGGATTTTGCTATTAATGACATGTCTCGCCCGTTGCCCCATCTTCAATTTTTTGTTGTTTAAGCAGCACAGAATTAGTGACTACTATAACTGAACTGAGTGCCATAAAGCCAGCGGCGATCGCGGGACTGAGTAAAATGTCATATTTCGGTAATAAAACTCCCGCTGCGAGAGGAATTGTAATCACGTTATACCCCAGTGCCCAGAAGAGGTTTTGACGAATTTTTTTCAGGGTAGCCAAACTCAATCGCACAGCAGTGATAACATCTGCAACGCGATCGCGCATGAGAACAATGGAAGCCGTTTCTAGGGCAACTTCTGTGCCTTGGGCAATGGCAATGCCGACATCTGCTTGGGCTAAGGCTGGGGCATCATTGATACCATCGCCAACCATTCCGACCTGATGTCCCTTTTCTTGTAAAGTGGAGATGACTTGGGCTTTTTGTTCGGGATGAACCTGGGCAAAGACGTGATCCGCTGGCAGATTTAATTGTTGCGCGATCGCGCTGCCGACGCGCTCATTATCCCCCGTGAGCAGCATGACCTGAAAGCCCATTTTTTGCAGCTTAGAAACGGTTGCCACGGCATCGGGACGTAAACAATCCTTGAGAGCAATTAGTCCGGCTAAAGCGCCATTAATGGCCACATAAACCACGGTTTTCCCTTCCCTTTCTAACTGGTCAATTTGAGGTGCAAGGGTATCGGGAAGGGCAATTGCTTGGCTTTGTAACCAATTAGCATTACCAACGGCGACCGCTTGGTTTGCAATGGTTGCCATCACACCTGATCCAGCTTGGGTTTCTTCCTCAGTTGCGGATAATAAGGACATCCCTTTTTCCGTTGCTGCACTCACAATTGCACTGGCTAAAGGATGATGGGTTCCTGCTTCTGCAGATGCAGCAAACTGTAATAATGTTTCTGGCTCAATATCGGGCGTGGCAACAACAAAATAATCGGTTACTTGCGGTTGCCCTTGTGTTAAGGTTCCCGTTTTATCAAAAACCAACGTATCTAAACGATGGACGTTCTCTAAAACATCTCCTCCTTTCAGCAATAAGCCCTGCTTAGCACCGATACCGGTTCCTACTAAGATAGCGGTGGGGGTTGCTAAGCCTAACGCACAAGGACAGGCAATCACCAATACCGCAATCATCAGTTTGAGACTGAGTAGTAACGGACTGGTTTCCACGGTTACTTCTGTCCAAAGATTTGTTCCTACCCCATACCAAAAGAGGAAGGTTAAGGCAGCAACACTCATAACGCCATAAGCAAAATAGCCTGCTACCTGATCCGCTAATTTTTGCACGGGCGCTTTACGCATCTGGGCATTTTCGACCGAAGCGATGATCTTAGCCAGAGTGGTATCTTGACCGACTTGTGTTGCTTTGAGGGTGACGACACCGGTTAAATTAAGGGTTCCGGCTTTGACAACATCATTTTCTCCTTTTGCCACAGGAACCGATTCTCCCGTCAACATTGACTCATCAATGGTCGTTTCTCCAGTCACAATTTCCCCATCAACGGGAATTTTTTCCCCCGGAAGTACTCGCAACCATTGTCCCACTTGCACCGTTCGCACCGGCACTTCCATGCTTTTTTGCTCTTGATTGGGCGTTTCCTTCACCAAACGCGCTGTTTGCGGTTTCAAAGAAACCAGTGCGGAAAGAGCAGCCCCTGCTTCCCCACGCGCCCGTTGTTCTAAGGTTCGCCCCAGGAGAATAAACCCGAGTAACATCACCGGTTCATCAAAGAAACACTCCCATCCCAGTTGCGGGAATAACAGGGCAACACAACTGGCAATGTAGGCGCTGAGCGTTCCTAAAGCAATTAAACTATTCATATTGGGAACACGCTGCCATAAACCCTTCGCGCCATCAATAATGATTTCTCGGCCGGGTAAGAGCAGGGCGAGGGTTGCCAATCCCCAATGGAACCAGATATTGCTTAAAAGGGGAATCTCTAAGCCAGTGAAATGCTTGAGATGTCCGAGCCCCGATAAGAGAATTAGAATTGCTGCGATCGCGAGTTTTTGGAAATTTTCCCGATCCGCTTGTTGGCGTTTGGCTTCATAATTCTCGGCAGCGTCATCTTGGCTCGTATCATGAAGCTGGGAGGGAAACCCTTTCGCCGTTAATTGCGCAGCAATTTCATCAGGATCTACTTGCTCCGGTTGATACTGAACAACTGCTGTAGCGGTTACGAGGTTGACTTGCGCTGCAATCACCCCCGCTCGCTGTTCGATTTGGCGTTCTACTGCACTGACACAGCCGGCACATTTCATCCCATTCACATCAAGGGTAATGGTTTCAGGCGTTTTGTGGCGAAGCTGAGGACTAGCTGGAGAAGAAACTTGCATAAGATAAGTTTTTTTAAAGACAAATAAGCAAATTGTTACCAGTTCTCTATTTTGACAAACTCTTGCCTAAATAAACCATTGACCATTAAGAATTATCAATTCTTGCGGTTTGCCACTTTTTCTCCCAGGAGAAGTACACTTGAGGCAATCCATTTTTGTTAAAGTAAGGGCTAGCAATTATAACAAGGAGAAAATAATAATAATGAAGAAAATTATCGGTTTATTAACCAAACCTTTACGCCTGGCTGCTGGCTTACTCTTTATTCTTCTCGGAACAATTCCCACTGTTTTAGTACCAGGAATTGGTTTATTTTTAGGTTTACCTTTTCTCCTAATTGGTGGTGCTTTAGTCTGTTGCTAGAACTGTGATTATCTTAACTCTGGGAGAGAACATAATTATCTTTCTCAGAGTTTTTTTGAATGATTTAGAATAAAAATCGCATCAGTAGTGAACCAACGCTTGTCAGCACCCGATTGAGACCACCGCCATGCCCATTATTATTTTCTTGGGGTTGACTCGCAATTGCCATCGCTTTCATAAATTGTCGGGAAGCTTGGATACCAGTTGCATTTTCCTGTTCCGTAAACAATTCCAGTGCTACTTCGCCATCTTCAGTGGCTCCAGTGTCATCTCCCAGTCGAAAACGAGCAACTCCTCTTCCTAAATAGGCAGGAGCATACTTGCTATCCACACTAATGGCTAGATTACAATATTTCAAAGCTCCTTCATAATTCCCAGCCGCTGCTTCTGCCGCAGCAATACGGTAAAATTGCTGGGCGGAGCTAGCAGCAGTGGGAACGCCAATTGCCCCTCGAATATAAGCCTTTTCTAGTGTTGTGTTTTCCAGTTGAGCATTCTCTAAATAGGCGTTGCGGAGATCGGTTTGATTAAGGGTGGCACCGGTGAGATTGGCTCCGGTTAAGTTTGCCCCATGTAACGATGCTCCAGTTAAGTCTGCTCCAGTTAAGTCCGCCCCACTTAAATTGGCACGACTGAGATTAGCATTCACTAAGTTGGCTCCTTGCAGTTGGGCGCCTGCGAGATTAGCCCTAACTAATCCAGCATTAATGAGATTACAGTGTTGGCAAGTTTGAGTGGATAAGAGTTGATTGAGATCGCTCAGGTTTTCTGCCAGTGCTACGGAAGGGGAAAGTAGCACAGTCAGGAAAGTAGCGGTGGTAACAATACGCAAAGACATAAAATTTATAAGGGTGCAAACAAATCTTCTCGCAAGCGATAATCGAAATTGTGTAAACTGGCTCCACTTTTTCCCGTGATTAACCATACAATAGCACGGATGGTATCACGAATTATTTTGAGCCTTGGTTCTGAACCATTGCTATCTGAAATTGCAATGGGAGTGACAATAATCCCGTGAACCCCCAAAATAAGAGTAGCTAAAACGCGCGATCGCGCCATGTGAAACTCAGACGTGAGTAAATAAACATGGTGAATGCCTTGTGACTGAAACACCTCAACCATGGTTGTAAAGTTAGTGACTGTATCCACAGCACGATAATCAAGGTGAACACGATCCATAGATATCCCTGCTCTAGTAAAGATGGTTTGGACTCTCTCGGGAAAAGTACCACTGGAAATCCAAATGGGTAACTCAGGATAACGACGGGCAAATAAAGCGGTCGCTTCTTCTCTTTCCCAGCTACCGCCCAACATAAGAATGGCCTGGGGTTGCGGGGCTAAGATTTTGGCAACAGCAAGACGAATTGGAAGCAGACTGGTGATAAAAAGCAGGCACCCTAGAACAATGAGTAAAGAAAAATAGCGTTGCCGACGCAGAAAGAAAAACATCTTGATTCGGATTTAACCTTAGCTAAAAATGTCGCTTTTGATGCCATTGCCAAGCGTGACCAATAATTTGCTTCAAATCGGAATATTGAGGTTGCCAGTTCAAAATTTGACGAGCTTTTTCGCTACTGCCTACTAACATGGGTGGATCGCCGGGGCGTCGCTCAGCTTCTTCTACAGTAAAATCTTTTTCTGTGACGGCTTTGGCGGTGGCAATCATTTCTCGTACTGTAAAACCATTGCCATTACCCAGATTAAAGATTTCACTGGCTCCACCGGCCAGCAAATATTCTAACCCTAAGACATGCGCTTGGGCTAAATCGGTAACGTGAATATAGTCGCGAATGCAAGTACCATCGCGGGTGGGGTAATCAGTACCAAAGATTTTAATGGCATCCCGTTTGCCTAAGGCAGCGAGTAAAATGAGGGGGATGAGATGAGTTTCCGGGTTATGATCTTCTCCTGCTTGCCCGTTGGGATCGGCCCCAGCGGCATTAAAATAGCGGAAAATGACGGATTGCAAGTTATAAGCGGTATCAAAATCTTGCAAGATCCGTTCTACCATTAACTTACTTGCTCCATAAGGGTTAATGGGATTTTGGGGATGGGTTTCGGGAATTGGAACGGTTTCGGGAACCCCATAGGTAGCACAGGTGGAGGAAAAGACAAATTTATCAATTCCTGCATTTTGCATCGCTTCTAAAAGCGTTAGGCTACCAAAAACATTATTGTGATAATATTTGGCGGGATTGGTCACGGATTCTCCCACATAAGCATAAGCAGCAAAGTGCATGACTGCGGCAATCTCTCGTGTCTGGAAGATCTGATCGAGGAGGGCGCGATCGCTGGTATCGCCAACAATTAATTCTGCCTTGAGGTTATTTTCGACAATATCCTGATGTCCATAAACTAAGTTATCAAGAATAACGACATCATAGCCTTTCGCTTGTAAGGCAAGAACAGCGTGGGAACCGATATAGCCGGCACCGCCGGTAACAAGAATAGTTGAATTCGATAAGGAGGACATAGGTAATAAATATATAGATGGTTCGACTTGTCAGTTGAACAGTGCCCAAAATTGATCCAAATCAATTGAGTTGAGCACCCTAAAAATTGTTTCTTCGGGATTACGCCTTATTATAGGGTGTCTGAGTTAGAAGCTGACAAAACTAAATTTGGATGAGTTGACATCCACAGCCGAAAGCCTAGTGGGAGATTCCTATCTTCACAGACAAGATTTCTTGCTTCACCCACACGAGTTACGCCAAAGCTGTTTTCAGTCTTAGTGCAAAGGTTATCGTGTTCACAGGCTTCAGTTCCGATGTCTCCAATCGTACGCAATACTTCTCAATCGATGCAGTCAGCATGACAACTACAATTTTGAAGCTTAACTTAAAAAGGTTGGTAGCGTAGAGAAAAATAAAAGCCATTTTCTTGTAATGAATCTCCCTGATCATCAACAGCAATCAGGGGAATACCATAATCTAAACGCACATTGAGAGCAGGAGTAATCGACCAGTATAAGCCTAAGCCCAAACTAGCAAGCGTTGCTGGATCCGGATCAGGTTCTTGATTATTCCAAGCAATCCCCAATTCAAAAAAGGGAGCCAGTTGCAAAACATTCGGGTCTGATGTCAGAGGAAGTCGTACTTCAACGGAACCAATCACTCCATTATCCGTTACTCGTTGATTTTCTCGATACCCTCTGAGGGTGTTAACCCCCCCAATACTGAACTGTTCTAGCGGTAGCAACGCATCTGGAGTCAGTTGAGCATCAAGGCGAGTTACGGTCAGAATTCTAGGGGATAGCTGTTGTACCCATTGAAATTGTCCCAACCACGCAAAGAATTCTCCGTCAGGCGTGCCCTCGTTTGTTGTAGCATCAAACGCATTAATGCCAAAACTCAATTGAGAGCGAGCAGCTAACACTCGTCTCGCATTACGATTGACCCAATCTTGGGAAAAGCGAAGGACGGTTACTTTCGATTCACCATCTTCTGGTCCTTCGGTAAAAGAAAAAGGACGATCTTCAAGGATGAAAGTTTGGCTGCGACGTAAATCTAAGCCAAAGCTGAAAGCAAATTCATGATTGGGTGTTTTAACAATCGGCTGACGCAGAGTAAAAGAGTAGGTTTCAGTTTCACTTCTAATATCTAAATCCTGAAATTCATCTTCAATAATGCGACTGTCACTATTGCTGATCCGGAAATCAAGCGTTCCATCACTTGCTGATATCGGGATAGCATAGCTAATGTCAAAGATATCAAGACCCTCAGTGATACCATATTCGGCACTGAAGCGATCGCCGAAACCCAGCAGGTTCTCGTGAGTGATAAAGGTACTGGCTTGTTCGGATCCCAGACTGGGAGAGCGATAATTATCCGCAACCAAACCCGTATGAAAGGCGGGGGCTTCTTTGAGATCAACCAGTAGTATATTTTCTCCAGGGGTCGTACCGACAGTTAACTCAGCATTGACTCGCTCGAATAAAGGATTGAGCTGAAGCAGTTGGAGGGCTTCTTCGAGCTGGTTTCGATTGAGAGGGGGAGCAGTTGCTAGTGTTAAACGTTCACGCACATACTCTTCTCGCAAACGGTCTAATCCACTAATCTGAATTTCTTCTAACTCTCCCTCAACCACCTGAATTGTTACCACTTGATCGCCAAGGACTTGGTTATTGGGGATAAACGCTCCAGAGGTAACATAGCCGTTGTCAAGATAAAGTTGAGTAATCTGAGAGCGCAGACAGAGTAAATCTTCAAAGGTAACTTCTTGATTTTCTAATTGCTCAGTTAAAGCAGCAATTTCGGCTTGTAAGACTGTATTGCCAAGCACTTCGATTTCTTCAATCAAAAAACGTTCACTACTGGTAGAAGGAGTACATCCGGGGAGTTGAGGCGTTGGCGGCGTTTCAAGATTTTGTTCGGGCGGAGAGGCCGGTTCTTCTAAAGGTAAAGGAGGCTGAGAATTAGGAAGAGTGGGAATTGTTGGCTCAATTGTTTCTGGAGTGGGGCGAGGAGGTGTAATTTCTTGACTTGAGGGAGATTGAGCAACAGCACGCAGTGTGGTCCCGAATAAGGGAGTTAAGGTAGAAATTAAGGCCAAGATTTGCCCAAGCGTTAAGTGAGATAGTCTCTGTTTGTGGAACTGGAACATGCACCTCCATCACACGCATTGATCTAACTGACATACAACATTCTTAAGAGAAGTGTTGATCTCTAGTGTACGCCAAAAAGGGTAAATACTTAGTTAATTTTGCTTAGATCAACTCTAAATTTGAGAAATGAAACTTGTTGTTAAGAGTAATCCAAGAAAATGATCATCCAGTAGCTATAGGCTGCTTAGGGAAATTTCAAGACATTATGGATGGTTTATTTGTTGCAGCACTCTAAAGTTGTTTAAGTCGCCAAAGCGAGAATAACTATCAAGTAATCGTTGGCGCATCCCTTGCTCAAAAAAGATATAAATCAACATTTTTATGTGTTTAATTTTTCCAATAATCCATCATTCAAGGAAGTGGTAGGAGTTGTCGCCTTTTGGTACTATGAAGTAACTGATCAATAAGCGTGAACGGTAGTGAGATCAGTTCGCCAATTAATGCTTTGGGTCCTAGAAAATAGTTTTATTGAGTAAGTTCTGTCAAAGAGGATTCTTTTTTTGAGGGCAAAAGTCAAGTTCGTTAGTGAATCAATCAGAGAATATACAACATGACTTTCTCTAACTGTTGAGGCTTAGAACAGTAAGATTTGATTTTGCTTCCTCAATTACTTTACTTGATTTTTTTACTCTAAGTTTCATGTTAACCAAAATGTGAATTATTCCTAATTCATCTTTCTGCATATTATTTTTCCGTTTTCT
>CAZAYV010000008.1:0-46541 GCA_964489465.1 uncultured Dactylococcopsis sp. | reverse complement strand
TTATTTTCAGATACATTTAATACTATTGGTTTCACAGTATCACATTTTTCAGTCAGCTCACAATTGATTATCTTGTTCTTGCATTTGAAGGTGATCCGGGTAATGCGGTGATATTTTTTGTTAGATTGTATTGCTAGAGGTAGTTTACAATATTTAAGGCTGTGTTGCGAACGTTAACGTAGCACTCAGGAATCATTCGACCTTGGTCTGAGAGAACTACTCGATAAAAAAGGATTAATCTTAAGTCTGGGAGAGAGAAACACCAAACAATGACAATTTCACAACAGCAAGAAGCCCCCGGTATGGGGCGACGACAATTCATGAATCTGTTAACCTTCGGTACGATTACCGGAGTTGCTCTCGGCGCACTCTATCCAGTGGTTCGCTACTTTATTCCCCCTTCTGCTGGTGGTTCCGGCGCTGGTACAACGGCTAAAGATGAATTAGGTAATGATATTATTGCAAGCGAATTTTTGGAGAAGCATCCGGCAGGCGATCGCGCTTTGGCGCAAGGATTAAAAGGTGATCCCACTTACGTTATTGTTACGGAAGATGAGGAAATCGCCAGCTACGGTTTAAACGCGGTCTGTACCCACTTAGGCTGTGTGGTTCCTTGGAATGAAAGCGAAGGGAAATTTATTTGTCCTTGCCACGGCTCACAATACAATGCTGAAGGAAAAGTCGTTCGCGGTCCGGCACCGTTGTCTTTAGCCCTTGTTAATTCTGATGTTAATGAAGACGGTAAAATCGTGTTCACCCCTTGGGAAGAAACGGACTTCCGAACCAATAAGGAACCCTGGTGGACTTAAATCTTCCCTTTTTAATTAAAAAGCAACCGAGTCGAGTATAAAAAAAGAAAGCAATGAATAACTCTTTTTGGCAAGCATTGACGCAAAAAGCTCAAGGTCTTCTCACCTCGCTACTTTGTATCGTTTTTGCCACGCTAACCGTCTTTTTTGCCAGTGATGCTTTGTTCCCACAAAGCGCTGCAGCTTACCCCTTCTGGGCACAAGAAACTGCCCCAGAAAATCCTCGTGATGCAACTGGTCGCATTGTTTGTGCCAACTGTCACCTTGCAGAGAAAGAAGCAGAAGTGGAACTTCCTCTTTCTGTTGCCCCTGATAGCGTCTTTGAGGCGGTGGTTCACATTCCCTATGACACAGATACACAACAAGTGTTAGGGGATGGTTCCAAGGGAGACCTCAATGTCGGCGCTGTTTTAATGCTTCCAGAAGGCTTTCAAATTGCCCCTCCGGAACGGATGACTGAGGAAATGAAGGAAAAAGTGGGAGATGTCTTCTTCCAGCCTTACCGAGAAGGGTTAGAAAATGTTGTCTTGGTCGGTCCCTTACCCGGAAACGAATATCAAGAAATTACTTTCCCGATTTTATCTCCTGACCCCAATGCCAATAGTGATGTTTATTTTGGCAAGTATCCGATTTATTTAGGAGCAAACCGGGGTCGCGGACAAGTTTATCCGGCTGGCAATAAAAGCAATAACACCGTTTATAGTGCTAGTCAAGGCGGAACCATCACTGCCATTGAAGATAGTGGCTTTGGCTACAATGTCACTATTCAGGTGAGTGAAGAAGAAAGTGTGATGGAAACCATTCCTCCGGGTCCGGAGTTGATTGTTTCGGAAGGAGATCAAGTGGAGAAAGGACAGACTTTAACCAATGATCCCAATGTCGGCGGTTTTGGACAAGAAGATAGTGAAATCGTTTTACAAAGTCCCGCCCGGATTAAAGGTTTAATGGCATTTATTGCTGCGATTATGTTGGCGCAAGTCCTGCTGGTTCTGAAGAAGAAACAGGTGGAAAGAGTCCAAGCGGTAGAAATGAATTTCTAAGGTTTTCTTCAATGAGTTAACCGAATCAGGCAGGCTTTAGGCCTGTCTTTTTAATTGGCGTTATGATCGCTTTAGATCCTGATTTAAGAAAAGACTGGTCATGTCCACTGCGTTGTCTCAAGCTGATCGCGTTCTGTTACACAACCTGAGTTGGGAACAATTTGAGAATCTCTTGCTGGATTTAGGAGATAGCCGTGCGGCGCGGGTTGCTTATGAAGATGGAACATTAGAAATCATGACTCCCTTACCTGAACATGAATTGTACAAAGAAGCGATTGGCGATGTTATTAAAGAAATTGCAGATACATTAGAGTTAGATTACGAAAGTTTGGGATCGACCACTTGGAAGCGAAAAAAACGTTTAGCAGGAGTTGAACCAGATAACTGCTTTTATTTCCAAAATGAAGCAGCCATTCGTGGCAAACTAGATTTCAACTTAGAACACGATCCGCCTCCTGATCTTGCATTAGAAATTGATTTGACCAACAAATCTCTAGATCGCTTTTCCATTTATGCTCGCCTCGGTGTTCCTGAAATTTGGTGCTATGACCAACGGTCAAAGCAGGCGCCTTCCGTTCAGGAAGGCGTAATCTTTGACTCCGGTGCGTTAGCTATTTATCAACTGCAAGGGGAAACTTATCAGGAAGTAGAAACGAGTGCAATCTTTCCTTCCCTACCCATCAAAGACATTCCAGCATTACTAGAACGTTACCGAGGGGAAGGAAGACGATCGCTGCGACGGGCAATCCGAGAATGGGCGATCGCGCACAACTAATTCAACCTGAGATTAGGTGGTTCACTCCTTTTACCGATAAGATCAATTCGATTGTAATCAATAAGGAGAAAAACGTTGAAGCGGTTAGCCCTGATTAGCGTCTCAGATAAAACAGGCATTGTCGAATTTGCCCAGCAGTTAGTTTCAGAGTTTGACTTTGAAATTGTTAGTAGTGGCGGGACTGCCAAAACACTGCTGTCAGCTGGCATTACGGTGACCAAAGTTTCTGATTATACTGGCTCACCAGAAATTTTAGGCGGACGGGTGAAGACCTTACATCCGCGCATTCATGGGGGGATTTTAGCCCGGCGCGATCGCGCTGACGACCAAGCAGATATGGAAGCGAATCAGGTTCGCCCCTTTGATCTAATTGTGGTCAACCTTTATCCCTTTGTCGCCACCATTAGCAAACCGGATGTCACGGTAGCTGAGGCAATTGAAAATATTGATATTGGTGGACCTGCCATGTTACGGGCAGCAGCAAAAAACTATCAACATTTAACGGTGATTTCTAATCCGAAGCGATATGACGCTTACTTGGAAGAACTCCGCAGCACTGGTGGACAACCCTCCCTTAGCTTCCGTCAAACTTGCGCCCTGGAAACATTTACCCTTACTGCCGATTACGACCAAGCCATTAGTGCTTATTTAGCAGGGATTAATGAAGAAAAAGTTTCTCCATTACCGCCACAGTTTAGCCTGATGGGAACGCAACGCCAAGCCCTCCGTTATGGCGAAAATCCGCATCAAAGTGCCACTTGGTATCAAACCGGAAATACTCCCACCGGTTGGGCGGGTGCAACGCAACTACAAGGGAAAGAACTCAGCTATAACAACTTGGTGGATTTAGAAGCGGCGCGACGAATCATCAATGAGTTTACGGATCAACCCACGGCAGCGATTTTGAAACATACGAATCCTTGCGGTATCGCCTCTGCCGATCATTTGGTGACGGCTTATGAAAATGCTTTTGCTGGGGATTCTGTGTCCGCATTTGGGGGAATTGTGGCGTTGAATCAACCCATTGATGAAGCCACTGCAACTGCCATGACAAAAACCTTTTTAGAATGTGTAGTTGCACCCGGTTGTCATGAAGATGCAAAAGCTGTCTTATCGAAAAAGTCTAATGTACGGGTGTTAATCTTACCGGATCTGCAAGCGGGACCGAGAGAAATGGTAAAAGTCATTGCCGGGGGCTTTTTAGTGCAAACGGTCGATGATGAACCTGATCGTGCTGAGAAATGGGAAGTGGTCACCGAAAAACAACCGACTACTGAACAACTGGCGGAAATGATGTTTGCTTGGAAAGCGGCGAAGCACGTCAAGTCGAATGCAATTGTTGTCACGCGCGATCGCGCGACCATTGGCATTGGCGCAGGTCAAATGAACCGTGTTGGTGCAGTGGAAATTGCCCTCAAACAAGCCGGAGAAAAAACGCAAGAGGCAACCCTCGCTAGCGATGGTTTCTTCCCTTTTGATGACTCGGTTCGAACTGCAGCAAAAGCAGGCATTACCACAATTATTCAACCCGGCGGTTCTCGTCGCGATGACGATTCCATTAAAGCAGCCAATGAGTTAGGAATCGTAATGATTTTAACGGGCACTCGTCATTTCTTGCATTAACGGTTTAATAGGGGCGAATGCGGGTTCGCTCCTAATTGGAAATTTAATTTTTCGTGTTAGATTATTTGCGTTAAGACAGACAAGGCGCAGAGAAAGGATGTCGGAGATCAAGTTAATTGTTGGCTTAGGCAACCCCGGAGAGAAATATGATCAAACACGCCATAACATTGGCTTTGAAGTCGTTGACCGTTTAGCCAAAAATTGGCAGTTCGACTGGCGCGAGAATAATCGGTTTAAGGGTGAGTATTGTGAAGGTGCAGCGCCTCGGTTGGGTAAGATACGCTTGTTAAAACCGAATACCTACATGAATCATTCCGGACAAGCCGTGCGTGCAGTTTGCGATTGGTATAAATTTTCTCCGGAATCCGTTCTCATCATTTATGATGATTTGGATTTGCCAGTGGGACGATTACGTTTGCGATTGTCTGGTTCAGCCGGGGGACACAATGGCATGAAATCCATTATTGCTCATTTAGGCACTGAGCAGTTTCCACGACTGCGCATTGGCATTAAAAAAGCGGATGCAACGCCAAAAGATACAATCACTCATGTCTTAGGAAAGTTTTCTCCTGAAGAACAACCTTATATCAACGAAGCTTTAAAGATTGCGCCAGAAGTCATCGAAACCGCCTTAACCGATGGTTTGGAAAAAGCAATGAGTCTTTATAACGCTCAAAAATAATTCTTCTGTCACTGTTAGTCTGCTCAAGGCAGAGTCCGACAACCATTGCTCCCGATGAAACTTTATGATTGCGAAACGGCTCCCAGTCCGCGAAAAGTCCGGCTTTTTCTGATCAAAGAATTTCCTAATCGGTGTACAGTTGGCCTCAATTGAGTTAAGGATTAGGGTTTAGATAATTTGTTTAAACCTGCAGTGTGATGGCAGGATTAATGAGCTTTAGAGCATTAACTTAAAGATAGGTCTGAATTTCGATGAGCATCCCAACACCTAGAAACAGGCTACTCCATAGATAAAATTGCACGGCAATAAACTTGGAGTTACTGACCTTTTGCGGTTGATCGTGATATCGTTGCACGTGGCGCACGAGCTGATAAGCCCAAGGCAAAGCTAGAAAAATGAGCAAACTGGCAATGGGAAAATACCCCCAACTGATCCAGAAAACTGTTAAGAGAAAAATGCTTGCTGTTAAAGCCAAGAGAACATTCGCACCGGTTTGTGTTCCTAAGCGCACGATTGGAGAACGCTTTCCCGCTGCCAAATCATCTTCCACTTGATGGAAATGGGAACAAAAAAGGATGATTGAGGTACTAATACCAATCAGGGTCGATATCGCCAAGGCAAAGGGACTAAACGATTGAGTTTGTGAGTAATAGGCAGCACTAATCGCAAGCGGTCCAAAACAGATGAAGCAGATGAGTTCTCCTAAGCCTTGATAACCCAGTCGAAAGGGGGGTCCCTGGTAGGTGTAGCCCAAGAAACAAGCGAGGAGTACCCCTCCGATCACGAGCCAATCCTGCTGTAGCCACGCGATCGCGCCTAACCCGAAAATGGCTCCCCCTAGACAAATATTACTCACCCAAAAAACTAGGGATTTATTCCCGGTAATATTGACAACTGATGTGGTTTTATTAATATCAATTCCGGTTTCAGAATCAAAAACGTCGTTACTTAAATTTAACCAGGCAATAATGAAAATTCCTGATAGTAGAAATAGGAAAAAGATCGGCCAGTCCAGTTGTTTTGTTTCCCGGTAAGCAACAAGAGTTCCCATCGTAATTGGGACTACGGCAACACTATAAATTGGAGGTTTAATCGCCGCGATCCACAATGATGTATTAATTTTTTTTACAGTTATCTTTTGGGAACTAGTTAAACGCATAAGAAAATAACAAGCTCATCGCGAGTTTACCATTAAGTGTAACGCTTCAGCGATCTCGCTTCGGGGATCGCTAAAATCGTTGTTAAGATGAATTAATAGCGAGCAATGGTTGAAATCGGATACAACATCTCCATTAGAAATATCATCTTTGTTCCCATAAGACCAGCAAGATTATAAAATTATTTACAATTATTGCCCTCATGTCAGTGACTTCCTGCTACGCTAGAGGTTTAGCCGATGATCAAAGCCTGTCTTCCTTCTTACAAAATTGTCAGCGCCAATGCCAAGCTCGAAACGAATCGTTAATTGTTAGCGTGACACAATTGCTTTCTGCGATCGATCCGCTGGCAACTTTACAGCAATTTGCTTGCCCTCAGCAACGAACTTTTTATTGGGAAAATCAACAAGAAAACAGCGCGATCGCGGCATGGGATAGCTGTCAGGAAAAAAACATTACCACCACTCATCGCTTAGAAAAAACCCAAGCTTTTATCGATCAGTTTCGAGATAAAATTATTGAAACGGGAGAAACCAATGTTGCTGAAGTGGGTGTCAAATTTTTAACAAGTTTTACATTTTTCCCTTTTTCGCCATTATCCTCTCCCTTTCCAGCCGCGACAATTTTTATTCCGAAATGGCAAGTCACACGCAGCCAAAATTCTTGCTTTCTCACTTATAATTGCACTTTATCTGGTCAAACGAATCCAGCAACGATTCAAGCAGAAATTCACGCTAAAATTCAAGAAATTGAAGCACATTCTCAGTCTTTAGTAAGCTTTCCTTTTCCTTTATTTTCTCCTGCTAATCAACCCTTACAACACACCGAAATTAGACAAAAACATCAGTTTAAGCAAGCCGTTGATTTTGCCTTGCAAGAGATTCGAGACAAAAACCTCAGTAAAATTGTTTTATCTCATCACCTTGATGTTATTTCTCGGTTGAGGTTTGATCCGTTCCTATCATTGCATGATTTACGACAAAAACACCCGGCCTGTTACATTTTTTCGGTCGGTAATGATCGAGGGACAACGTTTATTGGCGCCACTCCCGAACGGTTATTTAGTCTGAGGAAGCAACGGTTAGTCAGTGATGCGTTAGCGGGTTCTGCCCCTCGTGGCAAAAGCAGAATCACGGATCAAAAATTGGCGCAAACTCTCCTCAACAGTGAAAAAGAAAGACGAGAACATCAAGCAGTTAGTGATTATATTAGTCAACAATTAACTGCAATTGGACTCACTCCGCAGCGATCGCGCCGTCAACTTTTAAAGTTAAATAATATTCAGCATCTGTGGACACTGATTCAAGCAGACGTTCCTAGTCATCTTAACCCTTTAGATATCGTTGCTCAACTGCATCCAACACCAGCTGTAGCCGGTGTCCCCAGCGCGATCGCGCTTGAAAAAATCCGAGAATACGAAACCTTTGATCGAGGTCTTTATGCAGCCCCCATTGGTTGGCTAGATACCCACGGTAATGCCGAATTTATGGTGGGAATTCGCTCAGCAATGATCAACAAAAACCGTGCCCGTTTATACGCTGGCGCAGGTATTGTTGCGGGATCAAATCCGGAAAAGGAACTGGCAGAAGTCCAACTCAAATTACAAGCGATGTTAAAAGCACTGCGATAATTTTAGTCATTGATCATTAGTCATTAGTCATTGGTAACTGGTAGCTGGTAACTGATCACTGTTTAACACTAGACAAATAATTTTTCATCGGTTCTGTGGATTGAACCAAGTGCATTCCGTTGGCTTGAAAACGCTTAAAGGCGGCATCTGCTTGTTCACTAAAGTCAGCACCACCGGGAACCACCACTGGTGAGGTACAGTCTTCCAACAGATAAACTTTTTTGGCTAAGTTAGGATCGCGCTGCTGGATTTCGGTCAGTAAATCATCAATGGTCCAGGCGACACAATGGCTTTTGGCTTGTCCAGCAATGATTAAATAGTCAAAGTTTAATAACTGTTCAATTAAAGCACGATTTTCCTGCGCGATGCGGTTGCCCTTGTGATCGGTCATCACTTCCGGACGTAAAACCGAATAATTTTCTGTGAGCGGGTTATTCCCTTTAATTTCGTATTGCGTTTGACGTTTGCGCGCTATGGTATAAAAGAATAGAGCCTCTTCCACAGAAGACACTAAAGCATGACCAATGCTCCCCAGCTTACCGTGGTAGGGCCAGATCATCAGCGGATATTTTCCTGTACTATCCAAGTGACGGGCATAGTGAAGGGCATAGGCTTGTAAGGTGGAATAATCCCAACCGGGAAAGTTCGGTACAACTGTAGGATTAACCTGCCAAACCCCTTTTTCAATATCTTGATGAGAAATCATTGTTGTGGCGGGTGCCGGATGTTCTCCCTTGTCATTGACCCAGAAAACGGGATGAAAAATTTGCATTGCCACATGAGTATCCATCGTAGCAATAATTTGAGTCAAGCAATGGAGATTGCGGTAAATAAACTCACATAAACGGACATTATCTTCGATCGCGCCCTTTCCTGATTTTCCACCCACATACAATTCAAACCCAGGTAAACAAAAGGTATTTTGCACATCAATTAACAATAATCCAATGCGCGTCTCATCGTGATCAGCCGGGGGGATTTGCTGTTCTTGTGCCCAAGCCTCCGCTTGTGCTGCGCGATCCGGATAAGGGACTTGCCAGACTTCTCGCACCTTCTCTGGATTAAAAAAAGAAGGGATCGGCAGCTCAGAAAAATGATTCATGGTGATTTCCCTTGCTCAAAAAGCACTTTGTCTAATATTGTGACTTAGAAAATCCGTCCCTTGGTGGGATAAGCGTTTGTAAGAACCCAGATAATGGTATGAGGAGAGGGTGGAAAAGAACGCGATCAGGATGTTACTCCTTCGATCCTGGGTGTTAACCAATAACCAATAACCAATAACCAATGACCAATGACTAATGACTAAATTAAAGAGAATCAGGATCAATTCCAAGTTCTCGTAGTCTTCTGGCGTAGCGTTCGGCTTTGTTTTTAGCTTGGCGCGATCGTTCCTCGGGGGTTAAAAATCGCTCCCCGTTCTCATCAAACCAATAGAGCCATTCCCGCGTAATTCCTTGATCAGTTCCGACATCTAATCCGATTCCGAAGCCAATTTCTTCTAACCAAACTGGAGATTGGTTTCCTAATAAAACATACGCTTGGTTTTCTAGAGAATACACTTCTAAACGCGGTTTTCTTTTTCGTTGGGGATTGTAAATCACATAATATTGAATCCCAATTTGTTCATAAATCTCTTTCTTTTTTCTGTATTCATTATTAGCCGTTTTGGAAACGACTTCTAAAGCTAAAATGGGAACGTTCGCTTCTTCCCACAGCACATAACTGGGACGCAAATTTTCCCCTTTGATGCGAGGAACGCCCAGACTTAAAAACCCATCAGGGACGATCGCGCTTTGACTTGGATCATAATAAATTCCCATATCAATGCCAAAATACCAATCCCACCGATCCGACCAAATCATTGCAAGGATACTTTTGAGAAGATGTGGGATCAATTCTTGCAGTTCATTATCCACAGGGGTATCGTCAGAGTCGGGTAAATCTTCAGCAGTAGGGAGATTTTGTCGCAAGGAATAGTCGAGCATTTTTCCTTTTAACTCCATGATGAGTTAACTGATTCTAAGATAACTCCTCATGCACTGGGGAACTTTTTAATTGCGCGATCACGACTTTGTCTAACATTGTGACTTAGAAAGTCCGTCCCTTGGTAGGATAAGAGTTTGTAACAACTTATTAAATTTAGGTTTTAGTTTCCTGCAAAATATTTATGAGTAATCAACACGACGCGATCGCGCCTCACGGCGGACAACTGATTAACTGCATTGCTAATGAAGCAGAAAAACAAGAATTTCTCGCCCAAGCCGACAGCTTAGCGCGAGTGCAATTGGATCAGCGAGCCGTTTCCGACCTAGAAATGATTGCCATTGGCGGGTTTAGTCCCTTACGGGGGTTTATGGAACAAGGGGACTACGAACGAGTAGTTGAAGATATGCACCTCGAAAATGGTCTGCCTTGGTCCATCCCGGTAACCCTCTCTGTCAGTGAAGAAGAAGCAGAACCCCTCAAAGAAGGGAGTTGGATCCGCCTTGACGATCCTAACGGACGCTTTATTGGCGTTTTAGAACTCACCCAAAAGTACCGCTATAACAAAGCTCATGAAGCGATTAACGTTTATCGCACTGATGAAGAAAAACACCCTGGCGTTGCGGTAATCTATCAAAAAGGAGCCATTAACCTCGCCGGACCGATTTGGTTATTAGAGCGAGATCCCCACCCTCTCTTCCCTAATTATCAGATTGACCCCATTCAATCCCGTGCCCTTTTCCGTGAGAAAGGCTGGAACACCATTGTCGGTTTCCAAACCCGCAACCCCATCCACCGCGCCCACGAATACATCCAGAAATGTGCCCTGGAAGTGGTTGATGGCTTATTCTTACATCCTCTCGTTGGGGCAACCAAAAGCGATGATATCCCCGCTGACGTGCGGATGCGGTGTTATGAAATCATGATCAATCACTATTACCCGAAAGATCGGGTGACCCTTGCGATTTACCCCGCAGCTATGCGTTACGCCGGACCCAGAGAAGCGATTTTCCATGCCCTCGTGCGGAAAAACTACGGTTGCACCCACTTCATTGTGGGGCGCGATCATGCTGGTGTTGGTGACTACTATGGCACCTATGACGCACAAGAAATTTTCGACGAATTTGATCCTGAAGCCTTAGGCATTACTCCCATGCGCTTTGAACATGCTTTCTACTGCAAACGTACCAAACAAATGGCAACCACCAAAACAAGCCCTAGCACTCCCGAAGAACGACTTCACCTCTCCGGAACCAAAGTTCGGGCAATGTTACGAGAAGGACAATTACCCCCAGAAGAGTTCTCGCGTCCAGAAGTTGCTCAAGAATTAGCCAAAGCAATGCAGAAAAATTAAAGCGTATTCGGGCAATCCCCATTTCACGAAGTTTGGCAGCCAGTTTGTTATTTTCAGCGTGTGCCTGCTAAGCTTCGGTTTGGGCTTCCTACAATTTTGTTTGAGTTTGTCTGAGCTTCTGCTTGCATTTTTTTGTAATATAAATAATTCTTTCCTTGTTGGGAACAAGTTCTCTGCTACATCAACCGAACTGGTGCTTCCCAAGTTAATGTCAAAAAACTGTAACAAATACTACAATCCCCCTGCGATCGATAGGCATAGTCTGAGACACTAGAAGAGCAGTTATTTAAAATAGATGGGAGGATAGTGTGGGCGGATCGCGTGATATTCCTTTAGCCAATCGTGTTCGTAAAGTAACTCCTTCGTTAACGCTAGAAATTTCAGCCAAAGCCAAAGCGATGCAAGCAGATGGCTTGGATGTGTGTAGCTTTAGCGCGGGAGAACCGGATTTTGATACGCCAAAGCACGTTGTTGAAGCAGCGAAAAAAGCGCTGGATGAGGGCAAAACCCGTTATGGGGCTGCTGCTGGGGAAGCCAGACTTCGCAGCGCGATCGCGCACAAACTTCACACGGAAAATCACTTACCCTATTCTCCCCAGGAAGTCATTGTGACCAATGGCGGGAAATACTCCCTGTTTAACCTCATGCAGGCGTTTATTAATCCTGGAGATGAAGTCATTATTCCCTCCCCTTACTGGCTGAGTTATCCGGAAATGGTGAAACTTGCCGGTGGCATCCCCGTCATTGTTCCCACCACTGCCCAACAAGAGTACAAAATTACAGCCTCTCAACTCGAAGCCAGTATTACCCCCAAAAGTAAGCTCTTTATTCTCAACTCGCCCACCAACCCCACTGGCGCTGTTTACTCCCGACAAGAACTCACCGCCTTAGCAGATGTCATTGTCAGTAACGATCTCTGGGTGGTTTCTGATGAAATTTACGAAAAAATTCTCTATGACGATGCCGAACATATTAGCATTGGTAGTTTGAATTCAGACATTTTTGCCCGCACCTTAGTCAGCAGCGGCTTTGCCAAAACCTATGCCATGACGGGTTGGCGGGTCGGTTATTTAGCAGGTAATGAAGAAATTATCAAAGCAATGACTACTATTCAAAGTCATAGTACCTCTAATGTTTGTACCTTTGCTCAGTATGGCGCGATCGCGGCGTTAGAAAATCCTCGTTCTGAAACAGCCATTGATCAAATGCGAACTGCTTTTACTCAGCGACGGCAAATTATGTTAGAGGTCTTAGCGAAGGTGCCAGAACTGACTTGTCCTACTCCTTACGGTGCATTTTATCTCTTTGTCGATATCAGCAAAACGGGAAAAACTTCGTTTAACTTTGCTAACGAATTACTAGAAGAAATGCAAGTGGCAACGGTTCCGGGGATCGCCTTTGGTAACGATGCCTGCATTCGTTTATCCTATGCAACCGATCTCAGAACCATCAATAATGGACTAGAACGTCTCACCAAATTTGTCCAATCTTAAAGCCTCTGGTTGAGATGAAAAAAATCTTTCCGAAAGCTGATTAACCGGTTTTTCGAGAATTGCTAAGTTAAAGCGCGATATGATGACAGATTACAGTAACGATAGCTGCTATCACTATTGAGTTCAACAATCAAGACCTTTCGGACTAAGTATCAACCAGGAGGAGGGAAAGGAGAGAATGAATACCAATCATCGCAAACAGATTGCTTTAATTTCCGTACATGGTGACCCCGCCGTTGATATTGGAGGGGAAGAAGCAGGCGGACAAAATGTTTATGTACGGCACGTCGGAGATGCCCTAGCGGGTTTGGGTTGGGATGTCGATATGTTTACTCGCCAGTCCGATGCTAATAATTCCCGTATTGTTCAACATCAACAGTTTTGTCGTACCATTCGCCTGAGTGCTGGTCCGGAAACCTTTATTCCCCGTCAAGAAATTTTTGAACACTGTGATCAATTTGTGGAAGAATTGCTGAAATTTGCTCGCAAGGAAGGGAGAGAGTATGCACTAATCCATACCAATTACTGGTTATCCGCTTGGGTGGGATTAGAACTCCGGAGGCGTTTATCACTCCCGATGATCCATACTTATCATTCTTTGGGGGCAGTGAAATATCAATCGGTAAAAGAGCCCCCCCATACAGCCAGCCGACGCTTAGAGATTGAAAAAGCTACCTTAGAAACTGCAAATTGTATTGTTGCAACCAGTCCTCAAGAAAGAGACGATCTACGTTCACTCGTTTCCACTCGCGGTAATATCGAAATTATTCCCTGTGGCACAGATATCCATCGCTTTGGTTCGATCAGTCATGAACAAGCGCGAGCCAAATTAGGCTTTGCACCAACAGAAAAAATCATTTATTACGTGGGACGCTTCGATCCGCGTAAAGGAATTGAAACCTTGGTGCGAGCGGTTCATCAGTCTCAATTCCTTGGCAAAGACCCTTTACGCCTTATTATTGCCGGGGCCTATAGTCCCGGTCAAAGTGACGGTGAGGAAAAAGACCGGATCACAAAAATTGTAGAGGAATTAGGGCTGAGTGAAATTACAGAATTCCCCGGACGCATTTCTGACGAAAATCTACCTGTATATTTTGCTGCTGCTGATGTCTGCGTTGTGCCGAGTCACTATGAACCGTTTGGTTTAGTGCCGATTGAAGCGATGGCAAGTGGCACGCCGGTTGTAGGCAGTGCGGTTGGCGGACTAAACTTTACCGTCGTCTCGGAAGAAACTGGATTACTGGTTCCCCCCAAAGATGAGCAAGCATTCGCGAAAGCAATTGATCGCGTTTTAAATGATCCCCAATGGCGCAATCAACTCGGTGAAAATGCCAGAAAACGGATGGAAAGCGAGTTTAGTTGGGAAGGGGTCGCTTCACAACTGAGTCACTTATATCGCTCTATCCTCAATTAAATGAAACAGCTTAACACGTTGTTTCCCATTAGTCATGACCAGGGGGATAGGGTTCTCGATCCTCGAAACCAGAAGGGAGTCACCGATTAATTCGGCTTGAGAAAGTAGCCAAACAATTTCAAAAATCTCGGAAAACTTGCTAATGTGCTAAGAGGGGTCAACTATTGATGAGAACCTAATTTATGGAAACGATTTGGGAACTTGATTTTTACTCTCGTCCGATTCGAGATGAAAATAATAAAAAGCAGTGGGAAGTGTTAATTTGTGAAAGTCCCCTCGAGGTGCAAGCAACCGAAGCAAAATTGTTTCGCTATTCTAAGTTTTGTTCGGCACAAAATGTGAACTCAATTTTCCTGCAAGAAGCTTTGAATGAAGCGATGGAAAAGGCAGGCACTGCCCCGAAAAAAATTCGCTTCTTTCGTCGTCAAATGAATAATATGATTACGAAAGCCTGTGATGATTTAGGGATTACTGCGCTTCCCAGTCGGCGCACTTATGCGTTACAGAAGTGGTTACAAGAGCGATTAGAACAAGTTTACCCCCAACAAGAAGGGTATGATGAGACGGCGATGAGTAATGCCTCGGTGCAATACCCCGCGGAAAGTGCGGTGATTCTTCCCGATGCGATTCGGGGGGATAAGGGGGATAAGTGGGCATTTGTTACCCTCGAAGCAGCAGCCTTTCAAGAGATGGGAGAGTGGGAGATTAGTTTTGGGGAAGGGTTTCCTCTCTCTTTGTTTGCATTAGCCCCAGAAACGAAGATTCCTGGCTTGGTTATTTTTTCACCGCGGGCGATGCCATTTGCCGGTTGGATGTCAGGGATGGAACTTTCTCAAATTCAATTGCAGCAGGGCAGCTTGCCTCGTTTAGTGCTGCAAACGGGGAGTAGTGAATGTTGGATTTTAGCTGATATTACCAATCCAGAGACGCTTAAGGAAGCGCAAGGATTTGCTGCTGCGAAAAAGGAGGCAAAAGGGGTTCACTTCTTAGCCATTCAGAGTGATCCGAGTTCGCAATCCTTTGCCGGGTTCTGGTTACTAGCATGATCAACCCAGAGGAAATTTTAGAAACGGCGCAAAAAGCTGGGGCAGAAGAAGCAGAGGTCTATCAACTGATCTCTCGTTCTCATCCGGTCTATTTTGAAGCCAATCGTCTCAAACAGCTCGAAACTATTGAATCAGAGGCTATTGCTTTACGAGTGTGGCATGATCGTGCCCCTGGTGTGACTGTCGCTCATGGGGAAGTAGAGCCCGAAAAAATGGTACAACGGGCGTTGGCATTATGTGCTCTTAATCCCCCAGAAACCATTGAACTCACCGCTGATCATCAGCAAGTTTATCCGACACAGGGTCACTCAGTTGCCCAAGATCATCTGATTGCAACCGGTCAAAGCGCGATCGCGCAACTCTCTAACTTCAATTCCAGCGTCATTTGTAGCGGAGAACTCGATTGCGAACAACACACCACCCGCCTCCTCAATAGCCGAGGCACCGACTGTCAATATACTGACATCAGCCTCAGTGCCTTTTTCCAAGTGGAGTGGGTCCGCGGCGAAGATTTTTTAGGCATTGCCGATGGGATTGAATCAGCTGATACGCTGGATTTGCAGGCGGTTCAGCAACGCATTGCCCAAGGGATGAAGTGGGCACAAGCAACGGTTCCGGCACCGCAAGGACAGGTTCCGATCATTTTTACGCCCAAATCAGCACCATTATTTTGGGAAACGGTGATTGCTGCTTTGAATGGAAAACGTATTTGGGAGGGGTCTTCTCCCTGGAGTGATCGCGCAACGCAACCAGTTCTGTCGCAACAAATTACTTTATGGCAAGATCCGACCCGTAATCCTGAACGCTGTCCTTTTGACGACGAAGGGACACAGACACAGCACCTAACTTTCATTGAGAAAGGACAGTTAAAAGAATTTTATCGCGATCGCGCTATAGGACGTTTACTCGGGACAGGAAGCACTGGTAATGGTTTTCGTCCCAGTTTAGGGCGTTATCCGACCCCAAGTTTGATTAACTTAATTGTTGCCCCTGGCAAGGGCAGTTTAGACGATTTAATCGCCCAATTAGATAACGGACTGGTGATTGATCAACTCCTAGGAGGCGATGCAGATCTTTCGGGAGACTTCTCCGCCAATATCGAACTGGGCTATCGCGTTGAAAACGGCAAAATTACCGGTCGTGTGAAAGATACGATGGTTGCCGGCAATATTTATACAGCACTCAACCACCTGATTACTCTTGGCGAGGATGTGCAAATGAATGAATCTTATGTGACCCCTTCGGTGATAATCGATCAGCTGTCAGTAGTTAGTTAAATCATCAAAAGTAGAAATAACTACTGCTTCTTCTCTAGAGCGACATAAGGTAAGCTAATTTTAAATGTGCTGCCTTTTCCCAGTTGACTTTCAACTGTAGCCGTTCCTCCATGCAACTCCGCAATCCGTCGCACTAACGACAGACCTAACCCCGTTCCTCCTTCTTGCCAATTCAGATCAGTATCCAATTGGGTAAATGGTTGGAAAAGTAGTTCTTGACTCTCTTGACTAATCCCAATCCCTGTATCAATCACAGCCAAATGAACTTCGCTCCCAGTCATACCGGGCTTCCCAGTCGTGGTAACTTTTAAAGTAACCTTTCCTTGCTCTGGGGTAAATTTAACAGCATTCGTGAGTAAATTAATTAAGGCTTGTCGTAAACGGCGCTCATCGCCATAAAAGGGGTCTTTTAATCTATAAATTTCTGTTTTTAACGTTATCGACTTTTTTTTGGCACGTTCTCGAATAAAAAGTAAACTATGCTGACACAGCCCCTCTAGATTCACCTCTCCCAGTTCAAGTTCCAGTTTTCCTGCTTCAATTTTGGAGAGATCGAGAATATCGTTGATCAAAGCGAGTAAATGTTCTCCGCTGTGAGTAATCGTCTCTAAATATTGATGTTGCTTGTCATTTAACGCCCCATACGTTTGCGCTTGTAAACCTTCCGTGAGTAATAAAATCCCATTGAGGGGAGAGCGTAATTCATGGCTCATATTCGCAACAAACTCGTCTTTGAGGCGGTTCGTTCGGGTCAGTTGCTTATTTTATTTAAGGCTCTTAATTTGTCTTCGGCTGCTTTGCGGGCGGTCACATCTCGGAAAATCGCCCTTGTCGCCACCGGTTTCCCTGCTTCATAACGACAATCGATATTTCCTTCCACAATAATGGTGTCTCCTGCTTTACCGATTAATCGCAACTCCACCTCATCCACTCTCGTCCGCTTTCCTTCCCTCATCTCATCCATGATCTGGCGATAATGCTTGACCTCATCTGCCGGTAAAAGAGCAAACACCGTTAACTGTTTAACTTCTTCCTTGCTGTAACCCAAGGTTTCGCACCAAGCACGGTTCACATATTGAAAACTGCCATCATTTAAAGCAACGCTTTGAATTAAGTCATTGGCATTATCAATAAAATCTTGTAGCTGGAGTTCCCGTTTTTCATTTTCAGCAGAGAGTGCTTCCACCTGCTGTTCTAGGGTTTCAATCCATTCATACATCCCCAAGGGATTAAACATCATCATACATAAATGTTTTACCTAAGACTTGACCAAGGAAATAAAGATCGTTGGGAAGCCTTTCCAGTGAATGTCATGTCAATCACTCAGGAAACAATCATCGATTTCAGATTAGAGTAGTAGCAACGTTCAGCCAAATAAGTATTCAGACGCCTCTTCTGCACTCATGGGCTGAGCAAAATAATAGCCTTGTCCAAATTCACACTTGAGTTGCTTGAGTTGAGCTACTTGAGAGGCTGTTTCGATCCCTTCTGCGGTAATACTCATTCCCAATGCTTGTCCTAAATGAATAATCGCGCGGATAATTTGCCAGTTATTAACATCACTTTCTAAAAGATTGACAAAGGTGCGATCAATTTTCAGGTTATTAACGGGAAACTGCTGGAGATAACTGAGAGAAGAATACCCAGTGCCAAAATCATCAATGCTGAGTTCAATACCGCGCGATCGAAAAGCTTTGATCAGTTTGACAGTTTGGTGTAAATTTTCCATTGTCAGCGTTTCTGTAATTTCTAATTTCAACTTGAATGGGGATAATCCAGTTTGATACAAAACGGACTCAACATCATGAAGGAGACTTTGTTTGCGAAATTGCAACGGCGATAAATTAACACTAATTTGTAAGTCTGGCTTGCCTTGTTTTTCCCATATCTTTAATTGCTGACAGGCTTTTTTTAAGACGATCATACCGACGGAAATAATTAAACTTGTTTCTTCCAGACAGGAGATAAACTGGTCCGGTGAAATTAATCCTTTTTCTGGATGTTGCCAACGAATGAGGGCTTCAAAACCACTGATCCGATCTTGCTTTAAGTCAATAATCGGCTGATAGTAAACGTGAAATTCATCTCGCATTAAAGCCTGGTGTAAATCTCTTGCTAGCTGCACTTTTTTCCCTGTAACTTGATGCATCTCTGGCTGGAAGCGTTGGTAATTATTTTTCCCTTTTCGTTTTGCCCAGTTCAGGGCCGTATCTGCATTACGCAAAATTCGTTCTGCATCTTGCTCACAAGGTGCGCTTTGATGAACCACTCCCATTGAAATTGATAAATAAATTTCTTGGTGACTAATCAAAAACGCCTGTTTAAAGGCAGCAAAAATTCGATCAATAGTCACCTGTACGTTTGCTTCATTTCTAGCATGGGTGATCAGAATACAGAAGTCATCTTCGCCGAGGTGAGCAAACCAATGATTAGCCCCTAAACACAGAGAAACGCGATCGCGAATTGCTAATAGTGCCTGATCGCCAATTTCATAACCATAACAACTATTCACCAACTGAAAATCATCACAATCAAAATAAAGCAGCCCAAATCCCTGATCGGTACTCAACAACTCATTAAGCTGCTGTAAGAGCGAAAAACGAGTCGCTAACCCTGTCAGCGGATGACAAAAAATCATATCCTGCAGTTGGCGGGTACGGGCTTCTACTTTTTGCTCTAAGGTTTTATTGAGTTCCCGAATTTTTTGATATTGGTTACTCATGCGGAGCATGGAGCGCACTCTTGCTCGTAATTCTAAAGCGCTAATGGGTTTGCTAATAAAGTCATCGGCACCGGCTTCTAAACATTGAGATAAGCTGGTGCGCGTTCCCAATGCGGTCACCATAATAATGGGAATACCTTGAAAAGCGCGATCGCTCTTAATTAATCGGCATAACTCCAGTCCATTCATTTCTGGCATCATCAAATCTAATAAGATCAAATCAATTTTGATCTGTTGCAGTTGCCTTAAGGCGATTTTCCCCTGTTCTGCATAGTGGAGTTGATAGCCCTGATTGTAAAGTAAGCTTTCAATCACATCATAATTATTGGGTTCATCATCTACAACGAGAATGGATGGGCAAGCGTCAGTGTATATATCCATGAGTTTACTGACTCTCCAGTGTGACAGGCGGCTCTTGATTGACGTTACTCATCTGGTTCAAGATTTTTGGTCTTGATACTGTGCCAGTACCATCGTGATTGCTGCATGCACTTCTCGCTGTTTATAAGGCTTTAAAATGTACCCTTGACCGCCACTTTTTTGTACGCGCTTAAGTGTTTCGTCATCGCTATAAGCCGTTAAATAAATAACAGGGATATCAAATTGTTCTTGAATTTTTTTTCCAGTTTCAATCCCATCCATTTCACCAGCAATTACAATATCCATCAAAACTACGTCTGGGCGATGCTTGGGGATGATTGCCAATGCTTTTTTCCCCATAGAGGCAGTGCCTACCAACTCATAATTTAAATTCTCTAACTGCCGAGCCAAAGACTTTGCAATAATCAGCTCATCTTCAACAATCAAAATTTTTCCCCGCGTAGATTTCATCACTCCTCCTTTGATTTTCTAATAGCGTTGACGATATTGTACTTCTTGGAAGGTGAGTTGGAAACTTGCACCTTCATCATTAGTAATTGATAACTCGCCTTGAATTTGCTCAGTTAAAGTCAAAATAAGTTCCATTCCTAATGACTGGACTTGCATCGGATCAAAATTTGGGGGTAACCCTATGCCATTATCTTTCACCTCTAAAATGATTTGATCATGATCTTGTCTTAATTCCAACCCGATTTTCCCTTTACTCCGGTTAGGAAAGCCATGTTTAAGCGCATTCGATATCAATTCATTGACAATTAAACCGCAAGGGTTTGCCGTTTCTATATTGAGCCAAATGGGTTCTAGTTTCAATGCCAATTTGATGTCTTGATTATCGGCAATATAAGAGTCTGATAAAGTTTGTGCTAAATCCTCTAAATAGTCAGCAAAGTTAATTTTTTTTAGCTCTGTATTCTGATAAAGTTTCTTATGAATGAGTGCTATAGAATGCAAGCGGTTTTGACTTTCATTCAGCAAAAATGATACTCTTTCCTCTTCAGCATAATGACTTTGTAGTTCCAACAAGTTTGACACAACTAAGAGATTATTTTTAACCCGATGATGAATTTCCTTTAAAAGTAAATCTTTTTCCTGTAATGAGGTTTTCAGCTGTTCTTCATTACGTTTGCGTTCTGTAATATCTCGATACATCCATAAATGACCTTGACAAGAATCCTCCACCAAGATCGGAGCATAATCGCGCTCTAAAATTCGACCGTCTCGCAGTGTCCATTCTTCATTCATAACCGATTGTTTTGCTTGTAATAGCATTTGATTCTGTTGACAAAATTGTTCAGCATCCGAGAAATAAACTTGATAATATGCTTCTAATTCAGAATTCGTTTTTCCGGTGAGCCGATCAATTTCTGGATTAAGATGAAAAATTTCATAAAATGCCTGATTGGGTAAAATAACATTCCAATATTGATCCTGAAGGAGCACACCACTATTTACTCTATTCAGCAATGTTTGTAGTTGGTTAGTTGTCACTTGCAACTCTCTTTCTGCTCGTTTCCATTTCGTACTATCAATTCCTACCGTGACAATGGACTGTCCTTGATCATATTTTTGAGCAACAATCAGATACTCTCGTACTTTTTCGCCAAAATTAACATTCAGGGCAATTTGCATCGTTTCCTGCGTGGTTTGGCTAATAAAGTCCTGAATAAATGTTTCAAATTCTTGAGCAGAATCTAAAAAACCTAAGGGTTGACCCACAAATTCTTCAGCCGTTATCCCCGCTGCTTGCGCGAGCCGTTGGTTAACACCACGATACCGTAAGTCTTTCCCGATCCAAGAGATAAAACCAGGAACTGCATCAATCACGGCTTGCAATTGTTCATTCATTTTCGCCAAGGAAATTTCTGCTTTTTGACGATAACGTAATTCTTCTTCTCGACTGGCCAATAAAGCTCGCAACTGATCATATTGCTTTTTAATCCGCACTAGACAAGCGACTCTTGCTTGAAGTTCGAGGTAATTCAATGGTTTACTTAGAAAATCATCCGCCCCGGCTGCTAAGGATTGAACTAAGTCTTGTTTCTCGGTGAGAGCAGTTACCATAAGAATCGGAATATGCTGTGATCGCGGATGATTTTTCAGCTCACGACAAAAAGTGATGCCATCTTGATCGGACATCATCACATCGAGCACAATTACATCAATGGGTAAAAATTCTAATTGCTGCCAAGCATTATGGGGACTGCTAGCATATTGGAGTTGATATCCTTGATTGACAAGAGCCGTTTCAATGACATCAAAGTTATCAGGTTCATCATCCACAACTAAGATGGAGGCAGGTTGATCATTTCGCCAATTCATGTTTTTTTATGGCTTAATAATAATCAAATTTATTTTTAAAAGAAACCGAAAAATTACTTAAATTAAATAGAAATTAATGCTAATTAATATAAGTTAAACCCACGATAGTCCAAGCATAATATCAATCAATACAAGGAATTTCGTTGCTTTTTTATCACTAATAATCTGTAAATTATTAGTGATAATTATTAACTCTTAAATATTAATGATTAATGTTTTCTTCTTGGTTAAAATTTCTCCGCTTACGACCCGTTGATCAGCGCTATGCTCTCTTGGAAGCGTGTCTGATTGGAGTCATTTCAGCACTGGCAGCACTCACTCTCAAACAGGGAATTAGCTGGCTCGGGAATTATCGTGTGGCAGCGGCCAATGAACACGGTTGGCTGGTGCTTCCTCTTGCGAGTTTTTTGTTTGGCGGGTTAACTGGCGTTTGTTTGCAATGGTTGGCACCTGATGCCGCTGGCGGTGGCATCCCGCAAGTCAAAGCCGTTTTAGCGCAATTACCGATGTCGCTTTCACTACGTTCCGCGATCGTGAAAATGTTAGGAACAATTTTTATTTTAGGGGCTGGGTTTACCCTCGGCAGACGGGGACCCACGGTTCATATTGGAGCGACGTTAGCGGCACAACTCAGTGTTTGGCTACCCACTTCTCCCCAACACCGCCGGCAGTTAATTGCGGCAGGGGCTGCAGCAGGATTGGCAGCTGGGTTTAATACGCCAATCGCGGGAATTGTATTTGTCGTGGAAGAGTTGATGCGAGATATTTCTGGGTTTACCCTAGAAACGGCAATTCTGGCGTCTTTTACCGGAGCGGTGGTTTCTCGCTTACTGGGATCATCCGATGTCAATCTCTCCGGGCTGCTTTCGGCAAGAGAATGGGAAGTAACCTTTGCCTCTCAGGAAATTCCATTTTTTTTATTGTTGGGAGTTACTGCAGGGCTACTGGGCGTATTGTTTAATCGGGGGATTCTGTTCAGTCTTAGTTTTTATCAAAGGTTATCTTGGTCGTTGCCCTTACGAATTGCGGTAGCCGGATTAATTTCAGGCTCGATTGTGGCGGCGTTTCCTCCTTTTTTCCGCGATAATGCCGGGTTACGGGATTTTTTAATTACCGGGGAAGGGGGTTGGCAAATGACCGCGATCGCGCTCATTGCCTATTTTTTTCTCACCCTCGTTGCTTATGGCTCAGGAGCACCCGGCGGATTATTTTCCCCGGCTCTTGTCATCGGTTCAGCATTAGGCTATTTGATTGGCGTTGCCGAAGTGGCGATGGCGGGTGTAGGTGCAGGGAATGTCAACACTTATGCCTTAGCGGGCATGGGAGCAATGTTTACCGCTGTCGTGCGAGTCCCAGTCACTGCCATTATCATTATTTTTGAACTGACTGCCAACTTTGAGTTAGTCCTCCCGTTAATGATTAGCTGTGCTACGGCTTATTTGGTAGCAGAAAGTCTCTCCTCTGGGTCTCTTTATCAAGAGTTATTAGCAGCAAAAGGGATCAACCTGCGAGAAGAAATGCAAGTGGATCCCCTGCTGGGGCGGGTGAGTGCTGAACAGGTGATGCAATATCCGGTGGAAACCCTTTCTACCGATTTAAACTTAGATGAAACCTGTCAAGCCTTTTCTCGTTCTCCCCATCGCGGATTTCCGGTAGTGGAACAAGGGAAGTTAGTGGGGATGATTACGCAAACCGACTTAGGGAAATTTATGGGGCGCTCCCAACCCTTGCTCCTGCGAGACATGATGACCCAGCGACCGGTTAGCGTTAGTCCTTCGGCACCGTTACAAGAGGTGCTTTATCTACTCAATCGCTACCATCTCTCTCATCTACCCGTGACCAAGCAAGAACGACTAGTGGGCATTATTACGCGCAGTGATATTATTCGTGCGGAAGTAGAAGCCTTGCACGAAGCGAATCGTTTTGATCAACCGGCTGCCCAGCGCGTAATTGGCGAACCCTCGTATATTATTTATCAAACACGCTCCCCCGCAGTGGGGAAAGGACGAATTTTGTTACCGGTGACGAATCCGGAAACGGTTCTTGGTTTAACCGAGTTTGCTAGCGCGATCGCGCAATATCGGCAAGCCGAACTCGAATTACTCCATCTGATGAAAGTTCCTCGCAACTTAGCTCCTGATCAGGCTTGGGTCAATCCCACCCTCGGTCGCCAATTATTGCAACAAGCAGAGGCAGTGGCCACGCAGTACAACTTACCGGTTCATACTCAACTGAGAACAACTCATCACCGGAGTGAAGCCATTTTAGAAGTCATCCAAGAACGGAAGATTTCGCTGTTGATTATGGGCTGGAAGGGAACAAAAAACATTTTTACGGGACGTTTATTTGGAGATATTACCGGAAAAATGATCCGAACTGCCGCCTGTGATGTGGTTTTTGTAAAAGGGAGTCGCAAAGCAATTACTAAAGATCGATCAGTTTCTCAACGGTGGCTCGTTCCTCTCAACTTAGGAGAAACGAACCTCAAGCAGCTGACTGACCTCTTACCCCAGTTGAGTGCTTTTTGTGCTGCCCCGGAATATATTTTGTGTACGGTCAATAGCAATGGCAATCGTCAAAAGTTAACCCAGAGACAAAGCCCTATCGAAGCCACTGTGCAAGAATTTAGCAAACAACTCCACGCCCCAGTGGAAGGGATTCGGTTACCACCTCCAGCCACTGAAAATCAGGTGTTGCAATTAGCAAGGGAAAAAGAATGTGATGTCATTGTTTTATTGACTACCTTACAAGGTGCCTCTCATTCCCTGGCTTTAGATGCTAGTTTTGAGCATAATCTGCCGGCAATGATTGCCAATCGGTTTTCCGGTACCGTTATTTTAATCCGTTCCTGGGTCAAAAGTTAAGCCAAAATCAGTTAATATTTTTTGCGACCACTTATTGGACAATAGAAAAATAGAGACACGCAATTCAATTTCCTTGTCACCCAGTTCCCTTCTCTTGGTAACTGATCAGTGGTAACGAGTAACTGATAAATAGTGGTAGGATAGCGGTGATTTCCGCGCTGATTGATTCATTGAAGAAGTTTTAGTACGCCTCTGTTATGAACCAGAATAGTCACACGAGCGAAGAATCTCCGGTGCGTTTGCAACGAGACGAAACCCAAGTGGTGCTCTATCTCCCCCCTGCCCCTGTCCTAGATGGGACCAATGACTGGGCTGAGTTGTGGCAACAGTTAAATCATCGCCTCAATGCGAGTGAAAAGTTTTGGGAACCCCAAACGTTGGTCGCTATGCAAGCGCGCGATCGGCTATTGGATGGATCACAATTAAATGCCATTGCCCGTACGCTTAAACAAGTTGATTTATATCTCTTCTCTGTGGAAACCACGCGTCGGCAAACTGCTGTCGCCGCAGCAACCGCCGGTTACTCTGTCATCCAACCTCCTCCGGTTTCATCGCGGAACCCCTCTCGCAATGGGACCCCAATCAAGCATGGTGAACCCCTTTACTTAAAAACTACCGTTCGTTCGGGAATGGAGATTCGCCATGATGGAACAATTATTCTCTGTGGAGACGTCAATCCCGGTGGAGCTGTCCTTGCCCAAGGAGATATTATAATCTGGGGGAGACTGCGAGGGCTAGCCCATGCAGGGGTAAAAGGGGATCGCACCTGTCGGATTTTTTCCTTACAACTGCAACCGACTCAGCTGCGGATTGCCGATGTTGTGGCTCGTGCTCCTAATCCACTTCCCCAGCAACAGCAACCTGAAATTGCATATATTGCAGCGGAAGGCATTCGGATTACGCGGGGACTCGATTTTGCAAAAACTCGCCGCTTTGATAGCGAAAAACAATTTTGGGAGGATCGAGCGGCTTAAAGGGAAACCGAAAGCGGTTTCTGCTCTTGGTATCAGCTTCCTCCTGAGTTACACCATGAAACTTGAAAATTAGTCGGTCTTATTCAATATAATTATGAGTCGAATTATAGTTATTACCTCGGGAAAAGGTGGTGTTGGTAAAACCACAACCTCTGCCAACATTGGCTCAGCTTTGGCGAAATTAGGCAATAAAGTGGCGCTCGTTGATGCTGACTTTGGGTTGCGTAATTTAGATTTATTGTTAGGGTTAGAAAGTCGAGTGGTTTACACCGCAATCGATGTCCTTAATGGGGAGTGTCGTCTCGAACAAGCATTAGTTAAAGATAAACGTCAATCTGGGCTGGTGCTGCTTCCAGCGGCACAAAGTCGCGGTAAAGAGGCAATCAACCGGGAACAAATGAAAGAGTTAGTGTCCCGTCTCGCCCCAGATTACGATTATGTAGTTATTGATTGTCCGGCGGGGATTGAAATGGGCTTTCAAAACGCGATCGCGCCCGCAACAGAAGCCCTCATTGTCACAACGCCAGAAGTAGCAGCGGTGCGTGATGCAGATCGAGTTATTGGGTTACTCGAGGCCAACAGTATTAGTAACACCAAACTGATTGTGAATCGGGTGAAACCAGAAATGATTCAAATGAATAATATGATGAGTGTTGAAGATATTTTAGATATTCTTTCGGTTCCTTTAATTGGCATTGTTCCAGACGATGAACGGATTATTGTCTCCAGTAATCGCGGAGAACCCCTCGTATTAGAAGAAAAACTGTCAATTCCCGGACAAACCTTTAATAATATTGCCCGCCGGATCAGAGGGGATGAAGTCAGTTTTCTGAACTTGATGGACACGCAAGAAACGTTACTCAAGCGCATCCGTCGTTGGTTTACAGAACCGCTCTAAAACAGTGACTTGTCGTCAGTTACCCAGTACCATGATGAGTAGAGCGGGAGAGTTGGGTAACCCATAACTTGTTGATCACAAATGAAGAAATAGCCACATAGGATAATGGAACTTTTAGAACGACTGTTTAACCGTAACCCATCCCGCAGTAGCCGGGATGAAGCCAAACAACGCCTTAAACTGATTATTGCTCATGATCGTTCTGGGTTGAGTGAAGAAACCCTAGAAACCATGCGCAAGGAAATTTTAGAAGTGGTCGCCCGGTATGTGGAAATTGATATCGACAGTACCGAGTTTAATCTCGAAAGTGGAGAAGGAATTACAGCCCTGATTGCTAATTTACCGATTCGTCGGGTTAAAGAGTAAACGGCTTTGATCAATGAGAACGTTAAAATTAAAACGCAATCACTCTCAATCTAATCACTGCTGAAATAATTATGTGCCGTCTCCTCGGTTACCTCGGTTCGCCCGTACAGCTAGACCAACTCCTTTGTCAACCTCAACACTCCCTAGTTGTTCAAGCTTATCAACCCAAAGAAATGGAGTCGGCATTGATGAATGCAGATGGGTTTGGGATTGGCTGGTATCATCCTCGCCAGGCAACACCGCCCTACGTTTATAAACAGACAATGCCGATTTGGAGCGATCTGAATTTACCGCAAATTAGTCGCTATGTGGAAGCTGGATGTTGGTTAGGTTATGTCCGCAGCGCAACACCTGGCTTAGCCGTTGATTTAAGTAACTGCCAGCCCTTTACCAGCGACGGATTATCCCTACCGCAGCCTTTATTATTTACCCATAATGGATATATCGATCAGTTTCGGAAAACCCTCTATCGTCCTCTCCGTCTCAACTTACATGATGAGGTTTATCTCCATATTCATGGCACAACTGACTCGGAACATATTTTTGGTTTAATCTTGCATCAGCTATACACACAACCGAAACTTTCTTTAGCACAAGCGGTAGAAACAGCCTTGAATCAACTCAGTGACATTGCCCAAGCGCAAGGAAATATTTATTTTTGTGCCAATCTTGTGGTGAGCGATGGTCAGCAGTTGGTTGCTAGCCGTTTTGCCAGTCGTTCCCCAGCACCCAGCCTCTACTGGCTAGAAGCGGATCCCAACTATCCTGATGCGGTCATCATTGCATCAGAACCGTTATTTGAGGGAAACTGGAAACGTTGTCCAGAACAAAGTATTATTTGTGTGGGAGAGGATGGAACAGTTCACATCAATCAAGTTACACCGCAGTGCTATTTATGATGCTTTAGAACAAACGCGCGATCGCAGCCTTGAATTTTTTGACAGCTTAGATTTTGATCGATTTTGCACCCAAGCTCATCCAGACTTTAGTCCAGTGGGGTGGCATTTAGGACATATTGCCTTCACCGAAGGATTATGGATTTTAGAACATCTCAAAGGCACTCCTCCTCTCTACCCTCAATATCGCCAACTCTTCGCTGCAGATATTCTCCCCAAAGAAGACCGACAAAATCTTCCCTCCATCTCCCTCATCCTCGACTATCTCCACGACATTCGCACTGCAGTTTTAGACTACTTAGAAACCGCACCGGTTGCCGAGCAAAGTCGTCTTTGGTGGTGGCTGATTCAACACGAATGTCAACATAGCGAAACCATCAGTTTGATTTTACAACTGCAACAACTCCAACGTTTTCCCTTATACCCCATTGCCCCTTCTAACAGCACCGGAGAAGTCATTGCCGAGATGATCAAAATTCCGGCCGGTGAATTTATCATGGGCAGTGATACGAACCCTCAAGATAATGCCCGCCCTGCCCATCCGGTTTATTTAGACGATTATTGGCTTGATCGCTATCCGGTTACCTGTGGACAATATCAACAATTTATGGAAGCCGGGGGATACCAAACTCGGGAATGGTGGTCCTCTGCAGGATGGCAATGGTTACAAAATAATCCAGTTGCCAAGCCCTTATATTGGTCAGAAGGAAAAGAATGGGCCGATCACCCAGTTTATGGCGTTAGTTGGTATGAAGCAGAAGCCTATGCCAATTTTGTCGGGAAACGTCTCCCGACGGAAGCGGAATGGGAAAAAGCAGCCCGCTGGCAGCCCACTCTTGGCAAATCAACCACTTATCCTTGGGGAGAAGACTTTCCTCACTCTGCCCAGGGCAATTATGATACGCGCATTGGACAGACAACACCAGTGAATGCTTATCCGGCTGGCGAAAGTCATTATGGCTGTTATGACTTACTGGGCAATGTTTGGGAATGGACGGCATCTTGGTTCTCTCCCTATCCGAATTTTGAGGCGTATCCCTATCGCGGTTATTCAGAAGTTTATTTTGACAACCAGCATCGGGTGTTACGGGGAGGGAGTTGGGCAACTCGCCCTTGGGCATTAAACAGTAGTTGGCGTAACTGGTATTATCCGCATCTCCGTCAAATTTTTGTCGGTTTTCGCTGTGCGAAGACTGTTATAAATTAATTTGAGAAATTTAAGTGTTAGCTTTCTGAGACAATGACCATTTATATCCAAGATCCCGCGATTAAAAATCAATATCGTAGTACCGGCATTATTCGTGGGATTTACCTGCCCAGTGATACAGCAAGTGCTGAGGGTGTATTAATGACGCGAGATGGAATGTTTCCCGCTGAATTGTTTCGGAGATGGTGGCAACCGCCCAATGAAGAACTGGTTTGGAACTGTTGGCTCAAAACCTTCAAAGAAGATCCTTGTCTCCATTTTATTTTGAAAGGAACGTATCGCGATGAAGAGGGAGCGAATATTGCACCGGATAGTATTTTAGAAGATCGGTTTAGTATTCGGGGGAATTTACTATTCTGGAATGAAGATCAAGGCAATTTCGGCATTAGTATCCATCCTAATAAAGAAGCAATTCGCAAATTTAACCCTTTTTTCGTAGAAATTAAAGGTCGGTTAGTGAGTCCAAAAGCAGGGGCATTTTGGGAAGTCGAAGCAGTAAGAAAAGGTCGGGAACTGCTTTTAGTAGAAGCGCAAGAAGTGTTTCCGCCTATGAAGAAAAAGAAAGGCAAACCGAAACCGAAAGGGAAAGAGAAAGTACCCTCTCCAGTAAAAAGATCAAGCTGAGCAGAAAATCAATCTCAAGAAATGAATTAAAAAACAAAAAATTGTTAAGTGAAAGCAAGGATATTATGACAATAGCTGGGAGCGGTAAATTGAGTTTTTTTTATGTCAGTTATTCCCTATAAAAATCACTAAAATCAATAATTAAAAATGCGGCCTCAAAAACGATTTGCTCAGCATTGGCTCAAAAGTGAGAAAGCACTCCAAGAAATTATTACAGCAGCTGAATTAAAAAATGAAGATATTGTTTTAGAAATTGGTCCTGGCACCGGAATTTTAACGCACCAATTATTAGCAATAACCAGAACAGTGATCGCGATCGAGCTGGATCAAACTTTAATTCAACATCTCAAGAAAAAGTTCCGTAACCATGAAAATTTAATCCTCTTACAAGGAGACTTTCTTAAGCTCAACTTAAATGAAATGGTTTCAGAACGCCCGAATAAAGTAGTGGCAAATATTCCCTACAATATTACAGGACCGATTCTGGAAAAGTTATTGGGATCCATTACTCAACCCCAACAACAATATGAAATAATTGTTCTCTTAGTGCAGAAAGAAATTGCCGAACGGATTTGTGCCCGATCAGGGTCAAAAACCTTTGGTGCGCTATCAGTACGAACCCAATATCTGGCTAATTGTGAATTGATTGCTTGGGTTCCTGCCAAAGCCTTTTCCCCACCCCCAAAAGTCGATTCCGCGATTATTGCTTTAACGCCACGCCCATTTCCATTACCGGTGACTTCACCAAAACTCTTAGAACAATTAGTCAAATTGGGGTTTGCCAACCGTCGGAAAATGTTGCGGAATAATTTAAAGGGTCTTATTTCTCCAGACACGTTAGAAAGGATTTTAGAAAAATTAGAAATTACTCCTTTAGCACGGGCGGAAGCGATTCGTGTTTCCGATTGGGTGCGACTGTGTAATGAAGTGGATCAACTCATCCCTTCCCAGAAGTAGGAAATGAGTCAAATATAAGGTTCAATTGCGCCATTACGCTGTTTGTCCTTGCTCATCAAAAAACGATCATCGAGATTTTGGAGTTTGGTTTGAGGGGATTGATATCTTCTCAATTATTGATCCCAGTTCTGAAAAACTAACTGAGTCTCTATGTTTTCAGCCCATAAGTTGCGGTCTTTAATTGTCCATTTATTGGATGTATCAAGCCCTTGATTACTTTGTGGCGTTAAACAAGCAACAGTTGCCACAAAATCATCCATTGGGATAAAAGAGTATAAATTCACCTTTTCTGCACTCCTCATCACATCGAACTGCTGAGACTTCTGATTAATAGTCAGTTCTATATTTTGTAAGCCACTTAACCCTTCTCCTGTTGCTTTGAGATAAGCCTCTTTGGCTGTCCACAATCGGAAAAACATTGCTTCTTGCATTTTCGGAGGAAGTGAGACTAAATGGGCGACTTCTTGTTCTTGAAAAAAACGACGGGCTAAAGATAATGCTTCAGGCAAAGGGCGCATGAATTCTAAATCAATCCCAACGTTTTGACCAGAGTCAGAAATAACATACAGTGCCAGATGGTGAGAATGAGAAACATTAAATTGCAGGGCTTGATCGCAGTGGGTTTTTCCTAGGATGGGTTTTCCTTGAGCAAGATAGTCAAATGCAATGGCTGCTGGTGCTAAATTAAGGTATTGTCCTAGCAGCGAGCGTAAAATTCCTCGCCCTGCAATGAAGCGGATTTTATCCTGCGACTTCACAAAGCGATGCGCCCGTTGTTTCTCCTCAGCATTCAAAACCGCCCAATATTCTGCTTCCAACTGAGGAGAAATATCTAAATGAGCTTGCCAAATCTCGATAATGGGTTGTTGATCCTTCCTAACGACTAACCTAAAAAACCCCTCTCCCGGAAAGAGAGAAGGGTCAATCAGCAATTTAAACTAACCTAAATCTAAACAGCAGCAACTTCTTTGAGTGCTTGTTTCAACGCCTCGACTTTATCGGTACGTTCCCAAGGAAGGTCGAGATCGGGTCGTCCGAAGTGACCATATGCTGCCGTGTCTTGATAGAAGCGTCCACCGCGTTGTTGAGGAAGACTTTGTAAATCAAACGCTTGGATAATTCCTGCAGGACGGAGTTCAAAGTTTTTACGAATGACTTCGAGTAATTGATCTTCGTCAACTTTACCCGTGCCAAAAGTATCAACAAAAACACTGGTGGGACGAGCTACTCCAATAGCGTAGCTGAGTTGAACTTCGCACTTATCGGCTAAGCCAGCTGCAACGATGTTTTTCGCCACATAACGGCTTGCATAGGCAGCACTGCGGTCAACTTTTGTTGGATCCTTACCAGAGAAGGCACCACCACCATGACGGGAATAACCGCCATAGGTATCAACGATGATTTTCCGTCCAGTTAAACCGGCATCCCCTTGGGGACCACCAACCACAAATTTACCGGTGGGGTTCATTAAGTATTTGGTATTCTCATCCGGTTTAATGTTGATATCTTCAAAAATGGGAAGCACAACTTCTTTCCAGAGATCCGCTTTGATTTTATCGTGAACGGTTTTCTCATCCGTGCTACCGCCCACTTCTGGATCATGTTGGGTGGAGAGTAAAATTGTGTCGATGCGAACGGGCTTACCGTTTTCGTAAGCAACGCTCACTTGGCTTTTACCATCGGGACGGAGATAGTCAAGAGTGCCATTATGACGAACTTTGGCTAGCTGGCGAGTCAAACGGTGAGACAAGCTGATCGGTAAAGGCATTAATTCTGGGGTTTCGTTGCAAGCAAACCCAAACATTAACCCTTGGTCACCTGCACCAATTTGATCGAGTTCGTCATCACTGAGTTCACGGCTTTCTTGAGCAGCAGTGACCCCTTGCGAAATGTCAGGAGATTGTTCATCAAGAGCAACTAATACGGCACAGCTATCAGCAGAAAAGCCATTATCAGCATCGGTATAACCAATTTCTTTGATTTTGTCGCGAACCAAGTTCACAAAGTTAACTTGCGTCTTGGAGGTAATTTCCCCTGTCACCAGTACTAATCCAGTGTTGACGACGACTTCTGCTGCCACCCGACTTTTATCGTCTCCGGTGAGCAAGGCGTCGAGAATGGTATCGGAAATTTGGTCACAAACCTTATCAGGATGACCTTCTGTTACCGATTCAGAACTAAAAATATATTTACTAGACAAGTTGACTTTTCCTCCTAATCGAAAGTTGACTGTTTCTGAGCAACCTCTATGGACGGACAATCCTTAACCAATGGTCAGAAGTTGTGCTTTTTATAAAAAGAGGCAACAGCTTTGACTGGGTTGCCATCATACAGGTTACTACTTCAGGGTCTTTTTGATCTTTATCCCCTTTATTCGTTCATAGCCACTATATCAGATTGCTGGTCATGCGTCATATATTGATCGGAGGGTTAGGTGATTTTTAGCTCATCGAGTTGCGCGATCGCGCAGTCTGCCGCCTCTAAATGACTCGCAGCGAAATTTCTCCAACAAATCCCAATCGCCCCAGCGGCACCGGCTTGTTTTGCCATTTCAATATCGCCGGGGGCATCGCCAACCATTAAAACTTCCTTCGGTTCCACTGCTAATTGCTCACAGGTCTGTAAAAATAATTTCGGATCAGGCTTGTGTAATCCGTTGGCGGTTACTCCTTTTGCTACCTGAATATACGGTGAGAGTTCATGACGGGTAATAAATGTTGCCACACCCTCTTGGGTATCCGCAGAAAGAATTGCTAATTTGAGTCCCGCTTGGGCAAAGGCTTGTAACTGCTCTAAACAGCCGGTAAAAAGCGGTGAAGTTTCAGCATTGGCTGTAAAATGTTCATCGGCTTCGGAAAAAGCCGCTTGCGCGATCGCGCACGACTCTAGCCAACCCCGCCCAGTTTCTGCAATATAGGCAGCCGCTGCAATCTCATTTTCATAGCGACTGCCCACCGCCATTAATCCCACGGGATTAAGACTGGCTTGTTCAATCCCAAATGCCATTAATAAAGGCTCACCCACTCCCGGAATCTTCGCATCCAGCAAACGAGCTCGTTTTTGCCCTAACTCCCGTAAAAATTGTTCTGAATCGGCTAATGTTCCATCTTTATCAAAAATAATAGCTTGAATAGTCTCAAATTCACACTCTTGACAAGAAATTGTAACCAAGTGACCCCCTCAGATAATCTTTGCTTGAATTTGACATCACTCGCTGCACAATATCAGTTTAAGCGGATACGATGAAAGTTACGCCTAACCTTGCCCTTTTAAAGTGAAAAAAGAGGGCATAAGCCCCCCTTTTTCAATCTGTTCGATGCGCTAACCTTATTCGTTCGCAGCAGACACAATTTCTTCCTCTTCGGCTTCGTCTGAGGAAGATTCCATGTTATTTTCACTTGTTTCTTCCGTTGCGTCTTCAACTGTTTCCTCAGCAGATGTTGCTTCTTCGGCAATACTGGTTTCTTCTTCCGTTACCACTGCTTCAGTTGCTGTTTCCACCGTGTTATCTGCCGTTGCTTCTGTTTCGCTAGTTTCTGCTTCTTTGGTTTCACCGGGACGTTGACCAATCGGACCAAACTCTTCGTTTAGTTTTGCTTCAATGTCCTCACTCGCTAATCCTTGAGTTTGATATTGCAGCTTGCGGCGGAACCGTTGCGCCATCTTGTCTGCTTGCTCAAAGACTAACTCACGGTTGTTGAGCATCGCACCGGCAATCGGCTCTAGCTGTTTTGTAGAAAGAGAAATCCGTCCCCGTTCGGCATCTAAATCAATGATCATCACTTTTAGTTCATCATTGATATCAAAAACGCTACTGGGGGTATCAATATGATCGTGGGAAATTTCGGAAATGTGGAGTAGACCACTCACGCCGCCAATATCAATAAATGCACCGTAAGGTTTGATTCCCCGAACCGAGCCAATGACAACTTCTCCCACTTTCAAGCCGCTCATCTTCCGTTCGACTAATGCGCGGCGATGGCTGAGCACAAGGCGATTCCGTTCTTCATCCACTTCTAGGAATTTTAGGGGCAAATCTTGCGCGACTAAATCTTCTTTCGGTTGACGAGTACTGATGTGAGAGCCGGGAATAAATCCTCTCAATCCTTCAATACGGACTAACGCACCCCCGCGATTGGTGGCAAATACGCCTGAGCGCACGGTTGCATCTTCTGCTTGTAATTGGCGCACCCGCTCCCAAGCGCGCATATACTCAATACGACGAATGGAAAGTGTTAATTGACCGTCTTCATTCTCGTCAGTCAGAATAAAAAATTCCCTTGTTTCCTCCGGTTGGAGAACTTCGTCCGGCTCTTCTACTCGATTAATTGACATTTCTTGAATGGGAATATAGGCAGCGGTTTTCGCGCCAATGTCAATCAAAGCTCCCCGGGGTTCGACGCTAAAGACAACGCCAGGAACAATATCACCGGGATTAAAGTGATAATCGTATTCGTCTAGGAGGGCAGCAAAATCCTCATGAGTAAAACCAATGTCTCGATTCGATGTTGCGTTCTGACTGACCATGTGTGTTTCGATTCCTATGTTTTGATCTCCGTTATGTTGATAGCTATTCCTCAAATCAGATGTACACTTAAGTTTACTGAGTAAAAATATGGTACAGACACTCTATTATAACTGATTTTCGTTACTTTATTGATAAGCAAATTAGATAAATGGTAACAAAACTGAACCCTCCTGCCATTCCTTTTCAGGCAAGGGATAGCAAAAGTATGGTTCAGTTTCTGTATTGAGCTTAACTGTCTCAATTATTTATTAATGCGAGGCGGCTCACGAAACGCGATCGCGAAGAATAAAACCCCGATCGCGCAAGCCAATATAAGGATATATGCAACAGCTTCCATAATCTTAAATTTTCCTGATCCCTTCACCTAACAGTCTAACAGCAAATACAAAAATTGCGAGAGAGAAGAATGACCAACGGTTAAAGCAGACGCCTTCCTAAATGGAAGGCGTCTGCTTTGACTTCCCTCTCGCCTGGGAGAACCCAATTATCTCTAACTGACTTTAAGCACGGTTGGGGTTACGAGTAGTTTTGTCACCCACTTTCTGGAAGGCACCCCATTCCACTTGTTCTTCTAAATCGGCTTCTACACCGGCGAAAACATCGCGATAGAGAGTCCGCGAGCCATGCCAAATGTGACCGAAGAAGAAGAGTAGTGCAAACACCGCATGACCAAAGGTAAACCAACCGCGAGGACTGGTGCGGAATACCCCGTCAGAGCCAAGAGTAGCCCGGTCAAAGTCAAAGACTTCACCCAGCTGAGCTTTGCGAGCGTATTTCTTCACTTGAGCGGGATTTTCAAAGGTTTTGCCATCGAGGGCACCACCAAAGAAACTCACCGTTACACCCATTTGTTCAATACTGTATTTGGATTCCGCCCGACGGAAAGGAATATCCGCCCGGACCACACCATTTTCGTCTTCTAAAACCACAGGGAAAGTTTCAAAGAAGTTGGGGAGGCGACGAACGGTCAGTTCGCGACCTTCTGCATCTTTAAATACCGGGTGTCCTAACCAAGCTTGGGCTAAACCGTCTCCCTGGTTCATCGGACCAACCCGGAATAAACCGCCTTTCGAGGGATTGTTGCCAACATAGTCGTAGAAAGCCAGTTTTTCGGGAACTTGTGACCATGCCTCAGACCGGCTGTAGCCTTCTGCCATGTAATTATTGACCCGACGATCAATTTCTTCTTGGAAATAGCCCTGATCCCATTGATAACGGGTGGGACCGAATAATTCAATTGGCGTTGTCGCGCTACCATACCACATGGTTCCCGCCACAACGAAGGCGGCGAAGAAGACTGCTGCAATACTGCTGGAGAGAACCGTTTCAATGTTCCCCATCCGTAATGCACGGTAGAGCCGTTGGGGAGGACGCACCGCTAAGTGGAAAATCCCAGCGATGATGCCCACGATTCCGGCAGCAATATGGTGAGCGACCACCCCTCCAGCGTTAAAGGGGTTAAACCCTTCGGGTCCCCACTCGGGGGCAACCGGCTGCACGTGCCCCGTCAGCCCGTAGGGGTCAGACACCCACATTCCCGGACCGAATAAGCCTGTGAGGTGGAAGGCGCCAAAACCGAAGCAAAGGAGCCCCGATAAGAATAAGTGAATCCCAAACATTTTCGGGAGATCAAGGGCAGGTTCGCCAGTACGAGGATCATAGAACAGGTCTAAGTCCCAATAAACCCAGTGCCAGCACGCTGCCAAAAAGAGTAATCCAGAGAGGACAATGTGCGCGATCGCGACACCCTCAAAAGACCAGAAGCCGGGATCAACTGCGGTTTCGCCAGTAACGCTCCAGCCCCCCCACGATTCAGTGACTCCCAAACGGGTCATAAAGGGTAGAACAAACATCCCTTGACGCCACATGGGGTTTAATACAGGATCACTGGGATCAAACGTTGCCAATTCAAACAACGCCATTGATCCCGCCCAACCCGCAACTAAAGCGGTGTGCATTAAATGGACGGAAATGAGCCGTCCTGGATCATTTAAAACAACCGTATGAACTCGATACCAAGGTAGTCCCATCGACTACGCTCCTCCTTTAATAAATGAGAGCCAACATTTACAAAAATTTTACATCATTCTTTTTTTATACCGAACTTACCGCCAACGGGGAGAGCAATTTAGATTTGCTTTCCTTCGCTGTTAACAAGTTCTGAAAAAAACTGAAGATTATTTAACAAAGTGTAACTTTTGTTAGAGGAGGATGGCAATTGCTTGGCTTCAATTGTTACAGACCCATTAAACAGAAAAGCCAAACTGGAAACGCGATCGCGCCTTACTGGAAAATGATTTCCGCATCTTGGTTTTTCTAGCCCACAGCACCGGTTAAACAATCAACTGCCAAAATAAGACGGTTAAAGTCAGGATGGCTAAATGTTGGGGCAAAAGCGACCAAAAGGAACCTTTTAGGATTTTTTGCGTCAAAAGCGCCGCTAATAAGCTGCCCACAAATAAAGCTGCCCCTTGTAAAAAATTAATGACAGCAGGATGGGCGACAGCAATGGGAAAGCCTTCTCCACTCAAGCCAAAGGTCGCTAGCGTGACTGGCAGTAGTTTTCCTCCTTCACCTAAACCTAAATCAAGATAGTGAGCGAGATTCGCGGCTAAAACTAACGGTAAATAACCATAGGCACTTTCCACAAAAGGCAGTGGTTTAATTTGTATCCTTTTCGGATCAAGAAAAGTTTTGAGTTGATGCAATAGTCCCATCGTTGCTTGCGCCAAGAGGGGAATCAAAGCCGGTAAACTCAACAGAGCAACTGAAACCACAAAATGCACCCAAAAGTTGTCCAAATTCCAGTTGAAGCCCAGATGAGCTTGAATTTCGGGGAGGCGATGGAGAAATACCACATCTAAGAGAAGGAGTAATAAAGCGACTTCATAAGAACGGGGTTGGTGGGTTGTCCATAACTCAATACCGGGTGGACGTAAGTTCACTTCGACCGAACGGTGAGGACAAGCTTTCAAACAGGTCATGCACAAGACACAATCCCGATTATCCTCCAGTTGTGCCGGATGAGAATATAAGGGACAGCCAGTGGTTTCCTGTCCTTCTCCTTTTTCCGGTCCTCCTTTATAACATTGGTAAGTGGTGCATTCTGCAGAACAAGTCCCTTGTTGCGCTCGCAGTTCAGTCATAGAGAGTTTGGCAAACATCCCATTCATTCCCCCAATCGGGCATAAATAGCGACACCAAAAGCGCCGTTCAAAGAGTAAGGAAAAGATAATTGCGCCAGCCGTGATTAGAAGTAGTAAACAAGCCGATAAATAAGCGGTATTTTGTAAATGCCAGAGTTCTTCCCAGAGTAAAATCAAGGCAAATAAGCCAAATAAAAACCAGCCGCCCCAGCGTTCGGCAGACTGTCGGGGCCACCGTTTCAGTTGTCGCGGGAATAACCAAAGCGAAATTTTCTGGGTCAGTTCCCCATAAATCATAAACGGACAAACCGCACACCAGAGTCGTCCGACAAAGGGAAAGGCAATGAGAATACCGGGCCACCACCAGGCCCAAAATAGGTTCAGGGCAAAGTTTTCGGAACGGGTTTGAGGACCGAGGAATAAAATCGCAACCACAACGGTAAATGCGGGGAGAACAAACCAATAATTCAAACGGTCTGGCCACCAAGAACTCCTCAGAAAACGGCGGAAACGAGGAAAGGTATTCAGTAGATTGAGACGCAATTGTTTTTTCTTGCTTTGGGAGGGCCAGACAATTTCTTCAGTCAGCGCTTGTCCAGTAGGAAGTTGCACGATCGCGCGTCGAATTAAATTTTCTAATTCCGTCAGGTTATTGGGGAAATCATAGGCTTGTAAACGACGGATTGCTTCTGGCGTGACCTTGGGTTTCGTTAACCCTTTGCCGCGACAAACTAGACTGATGTAGTAGTTGACTTGATCGCCGAGATCGCTTTTTCGCACCCGTAATGGGGGAACTTTGATGCGGTGTTGGACCAGGGAATCTAATTCAGGAATTGTTTTCTCAGAAATCAGAATCAGTCTTGCTTGGGCAGTTTTGGGCGGTGGGGGCGGTTCATTACTTCGAGGGACGGGGGTATAGGTGTTATCTTTGAGGAGTTGCGCGATCGCGGGCAGGAGTTCGGGATCCAGTTCTTGGACATTATTCAGCACTAACGTTCCGCGACCCAAGGCTTCTAGTAAGCCAAATTTGCCATTGGCGCGTCCAAATAGTTCTGCCCCACTGGCTTGCAAAGTACTACAATCGACTTTAATAATCGGTTCTCGCCGGTCAGAAGAGCCAAAATGAATCAACGCCGCTGCATTATCTTTCCCCAATCCCGGTTCGCCAAAAATAACAACTGATTCCCGATTGTCTGAGGCTTGTTTGATTTGTTGACGTAAGCGAACCGCATAACGACTTCTCCCCACGATTCCCCGTCGCGCTTTCGTGACCAGATAGGGACGTAAAATATAAGCCCGTTCTTGTTCAAAATTGAGTTGTGAAGAAACGGAAGCGAGTTCTTCGGCTAACTGTTGGGAAAACACTTGGGTAATTTCTGGATATTGACCAATTAACTCCCGCATTTTCTCGCTTTTGATCAACCAAAACCGACATTCACTCTTCGTAACAATGGTTTCGCGCGTCGGCTGATCGAGAATTAAAGCTTGCAAATTAATAATGCTACCGGGCAGTAAGCTGACATCAGAGGAAAGTTTTGAAGCGTCTTTACTTTCCGCTTTTCCGGATTGGAGAATGTAGAGTCCCACGGGTTGGGTTTGGGCTTTAACCAGCGTTTGATTGGCGCCAGCAGTTCGTTCCTCTAAAAACGGCGCGATCGCGCTCAGTACCTTTTCCGGTAACACCGTCAACGCCGTGCGTTCTTGCAACCAAGTGACTAATTTGGGAACACTCATCCGATTCCCTCCATTGTTTTGTTTAACTCACATTTTATGATGCTGATTTCAAACTGGGGATTAAGTTTTATAATTGCATTAATTATTCATGTTTTCTCTTTTGGCTGGATTGAGTTTATTTGCTAAAAAATTATTTTAAAAAACATTTATTTTAAATATCGAATAATTATTTTTTAAATAACTAAAATGAACAAGTCAAAAAAAATTAATTTCATTCAACAAGGTCAAAAAACGACAACCGAAGAAGCTTTAAACATTTTTGATAACTTAGAGGTAACAAACTTAGAGTTCATGATCGGACAATGGAAAGGATATGGTATCCATACTAATCATCCAATGGATGGTTTATTAGAGTTTTTTGATTGGTATGGCAAAGAATTTGTTAGTCCTGAGCAAGTGCATCCTTTGTTATTTATAGATAATGCTCATAAAGTCACTGCAATTACTCCCAATCCTACGTTCATTCAATTAGTAGCACATTGGGATCGGCTACCCAAAGCCAAAATTTTTAAATGGCTCTTTCGTTTCGTTTTACCTCTATTTAAAACCCAAAATTTTAAAGCCCGATTACGAATGATGGAGTATCGTCAACAAGTGAGTGCAACAATGATTTATGATGATTTACCAATTCAGGATACGTTTCGGAAAGTTGATCAAAATACAGTTTTAGGGGTAATGGACTTTAAAGCAGTACCACAACCCTTCTTTTTTATATTGAAAAGAGTTAAATAATTGTGATGATACAGCCCCCTTGATTGCCCTAGGGGAAATGATTTGATTTCTCTTTTTTAAATAGCGCGATCGCGTCAACGTTGCTTCCTTGCAAGCTTGATCACGAACACTGCACTGGTCTTTGCCAAGCCTCTCTTAACGGCATTGATTGATAAAGAATCAATGATGCCGCGAGCCTCTTCAATTGAGCGATCTACCACCTACGCAATCACCGTCCAAATTCTATGGAAAAATTTCGGCTGCTTTACTCGAAGCACTCTCTGAGGCGAGGGAAGCGGTAAACATCATCACGTTGATTAGAGACGAGTCTGTCGTTAATAGACCGTAATTATATTGATTTAAATCATATTTTAATTGTGCTATAGTTCAATTATGATCTGATTACTGATTAGGTGCAATTGCCATGTCTGAAATGACTTTGATTCTGGATGTTTTACAGTGTTGGTACCAAGAACGGATTTCAACAGACCAATCTCTGGAAGTCTTAGTTACGATTGCTAGGAGTTCCCGCGGTCGAAGAATGATCGAGCAACTTCGAGAACTACTTCGGCAAGCACTCGAAGATCGCTAGTTATTGCTGTGTCAATCAGGGGTAAAGTTAAACTAAAGGGTACTCGATACAGAGTATGGTCGAATTGATCAGTTCCAAGTGCCCAAGCTCCGATGGGGAAATCAAGAGCGCGAGTAGCCAATTCTCAAGCGCTATCAGCGTGGATTGGACAGCTTACTCAACTTTACGCTGTGTCTGTATGTGATGGGCTTATCCTTAAGAGATTTACAAGAAGCGCTCTACCCGATTCTAGGTAGTGTGCTATCTGTAAGTGCAATCAATCGGATCACCTTAAATGCCCAAACCGACATGGATGAGCATCGCCAATCACCGATTAGCCAGACCCCGGCAATTTTAATCGTGGATGGAGTGTGGGTGGATATTCAATACGCCCAAGACGAAGTGAAGATAGACCGTACAGGACATGAGCGCCAAGTACGTCACGTGGAAGAGAAGGTGGTCTTGTCGGTGATCGCAGTATGGCCAGATGGGAGTGATCACATCCTGCACTATGAGATTGCCGCCCAAGAAGACACACAATCCTGGTCGGACTTCTTCAATCACTTGATTGAGCGAGGGCTTGAACCCAAAGCCGTTGAATTGGTCGTCAGTGATGGCTCATCGGGCTTACCTGCGGCAATGGCTAAGGTTCTGCTCCATGCCAAACAGCAGCGATGCATCACCCACAAGGTGCGAGGGATGAAAAAGTATCTGAGCTACCAGCAACTGCCACAACAGAATGAACAGGGTCAGGTGCTGAGTGATTCGGATGCTAAGAAACAGCGATGCTTTGAGATTCAACATGATGCCTATGAGATTTACAAGGCGACCTCAGAACAAGAGGCTCAAGCCCGTTTAGCTCTATTTGTTGAGAAATGGGAGGGGATTGAATCCAAGGCTGTGTCAACATTCGAGCGAGATATTGAGCTCACGTTTAATTTTTACCACTTTGCTGCGGAGTTACATCCTCGCATTCGGACTTCTAACCTGCTGGAACGCTTATTGGAAGAGTTTCGTCGTAAATCCGATGAAGTGGGAGCGTTTCCCAATGAGAAGAGTTGTCTGACCTTGTTTTTCCTGGTCGTCCAGCGAGATCATGCTCAACACAACCGCTCAATGGTGGCGAAAAACTAAGGACACTAACGTAAACTGAACCTAGCGAAAGATTAAACACCCTATGACTCAACTGAATGTAGAAGACATTCCTCAATCAACTCCTGACAAGGAATTTACCTTAAATTTTGCCCGTCACGAAACATTTCATCCTCGTTTTAGCTGGTTGAAAAAAGGGTTTGATGCTGCCCGTCAAAATTCAAACATTTTTCTACAAGACGATGCACCTGTGCGCCTTGGCGTGGGAAAAAACATGGTGCGTTCCATCCGATATTGGTGTCGGGCGTTTAAAGTTTTACAAGATGATCAACCGACTGAATTGGGTGAAAAGCTACTCGGTGATGGCGCATGGGATCCTTTTTTAGAAGATCCCGCTTCGTTATGGTTACTGCATTGGAATTTGCTAAAACCCACTTGTGAAGCAGCAGCTTGGTACTATGTTTTTAATCTATTTCGGCAAGTGGAATTTACAGCAGATGACTTAACTAGGGAAATTCAAGATTACACCCATCAACTAGGAAGAAAAATTGCCGATTCTTCGATCAAAAAAGATGTGACTTGTCTGCTGCGAATGTATGTGGAACAAGGGGATCCGAAAAAGCTGAGTGAAGATTCCATTGATTCCCCGTTTACAACTCTAAACCTCATCCAAAGCACAGGAGATTCTAAACATTATCTCTTTAAGGTGGGACATAAACTGACATTACCCCCAGCAGTGATTGTGGCGAGTTGTTTAGAATTTGCAGCGAGTCGGGGAACGCAGAAAACCATCTCCATTGCTACCCTTGCTTATGAAATGGGCAGCCCTGGGTTAGTTTTTAAGCTAGGAGAAAGTGCGATTTACGACGCGATCGAAGCAATGACAACTGCTTTTGATTCCTTAATGCTTTCGGATACAGCAGGATTAATACAGTTTTCTTTCAGAGATCACCCATTAGCACTCGCAAACGATATCCTAGACAAGTATTTCCAAGTGAAAAAGAGGTAGGAATCCTCAAGATTAATTGTGGTTAATATTGAAAAATTACCTAAATCAGATCAAGTTGATATCGATGTCCTTTCAAACATTTTTGCTAAGACTACCACCTCCTATAAATATCTGTTTTTCTTGTCTCTCCTTGAGATTCTGAAACAACGAGACTTTGAAGTTGCAGCTTCGATTAGTTTCCAAGAATTAATCGTGGAAATGCTGGCTTATGCTTGGTATCCTTATACCTTCTTTCATCTGTCGTTTGGGACTCAGGATAAAATTATTCAGAAATTAGAGGCTTTGAGATTAGAAACAATAGAACTAAGACTGCAATCAGGTAAAATTAATCAAGCGTTGTTGCGAAAAACGATCGCGCGTCAAGAGTTAAAAGACTCAGTGAGTCACTTGAAAGGTTATGTTCCATTTCGGTTGATTGCTTCATTTTTAGATGAGGAATTAAAGCGAGAAAAAGTGAGTCAAGGCACAGGAAATGATTTAGAAAAAGCAATTCCTGCTATTGCTGAAAAATATTTCGACTCGAAAAAGCCTCTTTATAAGTTTGATGCAACCGATTATAAAGATTGTGAATCAGTTTTTATTCATCCCGACTGGGCGGTTTATTTAGAAACTCATTACACGGTTATTCAAAGTTGGGTTGCTTGGGAATGGGCGGAATATATGCAAAAACGTAATCCTGAAACACATGATATTTTTAGCAAGATTTTTATCCCGTTTTACTAAGAGATTTGGGAGAATTACTGTCTGTATTCTGGGAAGGTAAGCAACAACTCCCCAAAAGAGTTGGGTCGGTATTTTTCAAATCCTTCTTCATCGACATACACTAGGTTATAAGTGACATCGGTTTGTACTTGATTAACATCTTCACACCACTGTTGAAGCCGTTGCATTTTTAATGATACATCGACATCTTCTTTCCCTTTGGTTTCAATGATAAAAACTTGATCATCTTTCGTTTTAACAAAAAAGTCTGGGTAATAATTCGATATATCCCCTTCTGCATTGACATAATCTAGCTTAAAATTGACAGCAAGGTAGTTTTTGCTATAGGAAATGATATCATTACAACTTTCTAGAAAATTGGCAAAATCAAGTTCAAAGTGACTATCGCCAATCAAGCGGTTAAAAATACTTTTCTTTGGCATTAAATATGCTTGATCTTTAACTACAAAGGGGCGTGTTTCTCGTAGTTTTATCGTGTCCCGAATTTCAGCATCTCCCTTGTCACGGACAGTTAAATCATTGATGGCTTTCTTAAAGGTTTCAATTATCGTTTTAGTGGCGACAACTTCCGACAAGTTGCGGAGGGTGTTCGGTGATTCCAGTTCAACCGTTTTTCCAAATAAGAAGTCTTGAACAAATGTTTTAACTTTACCATACAAAACATCATAACCACTAACGAGACGCAACTCTTTCATAATGCTTTGGGAGAAATACGCGATCGCGCTACGATAGTCAGCAATTCCCACAGTATCTAAAACAGTGGTATGGGTAATGTCTCCAGTGGTAATATCCTTAAAGATAATCTCTCGTTGTTCTTCTTCGCTAAATTGTTGATAGGCGACTTCCTGAAACGTCATTGTTTCACAGTTAAGATCAGAAAGACTTTTATATTCTCGATAAATTCTCGGTGTCAGAATCGGAATTTTGATGTCTAGGGTTTCAATGTCTTTGTTGACATTTTCGTGATCAACTTCTACCATGAGAGGCGTTTTCGGTTTCGTTCCTTCTCCCATTGCTTGCTGATCGAGCGTTACTCCTTCTGCTTGAATTGACTCCACAAATTCCATAAAAGCATCGGTTCCAATAACACTCAGATATTCAGTTGTTTCCCCTGAATACATCTTCCTTAAACCGCGTCCTAAAGTTTGTTCAGGGAGAATGTTACTCTTAGCAGAATAAGACCGTAAACCAACAATTGTGGTTACATTACGCACGTCCCAACCTTCTTTTAAAACTAACACTGAGACGATCGCCTTATAGGGGCTTTCCCTGCTGTCAATTTCGTTGGCTTGCTGACGCAGTTTTTCTAACTCTTCTTTGTTCTTTCCAGAAGTGGCTTCCGAAACTTCCCCATTTTTCTTCGTATGAATCACTAAAACCGCATCTTTTAAGTCGGGATAACGATTCTGGAGATACTCTGCTACATCATCACAGTTTTTAGTGTCATCAGTCATCACAAAGAGAATGGCTTTTTTCCCTAACTTCTGATGTTCCTCATCGGTTTTACGCCACTCAATCACTCCCAAGTCTAAATAGTCTGCATATTTTTCTGTAAATTTAGCACTCTGACGTTCTTGTAATTTGCTACGACTGGTAGCATCAGGTAAAACAGGATGCTTAACCACATTTTGGGAAATAGCTTCCACAAGGGGATAATCGGCGACAGTTTGGACAAAAATCGCGCCATTATTGTGTTTAGGAGTAGCGGTGACATCAACTTGTAAGCTGAGACAAGCATCTTTCTGGAGTAGCTGGTTGTGGATATCTTCGATCGATTTAAACCACGCTAAATTCTTATCATGGATATGATGGGCTTCATCGTTGAGGATCATTAACTCATCAATATCGCGGACGATCGCGCCTAAATCCACTTTAGAATCTGTCGTTTGACCTGTGGGACGTTTTCCGAGAAAATAGTCCATTGTGTTTTCATCCTCGGGAGAAGGAGAAACATCGTCTCCTGAATAAACCCGATGGATGTTTGTGAGAAAGATATTACCAATCTCACGGTTGACTCGCACCTCATCTTGTAAATGGAGAGTCAGTTGAAAATCATCTTGCCAATTTTGTCCGTCATATCCATTCTCTGGAATGACAGGATCATCAAAGAAGATTTGTAACCCTTTGAAGTCTTTATAAATTCGATCGAGGACGATAATATTGGGGGCAACAACAAGGAAATTACGGGATAACTCTGATTCAGGTTCATAGAGTTTATGGAAGAAACTCCACGCTAGAACCAAACTCATTACTTTTGTTTTACCTGTTCCCGTCGCCATCTTCACCACATACCGTCGCCATGTTTCATCGAACATATTGGCGGAGACGATACCACTGCCATCAAACCGCATTAAATCATATTTATCCTTTGCCCCAACCACATCATAAAGATAGATGATTGTTTCTAAGGCTTCCCGTTGGGCGAAGTAATACTGAAAATTCACCATCATTCCCCCTATTTGGGGGATCAAATGAGGTTCTTTAAACCACCAATTCAAAAGACTCTTGCTAGTTTCACTCGCTCCCACATAGCCAC
>CAZAYV010000007.1:0-47021 GCA_964489465.1 uncultured Dactylococcopsis sp. | reverse complement strand
TCACCCTTGCCACCAGAACAGCCCTTTTGGGCAACGGCGACTCCAGAAGAACGAGTAGAACGATTCATGGAATGGGTACAAAGTCACAAGAATGGCGCGAATTTACCCAATGAAGCCTTAAGACGGGAGAATATTGACTAATGACAAACGAGATTGCAATTATCGGCATGACGGGACGTTTCCCAGGTGCAAGAAACCTTGATGAATTTTGGGAAAACTTGAAACAAGGAAAAGAAGGAATTACCCCGTTAACGGAAGAACAATTAAACCAAGGGGGAATTTCTTCCCAGGTTTACCAGCAGCCGAACTATGTCAAAGCAGCACCCATTCTTAAAGATGATATTGCTGAATTTGATGCCGAATTTTTCGGCTATAGTCCGCGGGAAGCCGAACGGAGTGACCCCCAACAACGCTTATTTTTAGAAGTGGCGTGGGAAGCGTTAGAAATTGCCGGTTGCAACCCAGACACAGCTTCCTCACGAATCGGTGTCTTTGGTGGCGTTGGGCGCAATACCTATTTGTTGTTTAATTTGCACCACTGCTTAAATCAACTGGACTCCATTGGGGCGTTTCAAACCTTAATCGGGAATGACAAAGATTTTCTTGCCACCCGTATTTCCTATTTACTCAATCTCACGGGTCCCAGTCTCACTGTACAAACGGCTTGTTCCACCTCTCTGGTCGCAGTTCATGCTGCGGTGTCAAGTTTACTCAGTGGGGAAAGCGATATTGCCCTCGCCGGTGGGGTTTCTCTGAAAGTGCCTCATCTGTCTGGCTATCACTATCAAGAAGGGGGAATTTATTCTCCGGATGGTCACTGTCGCAGTTTTGATGCAAAAGCCCAAGGCACAGTGGGCGGAAGTGGTGCGGGAATGGTGGTTCTCAAACGCTTAGAAGAGGCACAAGCCGATGGCAATACCATTTATGCCGTGATTAAAGGCTCTGCTGTCAATAATGATGGATCAGCGAAAGTAGGCTACACTGCCCCCAGTGTCAAAGGTCAAGCCAGCGCGATCGCGGAAGCCTTATTTATCGCCGATATTGACCCCAGTACCATCCAATATATGGAAGCCCATGGCACGGCAACCCCGTTAGGCGATCCCATTGAAGTGCAAGCCCTGACAGAAGCATTTCAAACCAGCACACAAGCGAAGGGATACTGCGCTTTAGGATCAGTAAAAAGTAATTTGGGACATCTCGATGCAGCAGCAGGAGTCACAGGATTAATTAAAACCGTTCTCGCCCTCCATCATCAAGCGATTCCCCCCAGTTTGCATTTCCAAGAACCCAATCCTGAAATTGATTTTGACAATAGCCCTTTCTTCGTCAATACCACACTTACGCCTTGGCAACGGGGAGAAACGCCACGTCGGGCGGGTGTTAGTTCCTTTGGCATTGGGGGAACCAACGCACACATCGTTTTAGAAGAAGCCCCACTGCCGGTTTCCAGTAGTGACTCTCGTCCTTGCCAACTCCTCCTTCTCTCCGCGAAAAGTGAAACTGCCCTCACGACAGCGTCAGACAATCTTGCCCAACATTTGATCAATCATCCTGATTTAAAACTCGCTGATGTCGCTTATACTCTCAATACTGCTCGTAAAGGGTTTCCCCATCGGCGGATGGTAATTGCTTCCGATACCCAGTCAGCGATCGCGCAGTTACAAGAGAAAACCTCTCAATCTTCTCCAGACCAACCTCCTGCGGTAACCTTCTTATTTCCCGGACAAGGGGCGCAGTTTGTCAATATGGGACGGGATTTATATCAAACTGAATCAGTGTTTCGAGAACAGATTGATGTTGGTACAGAACAACTGCAATCTTTGCTCAATCTCGATTTACGCCAAATTCTCTATCCCCCAGAAGGCGAGGAAGCAACGGCAAACGAGAAATTAACCCAAACCGCGATCGCGCAACCCGCTTTATTTATCGTGGAATATGCCTTAGCCTGTCTCTGGCAATCTTGGGGCATTCAACCGCAAGGGATGATTGGACATAGTATTGGCGAGTATGTGGCAGCGTGTCTGTCAGGTGTTATTTCCTTTAAAGATGCTCTGTGGTTAGTGGTACAACGCGCCCAACTGATGCAGTCCTTACCATCAGGAAAAATGCTGAGTGTCACGGCTTCGGCTTCGGAAATTGAACCTTTATTAGGAGATGATCTGACGCTGGCGGTGATTAATGCCCCACAGTTATGTGTGGTTTCGGGAGAAGAAACCAAAATTATACAACTGCGATCCCAACTTGAAACGAAAGGGATCAATAACCGTTTCCTCAACACCTCTCATGCCTTCCATTCGCCAATGATGAATCCCATCTTAGAGCAATTTAAGGCTCAGGTGGCAAAGGTACAGTTACAGCCACCTCAAATTCCCTTTATTTCTAACCTGACAGGAACTTGGATTACGAGTGAACAAGCGACAAGCCCTGACTACTGGGCGAAACAACTTCGTCACACCGTTCAATTTTCTGCTGGGGTTAGCCAACTCTTGCAACAAGACCGGATTTTCTTAGAAGTGGGACCCGGAACCACCCTCAGCACCTTAGTGAAACAGCAAGCAACCACAGCCAGAGTTACTCATTCTCTCCCCCATCCCAAAAGCCAAACTGCGGATCAAGAACAAATTTTACAGGCATTGGGAGACCTCTGGTTGACCGGCATTTCCCCTGATTGGTCTGGGTTTTATGACCAAGAACAACGACAACTCATTCCTTTACCCACCTATCCTTTCCAACGTCAACGCTATTGGATTGATCCGCCAACTGTTTCAACCAGTGAGACACCATCAGAACTGCGCAAAAATGAGAATCTCAGTGAGTGGTTTTATATTCCTTCTTGGAAACGAGAAGTGTTACCTCCACAAAACCTCCCATCAACTGCATCTTGGTTAATCTTTCTGGATGCAACAGGGTTAGGAGAAAATATTGCCCATCATTTACAAAAACAGGGCAATCAGGTGGTTACGGTTCAAGCGGGAACGACCTTTAGTCAACTGGGAGAACAGGCTTACGCCATTCATCCGGATCGCAAACAAGATTACGACACCCTGTTCCAAACCCTAGCGGATCAAAATCAGTTTCCCCAACAGCTTCTCCATTTGTGGAATGTTACCCCGAACTCTCAGCAAGGAGAGGACTACTTTTATCAGTTACTGTTTCTCGCGCAAGCCCTTGGTAAACAAGATTTATCGGACAATTTGCCGATCACGGTTATTACTAGCGAACAATACGATGTAACGGGAACTGAACCCTTGTCTCCGGAAAAAGCAACAGTACAAGGTATTTGTAAAGTCATTCCCCAAGAGTACCCCCATTTACCCTGTCGTCTCATTGATCTTGATGCAACGGCGTTAAATCAACAACTAGATTCTCTCAGTGAACAGTTACTCAAAGAACTGAACACCGAAATAGCAGGGGCTAGTATTGCCTATCGCAATGGTTATCGTTGGCGACAAACCTTTGATCCGGTTTCTATTCCCTCATCTTCTCAATCTCTCATGCGTGAGGGAGGGGTTTATCTGATTACAGGGGGATTAGGGGGGATTGGTTTAGCATTAGCAGCGGAAATCGCCAAAACTCCGAAAACTAAACTGATTTTAATCAGTCGTTCTGGATTACCTGATCGCGCTGAGTGGCAAGACTGGCTAACAGGTGAAGAAGAAGACGACTCGGTTGCTAATAAAATTCGTCGCGTACAAGCCTTGGAAGAACAGGGCGCAGAGGTTTTGGTGTTAACGGCTGATGTCAGCAATCGCGCTGCAATGGTAACTGCGATTCAAGAAGCGGAAGCGCACTTTTGCACCATCAATGGCGTGATTCATACCGCTGGCATTGCCGGAGGCGGCATTATCCAACTGAAAACGCCCGAAAAAGCAGCCACGGTTCTATCCGCTAAATTGCAAGGCACTCGCCTCCTCGATGAACTGTTTGCAGACAAGCCCTTAGATTTCATGATTCTCAACTCCTCTCTCAGTTCGGTGATGGGAGGTGTCGGTCAAGTAGATTACTGTGCTGCCAATGCCTTTCTCGACAGTTTTGCCCATTATCGCACCCACCGCAGCGGTCAACTTACCCTAGCCATTAACTGGGATACTTGGCAAGAAGTGGGCATGGCAGTGAATACCACTGTTCCCAAACAACTGCAAAAACGCCGTGAACAAGGGCGAGAAATGGGAATCTCTACCGCAGAAGGACAAGACGCGTTCCGTCGCCTGCAAGGGTTAGCGTCTCCACAAGTGATTGTCTGTACCAAAGACTTACCCACTGTCATTCAACGCCGTGCCACCCCCCACTCCCTAGAACAGTTGGCAACCCAAACTTCGCAAAATAATCAACCGCAGCCCTCTGTCACCTATCCCCGTCCGAATCTCCAAGTGCCCTATGTTGCCCCCCGCAATGAAACCGAAACCCTTGTCGCTGACACCTGGCAACGCTTTCTGGGAATTGAACCGGTAGGGATTCATGACGACTTTTTCGAGTTAGGGGGTCATTCGCTATTGGCAACGGAAATTATTAGTGAATTGCGCGATCGCGTTCAGCAAGAACTCCCTCTCAATCGCCTTTTTGAAACCCCAACGGTTGCCGGATTAGCAGCCATGATTACCACTGAGGATAATGCCGATCCACAAAATATCCAACGCAGCGAGGAAACTGACGACCTCCTCTCCGAACTCAATGCCCTGTCCGCCAACGAAGTGGACTCCTTACTCAACCAAATTTTAACCAGCAATCAAAATGACTAACCTTGCCACAACTCCTGACCAATGGTTTAAACCCTTACCTGCGAACCCACAAGCAACCCTGCGTTTATTTTGCTTCCCTTACGCGGGGGGAAGCGCCCAAATTTTTCGCAATTGGTCTAATCATCTCTCGGATACAGTTGAACTCTGTCCGGCTGAACTTCCCGGACATGGAAGACGGCGCAAAGAAACTCCTTTTACTGACTTAAACAAATTGGTCAGCGCACTTATTCCGATTATTACTCCTTATCTAGATCAACCCTTTGCCTTCTTCGGACACAGCATGGGGGCTTTAATCGCCTTTGAACTCACTCGCACCTTGCGCGACGAAGGTCAACCTTTACCCACTCATCTCTTTGTTTCTGGTCGTCGTGCCCCCCAATTCCCTGAAGATGATCCGCCTACTTATAACCTCCCGGATGAAGAACTGATCGAGAAATTGCGCTGGCTAAAAGGAACCTCTTCCAGCATTCTTGATAATCCAGAAATGATGCAACTGATGTTGCCCATTTTACGTGCCGATTTTGAAGTTTGTGAAACCTACCAATACCGAGAACAACCTCCATTACCCTGTCCAATCACTGCCTTTGGCGGGTGGCGCGATCCGGCAAGCCGTCGAGGTGGCTTAAAAGGATGGCGCGAACACACCAGCGCTGATTTCAACAAAAAAACCTTTCCGGGGAATCACTTTTTCCTTCATTCAGCAGAACTGCCTCTTCTCAAGTACCTCAACAAACAATTATCAAATTCCTGATTCAGTTAACGGAATCTACAAAGTCCTAAAACTAAGTCACTGCTTACTTTTTTAGAGTCTCTCAACTCAGCGTTACTTCGTAAAATTCAACCCATTTGATTTTTATTATTAAAAAGATTTCTCAAGTGATATAGTGATAGACTGTGACAACCAATAATTGACATTAGCTTTTAATAAGATAACAGTGAATCTGATTCAAAAATCCCTTCTTGGTTATGCCGTAATTCCTATTACACCAATGTTAGTAACCAGTATTGTTCATGCTGCGCCTTCTCCCGTTACTGACATTCAAGTCAAAAGTCAAGGTGAAAATAGTCTCCAGCTATTGCTCATTACGCCAACAGGAGAACCCCTACAAACCTTCCAAACGCCAGTCGGAGAAGATACCCTTTTCATCGATATTATTGATACACAGTTACAGTTAGCCGAAGGAGAAAGCATTCAAATTTCCGACCCCTCTGTTGAAATTGCTGAAATTCGGGTGATTCAGAAATATCCCAATAGTATTCGCGTCATTGTCCTTGGGGCAACCACACTTCCAGAAGTAAACATTGAATCAACTCCCGAAGGACTCGCGGTGAATCTTCCCGAACAAGGCAGTTTAGCCCAAACCACTCCTTCGCCAACTCCAACAGCCGAACCCACGCCTGCTGCACCGGCACCGGAAGGAAGTGAAACTGAAGACGGTGTGATTGAACTGGTGGTAACTGCAACCCGAACCGAAGAAGATCCTAGGGATATTCCCCGTTCCACAACGCTTGTGAACCGAGAAGAAATTGAACAACAATCGCAACTATCGAATAATCTTCCTGATATTCTAGGAAATACTGTTCCAGGATTGGGTCCGCCCAGCCAAAGTGCGTCCAATCGCGCTCAATCGTTGCGCGGTCGCGAACCTTCTGTCTTAATTGATGGCGTTCCTGTAGATAGTAACCTGAGCGTCTTCCAAGATTTACGTAGTATTGCCCCTAATGCTGTGGAACAGGTAGAAGTTCTGCGCGGTCCCAGTTCAATTTATGGGGCAGAAGCCAGTGGTGGCATCATTAATATTATTACCCGTCAACCAGAAGAAGTGTTTACTGCTCGGACTAAGGTCTCGATTGGTCCTCGCCTGTCTCTCTCGGATTTTGAGCAGAGTTTCGGTGCAGGCGTCGAACAATTTTTCTCCGGTCAAGTCGGGCAATTTGATTATCTGCTTGCTGCATCCTACGAAGAAAGCGGGAATAGCTTTGATGCGGAGGGAGATATTATTCCTGTCGGTCGCTCCCAAGGATTAGATAACCTAGAAACATTCAATATTCTTGCCAAAGCTGGCGTTGATTTCACCCCAAACCAGCGCTTGCAGCTAACAGTTAATTACTTTGATGATAAACAAGATCCACCCACAATTTCCGATCCCAGTGTGGATAATCTGGATGAACGCACAAAAGCCCAGCCCTTAGAAGCCTCGGGAGAATTAGAACTAGAAGATTTACCCGGTCGCGAAGATTTAACCCTAAGCGTCAATTACTCCCATGATGATCTTTGGGGAAGTCAACTCGATTTACAAGCCTTTTACAAAGACTCCACAACCCTCACCATTCCAGTTGATAACCGAGCTACCATTTTTGAATCGGTTTCTCGAACAGTAACGGAATCAGAAAAAATTGGCGCTCGTCTAGACATTGAAACACCTTTAACGAGCAATTTGGATTTACTGTGGGGCATAGATTATGCGGATGAATCCATTGCACAACCGTTAGAAATTTTTGACCCTGGTGTCTTTGATAACAGTGGTAGCAGTGAATTTATTAAGGTGGATGAGGAATTCTTTTCTCCGCCTTATGATTTAGAAACCTTTGGTGCCTTTGGTCAGTTGGATTGGCAAGCAACAGAACAACTTGCGCTCAGTGGGGGCTTACGCTTTGAACGATTCAATATGTCGGTAGATGACTTTAATGTCTTGGGCGATATTGACTTTGCAGGGGAAGCGATTCCTGATGAAGTAACCGGCGGTGACGTTAGTTTCGATGATGTGGTCTTTAATGTGGGAGCCATTTATGATGTCACTGAGGAAGTCAGTGTCTTTGCGAATTTTGCTCAAGGCTTCTCTGCACCAGACTTCCGACGTTTTCTGCGCTTCTTGCCATTTTCTGTAAATGCACGACCGGTGGTCGTTGATGAAAGTATTGATGTTACCCAGCCGATCATCGTTGATAATTACGAAATTGGGGTTCGGGGCAATTGGGAACAAGTGCAGTTATCCTTAGCGGGTTTCTTCACTTACTCTGAATTAGGACAAAATGAACGAGCAAGCGAAGATGGTTCCTTTTTAACGTCTAATCGTGAACCGACTCGCACTTATGGCATTGAAGCCACAGCGGATTATCAAGTGAATGAGCAATGGCAATTGGGTGGTAACTTTACCTGGGTGGAAGGAGAAAGCAGTCCTGATGGGGTCGATGGCTTTGTTCCTTTGAGTACAGTGGATATTCAGCCGATTAAAGTGGGGTTATATGTGCAAAATCAAACCACGTCCACTTGGTCCAATCGCTTGCAATTATTAATTGTTGGTTCGCGCGATCGCGCTTTTGAAGAAGACATTGACGGCGATCCCATCGATCCGTTTCCTATCGAAAGTTACACCACCCTCGACTGGATTAGCAGCTTGCAACTCGGTGATGGAACCCTTTCTTTAGCCGTGCAAAATCTGTTCGATAATCAATATTTTCCGGTTGATTCCCAAACCCAACGCAGAAACCAACAATATGCGGCTGCCCTAGGACGCACCATTAGTTTGCAATATCAACTCAGCTGGTAAATCATGCTTCGACCTTTTACCCTATCCCTTTTCCTGTTGGGGCTATTGAGTCTCGCAGGCTGTCAAAATAACCAAACCCTCAACCGATCGCTTCCTGATCCGGCGCGGATGGTGACTCATGCCAAAGGAGAAACGGCGGTTCCTGCGAATCCAGAGCGAGTCATTGCCTTAGATAATATTGCCTTAGATAGTGTTCTTGCTTTAGAGGTGGACCCCATTGCTGCATTAATTAATGAAAATACAGGGCAATTTCCCGTTCATTTGCGCGATCAGATCACCGAGAGGATAAGAAAACTCTCTCCCAATCAACAAAACCTAGAAACCATTACTCAACTCGATCCCGATTTAATTATTGGTGGGAAAAATGTCGAACCCGTTTACAACCAACTCAATCAGATTGCACCCACCATTTTATTAGGAAAAAGTGGCACCAGTGCTTGGAAACAGAAACTCCTCCTCACCGCCGAAGCAGTGGGAAAACCTGAGAAAGGAGAAAACTTACTCGATCAGTACTATGAACGGGCAAAAGAACTTGGGTCGCGCCTCGAAAACCCTTCCGAAATTGAAGTCTCTGTCGTGCGCGTGTACCCTGAAGGGTTGCGCCTTTACCAAAAGGATACCTTTGTTGGCGGTATTCTCCAAGATGTGGGGCTATCTCGACCACCGAGTCAAGATAAAGACAATTTATGGATCAACATTTCTCGGGAACGATTCGATGCAGCCGATGGGGATGTCATCTTTGTTTGGAGTTTAGGGAAGGACGCTGAAAGTGCCTATAAACGCTTGCAAGATGACCCTCTCTGGTCAAAATTGGAGGCGGTACAAGCGGGGAACGTTTATCCAGTGCCTGGATACTGGATTGGTCGCGGTCCCATCGCTGCTAACAAAGTTTTAGATGATCTATCTACTTATCTGTTAGAGCAGGAACATAAGTAAAAATAAATGCAGCGATCGCGCAACCAACGACTGGGACTTAAACTTTGTTTAAGTCCCAGTCATGCTTAACAGCTCATTGGTTAGGGCGAAACTGTTTAGCAACCGCACTCACTAACGCTTCTCTCGGCAAGAAGCGGGGAAGGTTAACAATCAGCTGATTCGGTAATCCCCCAGTGACAACATTCGCTTGCTGTTGGTCGAATCCTGCTAGGGCTGCCTTGACTACCGCTTCGGGTGAAGTATAGTTTTGCTGGGCTGATTGGGTTGCAGAACTGGGAAAATTAGCAACTTTAAAAAACTCAGTTTCGGTGGGACCTGGACAGACACAAGTTACTGTCAATCCTGTGTCTCGGTTTTCTGCCCACAATGCTTCACTAAAACTAAGTACAAAGGCTTTTGTCGCTGCATAGATTGACATATAAGGAAGGGGTTGAAAGCCAGCAATAGACGAGATATTAATAATTCCCCCGGAACCTTGTTGACGCATCGGATCTAGAAAGAGATGAGTGAGTGCGGTCAAGGCAGTGATATTCAATTGAATCATCTCCAGTTGTCTATCGAGAGAAGACTCAGCGAATACACCATAGTCCCCAAAGCCAGCATTATTAATGAGTAAGTCGATGTTAATCTCTTTGGCAGTGACAATATTGAAAAGTGTTTGCGCTGCGTTCGTTACACTCAAATCTTGAGGAATGACTTCAGTCGTAATCTGATGGTTGGTTTGCAATTGTTGTGCTAGTTTTTCGAGCTTTTCTTGAGAACGAGCAACTAAAACGAGATTATAACCACGGTAAGCGAGTGCTTCTGCAAATGCCGCCCCAATTCCTGAGGAAGCACCTGTAACGAGAGCAGTTTTCATAGCTAATTCAGTTTGTAAATTTTCTTTAAGTTTATCGCTTTTACTGTGATCATGACTAAGTACTTAATCATAAGTAAGTGTTATCGAACTGATAAAGCTAGTTTTCCGGTTAGGAGCGTTTTTAATGCTAAAACCTGGTCATAGTCTACTGTTTTCAGTTTTTCAGTTTCCCGAGACCGATTCATCTCATTAATGTCTAGTTTACTTATCCTTAATCCTTCGATTATGTACAAATTTACTGAAGAAGAGTAAAGTTAGATCAGTAGTATTCGCTATAAAAAATGTTGCACTTTATACATATTTTTTGACTGTCAAGCTGGAATTTCAAAAAACAAGAAATCACTTCCATAATCTTTTCCTGAGCACAATGGGTGATTAGTCTGATCATGTTAAAGATGCTTTACCCTCTCTAGTGATAACCTCGCTAAATTTGATCATTTCAGGAAAAGTAATCGAGATTTCTTGCGCGTTTCTGACGACGAGCAAATAATGAGATGAATCACTGAAAATATTGACAAAAAACTCGACTCTTAACTATAATCTATAGGAAATAGATCAGTGATATGAGTCGCGTTGCTAATTAACTTATGGGGATTTACACAATGACTACAGACTCTAAATTAAAAACCTTAACCAAGCAAATTGAAAGTGCCAGTAACTCCCTAGAGCAACTAGCACTTCAAGAACGGGACTTACTTAGGGAATTAGAAGAGTTTAAGTGTCAAATTACAAAAGATAACAGCAATTTTCCAATTAAAGTTAGTTCTTAGCATAAACTAGGATTTGGCTTGATTTTGATTTATGTCACGTTAAAAGGTTTGCATTCTGCGGCTTTAAGGAGATCTGTTGTATCAACAGAACCTAACAAAAACAAGCTTTTACTGATTCATCCGCAACGCTGCTCTTTGAGCAAGCTGTTTTGCATAGACTGCCCATTGAGGCTGCTTTTGCTGTTCATATAATTGCTGTGCTTGCTGTAACATGGCTGTTGCTTGGGAAAACTTTTTTTCCTGAAATAACACAACACCGGCAGCGTAGTAAGCACTGGCATATTTTGAATTGAAGTCAATCCCTTTCTGAAAAGCATTCAAGGCAGCTTGCCATTGTTTTTGTTCAAACCACACTTGTCCGAGTCCGTAATGAGCTTCACTGTAATGCGGGCGGAGACGAATTGCTTCTTCAAAAGCAGTTTTGGCTGGTTCTAACTGTTTTTGTTCGAGATAGGCGAGTCCCAGTTGATAGAAAATTTCTGGGGTTTGAGAGCTATATTTTTGTGCGTTACGAAAATGTTGAATGGCAGGTTTGGCGTTGCCTTGTTGCAGTGCCACCAAGCCTAAATTATAGTGAGCAATTCCTAATTGGGGGGAAAGTTCGAGGGCGCGATTGAGATAGACTTGCGCTTGCTCAAAATTATTCCCTTCGATGAGAACTGCCCCAAGATTAGCATAGGCAACCGCCAGTTTTGGATCCAAAGATAAGGCTTCATAAAAGGCGTTAGCCGCTGCTTGTAAGTTTCCTTGTTCTCTGAGGGCTAAACCGAGATTATAATGGGCAGGGGCAAGATTTTGATCGAGGGCGATGGCTTGTTGGAAGAGCGCGATCGCGCTTTCGATATTACCCGTTTGCGCTGCTTGTAATCCCCGATTCAAATAGGCAATCGCTTCTGGCGTGGTGGGGGTTAAAACCGGTAAGGATTGACTGTTTACTGCATGAGGAGGAGTTAGTGAGAGCAAACCGATTAAAATACTAATGACTCCCCATTGCCGCTTCATCACCGCTTTCTCCTTGTCAGTTCCCTGAAAATATGATAGCGTTATAAGCCGTTGGGTTTAATATGAGCGGACGTGGCGGAATTGGTAGACGCGCTAGATTTAGGTTCTAGTGTCTCTGACGTGAGAGTTCGAGTCTCTCCGTCCGCATTTCAAGTAGATTTTATAGCCGGAGTCTCTTCCCCGGCTGTGGTTACGTTCTAAAATCAAGCCAAAATCGATTCTTTCTCTGGCTCTTCTGGGACTTCGGAACTGGGTAAGCCACGATCAATCTCCTGCATCGCCACTTCTTTTGCCCCAAGAATGCTTTGTAAAACCTGCATTGCTTGATGGGGATCGCCTTTGCCGCAGAAAAAGAGATCTGCTGCAAAATACCCATATTCTGGCCAAGTATGAATGGCAATATGTGACTCGGATAACGTTGCGGTTGCAGTCACGCCATGGGGACTAAATTGGTGAACACACAAATTCAACAAGGTTGCGCCACCGGCAAGCACGGCTTCCACTAATGCCGACCGAATTTGCTCCGGATCATTGAGTACGTCTCCTGGAGTTTGCCAAGCTTCTACGACCAGATGAGTTCCCACTTTTTTCATTCTGTCTTTGTTTCTCCACCCTAATTCATAAAGTTATCATCCCAACCTTAGTTATAACGTTTCTAATAGGGGAATTTGCAACTTCTTCCGAAAGATTCGTTATTTTTTCCCGTTTTTTCTCGTTAGCGTTCAGTTGATTCACCGAAATGATTCAGTCAGGTTAAGTTTAGGTTAAAATAAGAGGGAATGGCAAGTGCTAAAGAGCTTAAAAAATGAGCGAAGAAAAAACAGTAGAAACCTTTGGTGAGTGCGCGATCGCTGCTTTAAAGAAACACAGCCAGAAAATGGTTAAACATGAAGCCGGCGTGTATGACGATCAAGATCCGGAAGCCTTGCACCAAATGCGCGTGGGGATGCGCCGACTGCGCACCGCTCTTGTGGGCTTTTCCCGAGCCATTGCAATGCCCAAAGCCGCTCGTGAAAAAAAAGTGGGCAAAATTGCCAGAGAATTAGGAACGTTAAGAGATTTAGATGTCTTAAAGGCAAGTTTAGAAAATGACTATTTGCCGGCACTTCCTGCTGCTGAACAAGACAGTTTAAAGTCAGTTTTAAAGCATTTAGAAAAGCGACGGCAACACGCCTATAAAAAAGTCATTAAAGCCTTAGAAAGTAAACAATATGTACAATTGAAAGCAAGTTTAGAAGCGTGGTTAGAGCAGCCCAAATTGAGCGCGATCGCGCCTTTGCCCATTGCCGAAGTGTTACCGGATTTATTACTTCCTCATGTCAGTAACTTATTGCTTCACCCCGCTTGGTTTGTGGGTCAAAATACTCATTTAGATGCAGCAACTTGGTTAGATCAAGAAGGAGAAACCCTCCATAGTTTACGGAAAGCGGCGAAGAAATGTCGCTATCAAATGGAACTGTTCACCCATTGTTATGATGAAACCTATCAACAATATGTCAAGCAAGTAAAAGCGATTCAAAGCGTTTTAGGAGAGATTCAAGATAGTGTCGTTCTCGCGGAATTTTTAAGCGAGTATTGTGACGAAACACTCGCCAAAGACTTTCCAAGTCTAGCGGAAAAACTGAGCGCTTTTCGTCAGGAAAAATGGCAAGAGTGGGAACAACTGCAACAGTATTTTCTGAATCCGGCAACGCGGCAGAATCTGCGCTTAACCGTGCAAAATCCTTTTCCGGAAGAGGACACCCATTTTTGGGCCGATCAAAATCGAGATTCTCTAGCCATGAGTTAAAAAAAATGCTATCTTAATGGGAGTGCGGGCGCGTAGCTCAGTGGATAGAGCACCAGATTCCGGTTCTGGGTGTCGAAGGTTCAAATCCTTCCGTGCTCGTTTTTTTGTTTTAAAGTAATTCTTGTAGCTTTTGCCGGGTGGTTGGCGTTAAGGGCAATTGTACGGCAATTTGACGAGCGCGATCGCGCATTAGCAACATTGTTTCTTCCCCCTCTGATCCACTGAGCAAGATCTCTGGATCTCGTAAAGAGACTGTTGTATAACGGACCTCCGGCGTTCCTACGCGAATTACCACTTGACGCTGCGATTGGGGATAAATATATAACTTATCTTGTACGGTATCGAGTTCTAGTTTATAGGGCGTAAAACTCCGTTCATCGTCGGATAAGGATTTTTGCCAGTACAGGGTAATCCCTCTCATTTCCGACTTAAACATGACGATTTGGTCATCGAACTTTTGCCGTTCCCAGTCAATCTTAGATAAATCGCCACTTTCTGGAATGAGACGTTGGGCGATGACCACTTCTTTCCCGCTTAATTTGCCCCACCACTGACGGATAGTTTCAAAATTCGTGGCATTATTGGGGTCACTTCCCCCCTGTAACCAAGTAATTAACCGCATCGTGAATCCTGCTCAAGAATAAACCTAGAATTATGCTATCACTGAAACTGGCTGGCGTCGCTCGATCAGATCAGGGGAGAAACCAGTACAGTAGATAACTAAAGTTCAATTGAATTTTCTATCTTATGTTTAAACCTACTGATACTCTTGTTGATTATTCGACAGCACAATCCTTACCCGAAATTTGGTCCCAAGTTGCGCCTTACTCTGGTAAACTCATCGCCCTCGATGACCACCATCAAGACCCGCCGGTTCAGATTACTTATCAACAATTAAACCAACAAATTAAACAATTTGCCAGTGGCTTACAAGCCCAAGGCATCCAACCGGATACAAAAATTGCCCTGTTTGCTGATAATAGTCCTCGTTGGTTCATTGCGGATCAAGGCATTCTCAGTGCGGGTGCGGTTGATGTGGTGCGATCCTCCCAAGCGGATGCAGCGGAATTATTTTATATTCTGACCGATAGTGATAGTACGGTTCTGGTTGTTGAAAATAAGACAACCCTAGAAAAATTAAAAGCAAACTTAGTCGACCAACCACTAAGATTAGTCGTTTTACTCTCTGATGAAATCGTAGAAAATCAAGATTATACCACCCTTAATTTTAGCCAATTGATGGCACTGGGAAATGAGCAGAAATTCACACCGGTTTCTCGGAAAAAAGATGATTTAGCAACCTTAATTTATACTTCCGGAACTACAGGACAACCGAAAGGGACAATGCTCTCTCATGGCAATTTTTTACATCAAGTGCGTGCCATTGGTGATGTGATTCAGCCCCAAGCCGGCGATCGCGTGTTGAGTATTCTCCCCAGTTGGCACGCTTATGAACGGGCTGCCGAATACTTTTTATTATCGAGAGGCTGTCACCTCATTTATACCAATTTACGCTCATTCAAAAAAGATTTATGTGAACAGCAACCGCAATATATGGTGGGGGTTCCTCGGTTGTGGGAATCGGTTTATGATGGCATTCAAAAGAACTTCAATCAACAAACCGGGAATAAGAAAAAGCTCATTGATCTCTTCTTAAGCATTTCCCAGCGCTACATTAAAGCCAAACGAATCAGTGAAGGCTTAGATCTCGACAATCTGCATCCTTCTATTTTTGCCAAGTTAAGCGCCAGTTTACAGCGTTTTCTCCTAGAACCCTTGCATAATCTTGGGGATAAAATTGTTTATCAAACCGTTCGCGAAGCCACGGGTGGCAACTTAAAAGCCGTGATTAGCGGGGGTGGGTCTTTAGCCAAGCATATCGATGATTTTTATGAACTCATCGGCATTCCTCTGCTAGTGGGATATGGCTTAACAGAAACTTCTCCCGTTACCCATGCTCGTCGTTTGTATCATAACTTGCGCGGTTCATCGGGACCTGCAATTCCCGAAACCGAAACGAAAATTGTTGACCCGGAAACCAAAGAAGCGCTACCTGATGGGGAAAAAGGGCTGGTGATGATTCGAGGCACGCAAGTGATGCAAGGGTATTATAAAAAACCAGATGCGACCGCAAAAGCGATTGATGAGGAGGGATGGTTTAATACCGGTGATTTAGGATGGATTACCCCAACTGGGGATTTAGTCTTGACCGGACGCGCCAAAGATACGATTGTCCTCTCCAATGGGGAAAATATTGAACCCCAACCCTTAGAAGATGCTTGTTTACGCAGTCCCTATATTGACCAAATGATGGTGGTGGGACAAGATCAGCGGTGTTTAGGGGCATTAATTGTTCCCAACATCGAAGGGTTACAAACTTGGTCGCAACAGCATCAGCTCAATTTAGATTTCTCAGAAGAGAAATTAGCAGAAACCATGGAAGATTCAGCCGTTCAAAAATTGTTTCGAGAGGAGTTAAATCGGGAAGTGAAAAATCGCCCCGGCTATCGCAGCGATGACCGCATTGGTGTGTTTAAGCTGATTTTAGAGCCGTTCTCGATGGAGAATGGCATGATGACACAAACACTGAAGATTAAACGTCCTGTTGTTTATCAACGGTATCAGGATATGATTGACGGGATGTTTGCTAAGGGATAAAACACTCCTAACAGCAATTCGTTTGTGTGCAGATAGAACAGCTTTGAGGCTTGTAATGGTTAATTTAGAAGGAACAATGAACGAAGAAAGTAAGAATTTATTACTGAAGCGTCCGATTAATTTAAAAGTGATTGTCACCCAGCGCTGGAAAGAAGAAGTGCAGCAACAGTTACAATCGCAAATTAATCAGCAGGATGGACAGCTTCAACAATTAGAAAATCAAGGACAAAGCGCGATCGCGCAAGTCACTCAACAAGGCAGTAATCCTAGCGATCCCCAAGTTCAACAACAACTGCGCAGCATCCAAAACCAACTCAATCAACAAAAAAGCAAGGTCACTGAACAAAAAAATCAAGCCCTCCAACAGTTGCAACAAGTCCAGCTATTGGAAGATGGGCAAGAAGTGAGTCAAGGACAACTCGATAGCTTTGTTCGCGTTCAAGTTGGCGATAACTTAGTTCAAAAAATGAACGTGGAAGTTGTGATTAAAGATGGAGTCATCCAAGAAATTCGCGGTGAGGTTTAGATAAACACGCTGTGTTGTAAAGATGGCATCTGACGCCGCACTTGTTCTAAGCGGGAGGGATTAATTTCAGCGATCGCGACCCCTGGATCTTCTCCCGCGTCACTTAAGACAATTCCCCACGGATCAATAATCATGGCGTGACCATGACTTTGTCGGCGCGCATAATGATGGCCAGTTTGGGCGGGGGCAATAACATAAGCCGTATTTTCAATGGCGCGCGCTTGTAATAAGACTTGCCAATGGTCTTTTCCCGTATAGGCGGTAAAGGCAGCCGGAATGAGGAGAATCTCTGCGCCCTGTTTTGAGAGCTGCCGATAGAGTTCTGGAAAGCGGACATCGTAGCACACAGACAGTCCAATTTTCCCATAATGGGGAGAGACCAATAAAGGGGGCAGTGAGAGCCCTGCTTTTACCGTTTGTGATTCTTGGTACGTGTTGCCATCGGGGAGATTCACATCAAACAAATGCACTTTTTCATAACGAGCTAATTCTTCACCATTGGCATCAATGATCAGTGCGGTATTGGAGACTTTGCCATCCGCAACGGGAATCGGAAAGCCGCCACCGAAAATGGTGATTTGATAGCGTTGTGCCATCGTTTTCAAGAATTTTTCTGTGTGCTGCGCGATCGCGCTGGCTTGGCGTACCTTTTCCGTTTCCTCTCCCATAAAGGAAAAATTTTCCGGAAGGGTGACTAACTGTGCCCCTCTGCGCACTGCTAATTCCACTAAGTCTGCTGCAGTCGCCAAATTTTTCTCCAAATCAGGTTGACTAGTGATCTGAATTGCAGCCGCCAGATATGATTTCATATTGTTTGTCCTTTGTCCTTTGTCATTAGTCATTGGTTGTTTGTTGCAATTGCTCTCTGACCAATGACGGATAACCAACCGTCAATTTTCAATTGTGAACCGTTAATTGTCAACTCTCTTGATAAGGATGGAGTCAGGTTCGATAATATGATGGGTAAATAATACCCTCGGTTCCATTATGGCTCGATATACTTGCACATTTTCGGTTGCGGCTTCGTTAGAGCGCCTGCAAGCCTCACTGGTTGAGATTTTAGAATCCTGTCATCTCGAAATTATTTATGACACAGGAGACTATATAATGGCGCGGGAAATCCCCAATCGTGTCCCCTTTCCGAAACTAGTCACAACGGAAGTCTTAATTGATCGCACAACGGCAACCCCGGAGGCAATTCGGATGAATTTAGTGATGAAAAATGAGGAACTGCCGTTGCAAACCGACAATCACTGCCGCCAAATGTTTGATTTACTGCAACAAGCATTAGTGGAATATTCACAATGGCAACTTTTAGACAAAGTGGCGAGTTAACCGCGATTGCGCGTGATGAGGGCAGCCCAAGCAAATAACGGTAGCACCAGCATCCGTCGCCAACGAGAAGGCTCTTGATACAAACGATATAACCATTCCAAGTTATTCTGGCAAAACCAAGCCGGTGCGCGCGATTTCGCTCCTCCCCAAATATCAAATGCGCCACCGACGCCAATCCAAATCGCTTTTGGGCAAAGATAACGATGTTGAGCAATCCAAAGTTCCTGTCGAGGAACGCCTAACCCCACGAGAATCAGTTGCGGTTGCTGTTGGCTTAATTGCTCATGGAACGTTGTTTGTTCTTCCTCCGAGAGATAGCCATGTTCGGCTTGAATGGTCAGTTCAGAATATTGCTGACGCCAATATTGGGCAGCGGCTTCCGCCCGCCCTGGAACTCCTCCATAAAAGAGAATTTCTCCTTGAATCTTGTCTTGTGCCATCTGTTTGAGAAGGGCAGCTGCTAATTCAATACCGGGCAAACGCTGCTGTTTTTTTCCTTGCAGGTTTAAAGAAAGAATCACTCCCGCCCCATCGGGAATAATCAAATCCGCTTGCGCGATCGCGTTGGCGAGTTGCCGATCTTTTCTGGCTAACATCACCATCTCCGCATTTAAAGTCACCACATGGGTTCCTTTTCCTTGCTGCCAGCGCGCTTCTAGCCAGCTGACATAGTCAGATAAGAGATGAACCGGAACCCCCAACACAGTAGCGGGTTCCGGAGGCGTTGATAAGCGATTACTTTCAGGCGAGAACGTCATGTTTGTTCTTTTTGATCTGAAGAAGCAGTTTGTTGGCGTCGCAGCGCAGCTTGAAACCCTAAGGCGACCAAAATATTAGAGAGGGTAAGAAACGATTCAGCACTGCCATGCAACCAGTCTACATTCGCGAGCGACTCTCCATAGGCACGCTGGGCATAAATTCCCGCTGGAATCGTCACCAATACAAATAGTAGCAGGACATAAAACCCAATTACGGCTAGGCGAGGAAATTGGCGCGATCGCGTCATAAACCAAAGAAAACCTAAATAGGGAAAAAGAGACGCAGCAAAAAGGGTTTGTTTATCTAACATCGACTCGAAATAGTGTAATTGATAACATTTGCAAAAACAATGCTTCTATTCCTTACAGGTGATTGCTTTTTTTGCAAACTTTAGTTACATTTGTTTACAGAGTTGATTGCACTAGCATTTATTCATCATCAATCAAGAGGTCATCATGGAAGAGAATCGTAACGATTTCAAATTTGGTTTCAACACTTCTGCAGAAAATTGGAACGGTCGCTTAGCAATGATTGGCTTTATTGCTGCGCTCCTCACCGAAATCCTCAGCGGACAAGGTGTCCTCCATTTCTGGGGACTCCTCTAAGCCAAATTGAGACATAAAGTTGGGTAGAAGGGCTAGCTCCCCTCCTAACCCAAAGTTAAATACAAATTATTCGCTAAAACATTGTAGCAAAAAGCTGGGCTAGGTTCATCAACTAACCCAGCTTTTGCTCTCTTTAAGTTGAATAATACTTTTAGATTTAAATCCGAATATATTCTTTCAAAATACTGTTGCGGTTGGGATGGCGCAACTTTCTCAAAGCCTTGGCCTCAATTTGTCGAATTCGTTCCCGAGTGACGTTAAAGATTTGTCCGATTTCTTCAAGGGTTTTCATGCGTCCATCCTCTAAACCATAGCGTAAGCGAAGCACATCCCGTTCGCGAGGGCTAAGGGTATCGAGGACATCCTCTAAATCTTCCCGCAGTAAACTTTTAGAAACTTCATCTTCTGGGGTTTCTCCATCTGCCTCAATAAAATCTCCGAGGCGAGAATCTTCTTCTTTACCGATGGGCGTTTCTAGAGAAATCGGAAGTTGAGCCGACTTAGCAATAAACCGCAGTTTTTCAATGGTCATTTCCATCCGTTCGGCAATTTCTTCTTCAGTGGGTTTGCGCCCTAATTCTTGGGAGAGAAGTTTTGTGGTTTTTTTAATGCGAGAAATGGTTTCATATAAGTGAACGGGCAGACGAATGGTGCGGGATTGATCCGCGATCGCGCGGGTAATCGCTTGCCGAATCCACCACGTGGCATAGGTGGAAAACTTATAGCCTTTTTCATGATCAAATTTTTCTGCTGCCCGAATCAACCCCAACGAGCCTTCCTGAATCAAATCCTGAAACGATAGCCCTCGATTCATGTACTTCTTCGCAATAGAGACCACTAACCGCAGGTTCGACTGCACCATCTTTTCTTTCGCTCGACGCCCCAGCATTAAGCGACGGCGAAACTTAGGCAACGGCATATCCACCTCTTGCGCCCACTCTTCATCGGTGGGTTCACAACCGATGGTCGCTTCTAACTCAGTCCGTTTACGTTCTAACTCTAATAGATCGGCAATTTTTCGCGCTAACTCAATTTCTTCATCAGCCCGCAGCAAGCGAATGCGACCAATTTCTTGCAGGTAAAGACGGATTGAATCTTCTGTATAAGATTTCTTTTTATTGTCTTCTTTATTATTGTCTTCTTTGGTTGCAGTAACCGCTTTCGTTGGCGTTTCTTCTGATCCTTCCGCTTCGAGCAACGCTTCTTTTTCTAAGTCGGCATCTGCCGGTTCTACTTCGAGGGGAATCGTATTTCCTTGCGCTGCTTCATGACTTTGTTCTTCAATTAAGCGTTCTAATTCACTTTTTTGCTGCTGGCTGGTTAGTGCGTGTACCTGCATCATGCCGTTTTCCTCTTACTCCTTGCTATTTTCATCTGAAAATGATGATCAATCATTTTTTAAATTGAGATTTTATTGTGACTTTTCCTGCTCTTTCCCTCTTAGAGGTTAATTCATGCTTGTCCACACGGCGGGAGAGAGATTTGAACAGGAAACGTCTAGCCATGATTGTAGCCTTTCTTACCAAAATGACAACAACTCCGATGAGTGCTGCCCAACTCTTGATGATGAGTCGGGTTGATAAAAGTGTTAACCTCAGAAGCAATTTTTTCTATTAGATAAGAGAGCATCCAATCTGTCCTTGGTGTTGAGTTGCTTCATATTTTTAATAACTGCATTCATCGCCACTGTTTAACTCTTTTAGCACATTCATCATCCGCTTTGCACCAGTCCAGATCCCTGATACAGTCCCTTAAAACTCAACACTTTGAGCAAGGGTGATGTTGAGCGTGCCATTGACATAGAAGCTCATTGATTGAAACTCCTGAGAATATTTTAATCATTGCTTTCGCTAATGACAGGGAAAAGTCTCTTAACCGTGGCAAATTGTTGAAGAATAGTAACTTAATCTAATCATAATCGTTTCAATTGAGGGTGTGTGTAAATTGTTTGATTAATTTTCACCCCTATTGATTGATCCGGACCAATTCTGCTGATTACTTCTTTACCCAACCCGTAGTTCGTTACTTTTTTGCCAACACTTTTCGGGCTATTCAATATCAATTGTCTGAGGAGGATGATGCCCTTGACCATTGGCGGTGGACTCGGATGAAGTGTCTCCTTGCTGAGATAACCAGCTTTTGAGGGGATCCTGATTGGGATTGAGGCGTAATATCCCAGAAACTAATCCCCCTGTAAATGTAATCGGTTGTTGGGTTAGCTCTTTTAAAATTGGTGTCAGTTCGCTGAAGAACATAAGCACACTAAAAAATAAATTCACAAAAAACTTATCTATTTTAGTCTAATTCTAACGTTTTGTGATCTAAAGACTCGTATCAGCTTCTGATTGTATTCCCGGTAACGAAATCTCAGATCAGGAAGATTTCCACCCGACCTATCCTGATGAATTCATATATTTGTTGATGACAGATTGCAAGTTTAGAGAAAGCCAAGAATAATACCGAGGATAAACAGGAAGTCTTGGTTGGAGTTGCCATCCTTTGTTGCCTAAAATAGCCTGTAGGGAGTCGGGATGGAGGTGAGGATAGTCAGGATTGACTTCATCAATGACACCAATTCCTCCCAAGTCCGTGACACCTGCTTGAATACAATCGAGTAAAAACTGGGAATCAGAAATTAAATTGGGCGGAATTTGAAGGGCAATTTCTGCTGGTAAAATCTCACGCGCCGTTGCAATGAGTTTCGGAAATTCTTCTAAGTTAAAGTGATCTTTTTGCCAGCTTTGCTGAGTACCTAAACGGTGGGGTTGCAAAATTACTTCTTGGATATGTCCCCATTTTTGATGACATTGCGCGATCGCGCCCAGACTTTCCCACCAATCGGCTTCAGTTTCTCCAATCCCTAATAAAAGTCCGGTGGTAAAGGGAATCTTTAATTCTCCGGCATACGCTAACTGTTGTAAGCGCACTGCTGGCTGTTTACTGGGGGCATGTTTATGAACGGTTTCGAGTAGCTTGGGCGTGAGTTGCTCTAACATTAACCCCATGGAAACATTGACCGTTTTTAGTTGTTCCATTTCCGAATAACTCAGGGGTCCCACATTCGTATGCGGGAGAAAGCCTAACTCTAAAGCAAGCTCACACAATTGAAAAATATGGTGAAACCAGTCTTTGCGTCGGGGAGATTGCGGGTGAACTTCTCCGGCGAGAATCAAAATTTCCCAAATTCCTTTTCCTTGCAGTGAAACGAGACGTTCTCGGGCTGCGTCTAGCGTTAACCACGCATCTTTGCCGGGATCAGTCCGAAAATTACAGTAAGAACAGCGATTAAAACATTCGTAGGTCGGAACCAGTGTATAAGCAGGACTATAGGTAATAATCGAAGAAGCTGATCGATTTATGTCTGATGTTGTAAGCATTCTCGAAACTCTTTTAGCAATGCATTTTCTCCCACTTGACCACGTTTGTTGAGAAACTTTAAAAGTTCATTGCTTCTCAAAACTGATAAAACTTGAGACTGTTCTTGTCTTTCGTAGCTGCCCTTTTGTAACACATAAATCAATAACTGTTCCCCGTCAAATCGCCAAACTTCTGGCACTCCTAACGCTGCATAAATCTCCAGGCGATCTAAAGAACTGCTCGTAATATCGATTTCAATGGCTAAATCCGGCGGTGGGTCAACACTGAGATCAAACGTTAGTTTGCCACGGACCGCCACTTCTTGGTTGATATAGTAGCATTCATCGGGCTCGATGCCCCGCTGCAAGTCTTCGCGACTCCACGTAACAGACCCCAAACTATAAATTTCTAACCCCAACACTTCGGTTGTTGTTTCTACCATTCGTCCCAAAAGTCGCTTGTTTACTTCATGTTCCGGTAAAGGAGTCATGATTTCTAAAGTCCCTTGGTCATAGCTTAAGCGCTTTCCAGAGGTAGCTGCTAAGTCTTGCAACAAGGCTTGGTAGGTTTCCCAGCGCACTCCCTGTAAAACCGTATAAGTCTCTGCTGAGATTAAGGTTTGATTCGTAATCATAATGAATAATGAGGTTGATAACAATAAGCAGTAACTAGAAACTCACAAAGGATTAATAACGAATGACCAATGACCAATGACTAATGACTAATGATCAATGACCAATGACTAATGACTTAATCCATCACCAGCGCTAATTTTCCGATCATGCCGCCGGCTTCTAGGGTTTTATGAGCTTCTGCTGCTTTTTCTAGCGAAAACGTTTGGTTGAGGTGAACCTTTAGTCCCCCTTGATCGATTAAGCGTGAACATTGTTCGAGGATTTTAGTTTGTGCCAGTTGGGCGTCTAGATTATGGGTCAATTGCGGGGTTAACATTAATTCTAAGCCAATGCGAAGATTGCGCGATCGCGCTTCTTTCCAATTGGTATTTTCACTGGGGCTTAAAATCGTCACCACATCGCCATACAGTTGCACCGCAGGAAACGTTTTCTCTAAGTTCTCTCCGCCTACAGTGTCAAAAGCGAGTTCGACCCCTTCCCCATTCGTCCACTCATTGACAACTTCTACAAAATCCGTTGCCTTATAATCAATGGGAGTTGCGCCCAATCGCTTGACAAATTCCGTTTTTTGTGAACCACTTACTGTCGTACAGACTTCTGCCCCTTTCAATTTTGCCAGTTGAATCGCCACATGACCGACGCCTCCGGCACCCGCATGGACTAAAACACGTCTTCCTGCTTCTAGTCGTCCGCGATCATACAACGCTTCCCAAGCGGTAATTAACACTAACGGCGCAGCCGCCGCCTCAGCAAAAGAGAGCGATTTCGGTTTTGCCGCCACAAACCGTTCATCCACAACTGTATACTCGGCATAATTCCCCGTGCCTTTTTTGCCGAGTCCACCGTGACAAAAATAGACTTCATCACCAACTTGAAAACGAGTCACCCCACTGCCCACAGCTTCCACAATGCCAGCGCCATCACAGCCTAAAATCGCGGGGAGTTGTTCCGGATAGAAAGTGCCTCGACGACGTAATTTTGTATCAATGGGATTAATGCCAGCGGCGCGCAGACGGATTAACATTTCTTGGGGAGCATCAAGATTGGGATTGATGACATCTTGGGGTTGCAAAACCGTTGGTGTCCCATTGGTTGTCATCGCGATCGCTCTCATCACTTTTTCCTCTAAAATTAACTTTAGCCTTATATTTTATCGTCTTGAGTGGGACCCAAAGCGGGTTAGCCCTCAAAGGAAAAACTTTTTCCAATATCCTTGAAAAAAAACAGATTCAAGCAATTCAATTCCGCATCAACATATGTTCCAAACCCCTGATTATCTTCTGTTTGCCCAACATGGCTGGGCGGATACTTCAGTAACCATGCGCACTTTAGCGAATCGTTTACAGTTAGCCAATACCGTAGTGATTACGCCGAATTTAGGTTTTTATCGGACGTGGTGGCGGATGCGTCCTTTAATTGCAAAAGTCAGCGCGATCGCGCACGATTATCTCAAAAATTTCCCTAGGGTTCCCCTTAGAATTATCGGTCATTCCATGGGGGGGTTAATTTGGTTAGACATTTTAAATCAAAATCCCCATTGGTGGGAAAGAGTCGAAAGTATAGTCCTCATTGCTTCTCCCATTCAAGGGGCAGAACTCGCGCGACTCATTGATCCGTTTCGATTAGGAATTGGGGTTGCCAAAGAACTTGCTGCTAATCGTAAAAACTTGGCTGAAACCATTGCCCAAGAAATTCCAACTTTAAGTATTGCCAGCAATTATTTTTGGGGAACAGATGGCATCATTTCTGTTCGCTCGACGCAATTTCAATACGCACAATGTATTTGTGTCTCTGGTATTTCCCATGCTGATCTCCGCATTGCCCCTCCAGTCCTTACTAACATTCGTCAATTTTGGAAAATTGACAGTAAAATATCATAAAAAGTAGCCTCAATTCTGTTTACAAAACTTCACAAAAAGGGCAATAATTTTGCTTTCGAGCACGCTTTAAACATCTGGGTCTCTTTGGGTAAGAATTAGGCTGAGAACCATTGAATTCAGGATTATTTCTAAAATTTAGTGGTTCGTTATTTTTCTGATAAGATCAGCAAAAGCAAGGCAATCATGTCTCGCCGATTGTCTCAATTCGCGATTCGATTAGATGTTTGGTCTAAAAAACAAGGAATTGTTAAATCATGGAATCAACAACCGAAAACAAAGAAAAACAAGCCCAACAAGAAATTAGCACTGAAGCGGGTGGAGAACTTGCTCCTGCTAGCAGCCAACCCCAGTGGCAACAGCAAGTACAACCCGTGGTTGATGTCATTTCTAAACTTCCCAGCTACCTTGGACAGTTTTTTGCAGACTATCAGCAGCCTCTCCTTGTTATTTTACTCTTCGTTGCTGCGTTTATTACCGTAAAAGTGACCTTTGCTGTTCTCGGCGCTATCAATGGTATCCCTTTATTGTCTCCCATTTTTGAGTTAGTTGGACTGGGCTATACGGGCTGGTTTATCTATCGCTACCTGTTACGAGCTTCTACCCGTGAGGAATTAATTTCTGAGTTTAATAACTTAAAAGGACAAGTCATTGGGAATAGTTCCCAAAAGTCCTAACTCAAGCGACAAAAAAAGTTCCCCTAACGAACCACTTGAAGTGAGTGGCGGTTGGGGGAATTTTTTTTACCCATGTCAACTAAGAGGCTAAAGCCCCATATTGTTGAGCAATTAATTCTGGCACTTGTTCTGGCTTAAGACCCAGATGACGAGATTTGTCAGCTTGCATAACTAAACAGGGACCTTTTTTGCATTTTCCCATACAACCGGTTGCTTTCACTTTAACGCGATCACAGAGTTCATGTTTTTCCACTGCTTCCATAGCAGCTTGATAAACCGCTTTTCCACCCCGTTTACAGCAAGAGGATTTTTGACAGACTAGAATATTATCTTTTTTCCCTTTCCCTTCTTTTTTCGCTACTGCGGGCTGAGGACAACGAGGAGTAGTTGCACTCGGTTGTTGGGGTTCAATCTGATCGATTTTTCGTTTCCGTTTCCCCTTTTTCGGCTTGTAAGTTTCTTTTCCCGAGACGGTAATCCAACTCCCTACCGGTAACTGAGTGTCAGCAAGCAAGGGACGTGCTTCCTTACTGAGTTTCAGGAGTTGTTCCCCTGCTGCTGTAGCAATGCGAATATATTTTGGCTTCAAAGGCGATTTACCCAGGGCTTCTAGAAAACGACCTTCGAGAACAAAGGTCGTAACTTGTTTTTTGCTTGCTTTCACGTCATTTCTCCCAACTCAACGCTGCAAATCATTCTCAATTTATTAACTCTAGGATGACAAAAAAGAGAAACTTTTGCAAGAAGTAGTCAAGAAAAGATTCTTTCTCTAGGCTTAAGACAGAGGAAAACACTCTTGATAAGATTTAAAGATTGCCCTTAAATGAGGTTTAGTTGATTGATCTAAAGTTTGGGAATGTCATCAGAATCAGAATCGCTGGAGTCCGAGTTAAAGCAATTACAGGAGCAACAAGCCTTAATTCTCAAGCAGGTTGACCGCGCGATCGCGCTCTTTGACAGCAGCGATCAGCTGATTAACTATAACCAAGCATTTTTAAACTTGAGTCAAATTTCCCCTGACTGGCTGGCACAAAATCCTTCTGGCAGGGACATTTTAGATACCATGGCCAGGGAAGGCAATTGGTCAGCGAGACAGCGCCAAATGCTTGCAGATCTGATCCAAAACGCCGACTCTGATCCAACCCCTTGCGCGATCGAGCTTGCGTCAGGAGAAAACTTACAGGTTCTGGTGACAGCAACTCCCAGCGGCGGGTACATACTTAACCTTCGGCAACTGACAAGTAATTTCGACCAACGGTCATCCGCAAGCCCCGGAATTGAATTCCGGGGAACGGATGACTCTCAGGATCTCCTGAATCGGGAACTGAGGCGACTTACCTTCCTCTTAGGCTTAACCGAACGCCTTCAACCCGCCACCGATATTGAAGAAATTGGCCAATTTGCCCTCTCCTATCTGATTGAAACCACTAATGCTGCCTTTGGCGATGTCAAAGTCATTACAGGTGACGGTCATGAACGTCAAGCTGGGCTACTGGTTAATGAAATGACCTCTCAATTTATTGCCACTTATGGTGAGTCCATTCCAGACATGGAGGCACAAATGGAAGCAGGGATTCCTTACGGACAAGGACTACTGTGGCAAGTTGTGGAAACAGGGAAACCCTTATTTGTTGAAGATTATGCCAATCATCCCCAAGCTGTTGCTGCCTTTCGTCATCCGGGGATTGGGCAACTGGGAATTTTTCCGATTCCCGGACATAGTGGAGAGATTATCGGCGTTCTAACCTTAGAATCGCGCTCAGAAAATCCCCTGCAAAATCAGCTACAAGAAGATATGGTGTTAGCTGCGTGTCGCGCTTTAGGGGTTGCCATTGAACGAGCACAAGTCCAGCAAAATCTCCGTCAAGCGAACGAAGATTTAGCCCAAGCCTCACAGATGAAGTCAGAATTCTTGGCTTCAATGTCTCATGAACTACGAACACCGCTTAATAGTATTTTAGGTTTTGCCGATCTCCTGGAACGACAACGGAAAGAACCTTTAAGCGATAGTCAACTCAAGCAAGTGAAAGCCATTAAACGCAGTGGTGAACACTTGCTACAGTTAATTAACGATATTCTCGATCTGTCCAAAATTGAGGCTGGAAAAACCGAATTAGAATTAAAGCCAGTCGTCATCCATAGTTTATGTAGCCAGTGTATGCGGATGGTCCAACCCCGCGCCGACAAAAAACGGATTGCGCTGTCACTGGAATTGGATTATCAAGTTGAACAAGTGCAGCTAGATGAGCGACGAGTACGACAGATTTTAATTAATTTGCTCTCGAATGCCATTAAATTCACCCCTGAAGAAGGGAAAGTCAAACTCAGTGGCAATTTACGCTATGGACATCAATTGTTACAAGAAATTCGTCCTGATCGCAGTCCGGTCAATGACAGTACCCCTTACTTATGTCTAGAAGTTTCTGACACAGGCATTGGGATTCCCAAGGAAAAGCAAGGATTATTGTTCCGCCCGTTTCAACAAGTGGATTCTTCCCTCACTCGTCGCCATGAAGGGACGGGGTTAGGTCTAGCGCTGACCAAACGTCTCGCCGAGTTGCATGGGGGAACCGTTTCTGTGGAGTCTGAGGAAAATCAGGGCAGTTGTTTTCGGGTTTGGCTACCCTTAACCGAGTTACGAACAGAAAAACCAGACTTATCACCGGCGGTGGGACAAGAGGAAACACCAGATGACCTTAATCGTCACTTCGGTCAAGACCAGCCCGATCCCACAAATAGTCCACGGATTTTAGTCGTTGAAGATCAACCATTTAATCAAGCCTTAATTTGTCAGGTGTTGGAATTAGAAGGATATGCGGTAGAAGTCATTTATGACGGGCGAACGATGCAGCAACTGATTGCTGCAGAATTGCGATCGCGCGAATTACTGCCCCATTTGATCTTATTGGATATTCAACTGCCAGAAGTGGATGGCTTTGAACTGTTGCAGCAACTGCGAACCACTCCCCACTGGCAAGAGATTCCTGTAATTGCCATTACCGCGATGGCGATGCCTGGCGATCGCGATCGCTGTTTAGAAGCAGGGGCAGATGACTATATTGCTAAACCCCTCCATCTAGAAACAGTAATTGAAAAAGTACAGCAGCTCATTACTGAATCGGAAAAATGAAGGAAGTTTAGGAACGTAGCGTGGGGAAATTCCGTCCCCAATTTTGGATTGAGTGCCAGTCTCCTCCTATAATTTAAGTCAAATAAAATTGTGGTATTGGTCATTTATTCATTTGTTACTGGTTTCTTCCTCTCTCGGATCAATTGGTAGACAACATTGACCCATTGGCATCTAAACTTCCCCTGCATATGACGCCTCAACAACAGAATCTTCTCCTTTTGTCTGCTGCCATTTCTTCGGCTAGTGGCTTAGCCAGTGAACTGCTTTTAGGGACTTTAGCCAGTTACTTGGTTGGAAATGAAGCCCTCTCTTACGGTATTGCCGTCGGGGGATTTCTGGCTGCAATGGGTGTGGGATCTTATCTTAGTCGCTTTATTGGCAACAAGGGAGACACCCTGTTAACCACGTTTATGACAGTCGAGCTACTGATTGCCCCGCTTAATGCCATACTACCTCTCAGCTTATTTATTCTATTTATTGTTGGCGGAGAAATTTGGTTAGGATTAGCCCTTGTCACTCTCATTTTAGGCACTTTAGCTGGGTTAGAAATTCCACTGTTAACGCGGATGGTGGAAACCGAAGAAGGGGTAAAAGATGCCCTTGCCGGGGTGTTAGCAATGGATTACTTTGGGGCATTAGTGGGGGCGTTGGCGTTTCCTGTGATTTTGTTACCGTTAGTGGGAATGTTCCCAGCAGCTGCAATTTTGGGGATTTTTCCCGCAGTCATGGTCTTCTTGTTGGGACGTGCTTTTCCGCAGTTACGCCAATGGCGACTATTGGGTCTGACGCTTGCGCTTTTATTAACCCTGTTTGCTGTGATAGTGGTTCCTTTTAGTCAACGGTTAGAAGAAAATCTCTATGGCGCACCGATTGTTCAACAAGCACAATCAAGCTATCAACGGTTAGTTTTAACCCGACGAGGCAGTGATGTTCGCTTGTTTCTCGATGGGGATTTGCAGTTTTCCACCAGTGATGAGTATCGATATCATGAAGCGCTCGTTCATCCGGCGTTGAGTGCGGTTGCGGAACCGAAAAATGTTTTACTTTTAGGCGCGGGCGATGGCTTAGCGTTACGGGAAATTTTGAAATGGGATAGCGTGAAAACGGTCACGTTGATTGAACTGGATCCGAAAGTTGTGGAATGGGCAAAAACCTATCCCGCGTTAGTACAAGCGAATCAAAAAGCGTTTACTGATTCGAGAGTGAAGGTGCGCTATGGCGATGCGTTTCAGTTAATTTCTCAAATTGATAGCACATTTGATGTGATTATTGCTGATTTTCCCGATCCGGATCGTAACGTTTTAGCTAAACTTTATTCTCTCGGGTTTTATCGGCAATTACAAGCGCATCTCTCTGCTACCGGAGTTTTCGTCACCCAGGGCAGTAGCCCGTTTTTTGCACCAAAAGCTTTTTCTTGTATTGCGACGACCCTGCAAGCAACTTCATTTGAAGTTCATCCTTATACGGTGAATGTTCCCAGTTTTGGCCCTTGGGGGTTTGTTTTAGCGACAAAAACCCCGTTTCAGCCGGAAAACGTTAACCAAATTCCTATTAACACTCGTTTTCTTTCTCCAACTGTGTTATCCAGTTTATTTGTCCTGCCCAAAGATCTAATGCTGGCGGAGGTGGAAGTGAATACTTTGGCCCATCCGGTAATTGTCAATTATGAGCGCGATCGGCGTTGGGTTCTATATTAGTGAGTGTAGTAACAGAAAAAAATATGTTTGTTCTCACTTTGTTCGTTATTCTGATTCTGATTCTCCTCGGGGTATATCTCTTTTTACGTCAACGTAACCAGTCTCCTCAGACAGATCCAACCGAAAATTATGCCCCCGAACATCGCACAATCTTTAACCTCCAACTCGGCGATATTGTGGAATACTTTGGTCGAGACTGGGTGGTCGAAGGAAAACTGATTTACGAGGAAGATGGCTTTACCTGGCTCGAATATTTATTACAGGATCAACAAGATATCCGCTGGTTATCTGTGGAAGAAGATGATCGCCTTGAGTTAAGTTGGTTACAACCGACCCGTAACTTAGATATTTCTCGTCATCCCCCTAATCCTCTAACCTTTGAAGATGAAATCTATCGCTGCCTTGACTCTGGTGTCGCTAAAATGAAACGAGAAGGGTCTGTATTAAATCGACAAGCAGAACAGTGTCATTATTTTGACTATGCAAGCGAAGACGGCAAGCTTTTATCGATTGAAGACTGGAATGGAGAGATTGAGGTGACTTATGGTGAACAAATTAGTCCCAGTGAACTCTCTATCTTTCCGGGACAAGGACAATCGATTTATCGCTGAAGCGCACCCGAACTTAAAATTAAGAACGGAGAGGGAGGGATTCGAACCCTCGATAGAGTTGCCCCTATACAGCATTTCCAATGCTGCGCCTTAAACCACTCGGCCACCTCTCCCGGTTCCGTACTGCGATTTACAATTGTACAATAAAGGCTCTTAGTTTTGCACATTTTTGCGCCCAATTTCTGAAAAAATTTCTAATGACACGCTACTACACAATTCACATTCATGATCGTCAAAACGGAATCGAACACACAGCGATGATTCCGGATAATCAATATATCCTCAAAAGTCTGGAAGAACAGGGCATTACACTGCCCTTTTCCTGTCGCAATGGCGCTTGCACGACTTGTGCCGTGCGACGCCTCGAAGGAGAAATTTATCATCCAGAAGCAATGGGCTTATCCACTCAGCTACAAGAAGAGGGATATAATCTCCTTTGTGTCGGATATCCTCGTTCTGATTTGAAAGTGGAAACACAAGATGAAGATGAGGTCTATGAATTGCAATTTGGTCGCTACTTTGGGAAAGGCAAAGTCTTGTTTGGTATTCCCTTAGATGAAGACTAAAGCGAACGAATTTGCTTTCCTGGGACAATCACCATAATTGGTCCATCTTTAATGACAATGACTGCAACGAACAACCAATAACTAACGACAAATTTATGACAGAACGACAATGGTGGGCATTGCAGTGGCTAGATCTGTTAGAAAAATACCGGTTTAAAAAACGACTGGAACGGGGTCGGAACTATGCCCGAGAAGGCAATATTCTCAGTATTAATTTTGAAGGCGCCAAAGTAACTGCTGATGTGCAAGGAACCGCTGATCAACCGTATCACCTCTGGATTAAATTAGACCCCTTTAGTGATGAAGATTGGCACTATGTCATTCAAACTTTAGCAGAAAAAGCCATTTTTTCCGCACAATTATTAGCAGGAGAAATGCCAGAAAATATTGAGGAAGTTTTTATTGCCAATGGCTTAAGTTTATTTCCCTTTTCTCTTTCTGATGTTCATTCCCGTTGTAATTGTCCTGATCCTAAGAATCCTTGCAAACACATTGCTGCAGTTTATTATGAACTCGCAGATCGCTTTAGTGAAGATCCTTTTGTTTTATTTCAGCTGCGCGGACGAACTCGCTCAGAAATTTTAGAAGAAATTCGGATGATTCGTCAGCAAAATGCAGGCGTTGAGACAGAACCGTTCAGCGAAGAAGAACTGACACCAACACCGACTCAGGAAAGATCAACAGACCGATCAGATTGGGAATTAGAAACCTTTTGGGCGTATGATCAGCCTTTAGATTCGGCACTGATGCAAATGAATGCGGAAACGGATCAAACGGTTTTAGAAGTATTGGGTCGCTTTCCTCTGCCGGGAACTGAAGCACAAGCGGTACAGCAATATTTAGAGCAAGTGCAGAAGCAAGTTCACTCCGCAATGGTCCACCAAGCTAACCCATAAGATTGCTTTGGATTGTGATTCTGTTGAGCGAATTGAACGCGAATTTTGTAACGTCCAGTTTCAGGGACTTTACAGAAAATATGTTCAATGCTGTCCACTTCGCTGAGTGAAGCACAGTGGTTAGTTTTTCCCGACTGCTTGTCAATGGGAATTAAAAAGAGATTTAGGTTATTTAAACCGCGATCGCGAAAAGTTTCGCCAAGATCATAGCGGTCATTCTGATTCTCATCTTTCAGTTCTACCAACCGATCCCAGGTTAACGTCACCGTCGCATAACTTCCAGCAGCTAGCGGTTGGGCAATTTTATAGTCTTGATGGGAATTGGCAGCAACTTCGCGATAATCCCAGCCCCGATTGGGGACAGTTTGTTCAGGATGCCACTGTCCGGCACTAAACTGTTGATAAGCCCGAAACGTATTGAGATGACCTGCCCCTAGTTCTAAGTCAAGGGGAATTTCTGGATTGTCATAGGCTTTGGAGTCAAGCCAAGTGCGATTTTGCTTGCTATACAAGGTGCGCCTTGTGCCCAGCACTGGGTTTTTGAGTTTATCTGTAGCATTGAGTAAAACCGCTTTCATCACTTCATGATTCCTGGCATTGAGACTCCAACGCGGCGGAAAAGGAGAAGCTTCACTCTCAGCCAGTGTCTGTAAAACGCGATCGCTGTATTCTTGTAAGAGGGCAACGCTACCGGTGACATGAGGAGCAGCAAAACTCGTACCAGTGGCGCTAATCACTCCGTTTTCTGGATGATAAACACTAATATTATCTCCAGGTGCAACTAAACTGACTCCTGAGCGTCCTTTCGTATTAATTTCTTTCTCCACTAGACGGCGACCGATACCGATGGGGTCACCACCAAGATTGGGAAATCCCACTTTCGTGTAGGTTTGATCGCGCTGCATACTATAAGCAACAGTGATGCCATTGTAGTGATCCGTGGGAATCGGAATTCCGCCTTCTCCCTGATTTCCCGCAATAACATACAAGGTATTGTGAACTCGGGCGGACCAATCCACACAACGCGTCAGTAGCGCATTGCCATCGAGGGCAGGGTTATTTCGGGAATCTCGATCTAAAGAGTCCCCAAAACTAAAATTAATCGCCCTGACATCCCCACTGTTTTGTAAAGCCGTCGATTGCGCGGTGAGACATTCTTCTGGTTGCCCGGCTTGCCGTAATGACCCTACTGCACTACTGTAGAGTTTGGCTGCTGGGGCAACCCCCCGTAACCCTTTGTCTTGAGAGACCATAACCGTTGCCACCATTACCGCATGGGGATCGAGATGTTGATTGGGATTTGCCGCGCGATCGCGATACAACACATCAGCAAGCGTTAACGGATACTCTCCAATCGCTGCTTTATCCCAACCAAATTTTCCAGCCCGACCAATTTCCACTTGTCCAATGGCAATTTTTCGCCCCAATAAATTATAAGGCGCTTCCTGAAGACGACGCGCATTAATCCCCCATTCACCAACGGAATAATCAAGGGCAAGCAGAGGACTAATTAAACTTAAACCACTGAGACTTCCCACTACTGCCACTAACGTTTTTTTCATCGGTTATGTTCCAATCTTTCGGAAGAAATGTTAAAGTTTTTGTTAAAATTGACACTAAAATATAAAAATAATTGAGGATTGCTCAAAATGAGCCAAAAACAAACCGTTATTGCTCCTTCTATTTTATCTGCTGATTTCGGTCGTTTAGGAGAAGAAATTAAAGCTGTTGACCAAGCCGGTGCGGATTGGATTCATGTGGATGTCATGGATGGACGTTTTGTACCGAACATCACCATTGGTCCGTTGGTGGTTAATGCCATTCGTCCTTTAACCGAGAAGCCCCTTGATGTTCACTTAATGATTGTGGAACCGGAAAAATATGTGGCGGACTTCGCTAAAGCCGGTGCTGATATTATTTCTGTTCACGCTGAACACAATGCTTCTCCCCACCTGCACCGCACTCTACAACTGATTAAAGACCAAGGGAAGCAGGCTGGTGTTGTTCTCAATCCAGGGACGCCTTTGGAACTCATTGACTATACCCTCGAACTCTGTGATTTAGTTCTAATCATGAGTGTTAATCCCGGGTTTGGCGGACAAAAATTTATCCCTGCCATTCTACCGAAAATCCGTCAGTTACGGAAAATGTGCGATGAACGCGGACTCGATCCTTGGATTGAAGTCGATGGCGGTTTGAAACAGAATAACACTTGGCAAGTCTTAGAAGCGGGCGCCAATGCCATTGTTGCCGGATCTGCAGTATTTAAAGCGGATGATTATGTAGCGGCTATTCACGGAATCCGTAATAGCAAACGTCCCGAACCGGAATTAGCCAGTGTCTAGGCGACACGACATTCTTATTATCAGGGCGAATCACCGTTCGCCCCTCTTTTTTCTCTTCTTATTTTAGGAATTAATGGTTCAATCAGAAGACGCAGTTACCCTTAAACAGTTACAACCTGGAGACTCTCTTACTGTTAAGATCGAACGGTTTAATAATAAGTACCTCGGCGAAACGACTCTCGCCGGCAAAACAATTGTTGTTCCGGGTAGCATTCCCGGAGAAACGATACGGGGAGAAGTGGTTCGTAACTGGAAGCGTCGTCTATTATTGAAGCCTAGGGACGTCTTAGATCCCAGCCGCGATCGCGCAACGCCTCAATGTCAACATTTCACAACTTGTGCGGGGTGCCAATTTCAACACATCAACTACGAAGCGCAGTTAGCTATTAAAGAGACTCGCCTCAGAAGTTATTTCGACGAGGATCATCCGGCTAGTCCTCTGCCTTTGCGAGGGATCATCGGTTCTCCTACCCCTTACCGCTATCGCAATAGTATCAAACTGCACGGACCCGGTGAACCGGGATTTTGGCAAGTCTTGGGGGTGGACATGATGCGCAATGAAGAATGCCCGATCTGTGTAGAAACCGTTGATGCCGCCCTCCAAAAAGAACGTCAAGAACACTTTCACCGCTTTACCAGTAAAGGAATTCTCAATGTTCTCATTCGCGGCACTAAAATTGGCGAAACCTACATTGGACCGGAAAATCCTGAACCCAATGAAGTCGCTTGGTTAAATGAAGAATTAATCCATCCCTTAACAGGGGTAACTTATCAATTAGTCGTTCCTGCCCATGCCTTTTGGCAAGGCAGTACTCCCATGTTACCGATCTTAGTGGAACAAGTGGTGCGTCCCATCCAAGCTTTTCAACCCGAGATGCTGATCGAGAGTTATTGTGGCATGGGCTTATTTGGTTTAATGAGTGCCCCCTTTGCTAAAGAAGTTATTGGCATTGAAGAACATCCTTTAGCAATTGAAGCCGCGAAGCAGAATCAAGAAAATTTAGGGGTTGCTAACCTGCGTATTTTTCGAGGCAGAACAGAAGATTCTCTATCGGAATATCTCAACACCCTTCCTGCGGAAAAATCCAGTTTAATTGTTGATCCGCCTCGTAGTGGACTCCCGAAAAAAGTCCTTAAACAAATTTTAAAATCCCCACCGCAACAGTTAGTTTATGTTAGCTGTAGCCCTGAAAGTTTTGCTCGTAATCTCAATGCTTTGTGTAAAGAGATCTATCAACTTAAAGATATGGTTGGTTTGGATTTATTCCCACAAACCAAGCATTTAGAATGTGTGGGAGTTTTGGAACGAATTTAAGTTTTTTCCCAAAAAAATTGACCTGAAAAAATTTATATTCGTTCTTCATTTCTTGAAATCCAATTACAATTAAATTTGTAGATGATCAAACTTTGTCAATCCTGCAGTTGATCATTCTCCTAGCAATTCCCTAATGGTAACCGTTATTCTGACGAGTCGGGCTAACTGATTCAGGATCTACTTTCAGTTTTTCAATCAAGGCTTGAGCTTGTTCATAAGTATTGAAATCACCTTGCTCTTGTGAAAGATTGGCACCTTTTTTAAAATCTGCGATCGCGCTTGCAATTTCTCCTAATTCTACCTTCACATAGCCGCGATTAAAATATAACAATGCATAATCGGGATCAATTTCCATGGCTCGATTATAATCGGCAAGCGCTTCTTGATAATGTTCTAAACGATAATGCATGGTTCCCCGGAAATTATACGCATCCACATTATCAGGATCAAGTGCAAGAACCTGATTAAAATCATTGAGTGCTTTGTCGTATTCTTCTAAATGATTGTAAGCTAAGCCTCGCTGTAAATAGGGGTTAGGATCATCAGGATTATTCTGAATTGCTTCATTAATAATTTTCATTACTTCTGGATTGACATGAGCCATTAAAACATCTTGCTGCTGAGGAAATGTTTCCTTGTCTTCAAAAGCAAAACTAGGTGAAGCAGAACCTAGAATGACCCCTAATCCTAATAAAAAATTTCTCAACATTATGAGATCGTTGCCTCCTTTTTTGAAAAATTACCTTGAACCCATCCCAAGGATGTGATGCAGGAACTGGATTTTAATTTTGTATCTTGATTGTAATTGAGAATTAATTCCCACTGATTATTACGGACTAAATGAACTGCAAATAGTTTCGTTGCTAGGGGTGCTAATACTTTTTCTCACCATTCTCACCTCTCTGGCTAAAGTGAGATGAATCACCTATTGCTGACACAGTTGGCGTTATTTTCAACTTAGTCTTAATATTTGTTTGAAGAGCAGTCTCTCCATTTACAATGTACTTAAATACATAATGAAAGCTTTTCTATTTAAGCTAACCGGTGCGTAAGGCGTTTAAAGCAGATTGGACGTGATCGCTGCTTTGCAAATGTGTCCGCAGTTGGGTGATGGCTTCACACAGATCCGCTTGGGAAGCTCCTTGTGCCATTGCCTCATAATTATTGCCACTTGCCATTTCCCTAAGGAGGTTTTGATCGGCGTCGTTCAACTGTAATTCGGTGGCGTGGTTTTGGATCACTTGCGCGATCGCGCTATCAAAGGCAAGTCCGTGTTCATGAGTGGTTTTCACCTTCTCGGCTAATTCAGCAATGCTCAAATCATCCCGACAATAGGCTTCCGCACCCGCAGCAAAAGCAGCAATCACTTGTTCTTCTTCAGAGAGAGAACAGCGCAATAAAACTTTAAAGGTCAGTTCCTCATCTTCTGCTTGTAACTGGCGCACCTTCTGAGTAAAGGTGACCCCATCCATATCGGAGAGGATCATCGGCGCGATCGCGAGATCAACAGGAATCGATTCCAATAAAACCAATCCCGTTTCCCCATTGGTCGCTTCACTGGCAATTTCAATCCCCGCTTGTTGGCGCAACTCGGTTCTCAGTCGGATGCGAGTGGCTTCATCCGACTCCACAATAATTACCTGAATGTCATCCATGCTCTTTTCCTAAGCAATATTTTCCAGTATTTCCAGCTTACTGCTGGGAGGAATTTTGATTGCCCGAGACCGTTCCCGCAAAACTCATATCGGCTTCTAACTCAGGATGTTCCCGTTTCCGTTGCGCTAACTCTTCGCGAGTAAAGACTTTCGATTCATCAAAGCCGAGATCGATATTGGTCTGTAAGCCTTTGTATTTGACGCGACTGAGATTATAGAAGCGCTTATTCAGAGTCGTTTTGGCAAAGGCTTTCAAGCAGCCGAGTAAGTATTTCCGTTTGAAGGGATCACGGGCAAACCAGTATTCGAGGGTTTTCCGCATATAGAAACGAGCATAGTTGCGCAAGACCCCTTTCAAAACTTCTTCCCGTTCCATGTTATCGGGCTTCATAATCGGGGTGACAAAATTATATTGGGAATAGTCTCGCACTTCCACGCGATCGCCGAGATCTTGGAATAAATCGGAAAACGGCCAAGGGGTAAACATATTCCAGTTCACCATATCAGGATTCCAATCAAGCGCCATGCGATAGGTTTCTTCGATGGTTTCTGGGGTTTCATTTTCTAGCCCCATAATAAACTGGGCTTCGGCAACAATTCCGTTTTTCTTCAGTAACTGCACCGCCCGTTTGTTATCTTCAATGGTCGTTTCTTTCCGGAAAAGATTTAAGTTTAACTGTGCTGCCGCTTCAGTGCCTAGAGAAACATGAACTAAGCCTGCTTTGCGGTAGAGGGGCAAGAGTTCTTCATCTCGTAAAACATCAGTCACACGGGTATTAATCCCCCAATGAACCCCTAAGTTACGCTCAATCAGTTCTTCACAAAGGGCAATGAAACGAGAACGGTTAATAGTGGGTTCTTCATCTGCCAGAATAAAGAAACCGACCTTGTAGTCTTTCACTAGGGTCTCGATTTCATCCACAAATTGTTCTGGGGTGCGCGATCGATATTTCCGCCAGAACCGCCACTGGGAACAGAAGCGACACCGAAAGGGACACCCTCTGGCATAGTTGGGAACCGCTACTCGGACATTCAGGGGCGTATAGATATAATGTTCCCATTCTAAAAGACTCCAGTCGGGGCTGAGCGTATCTAAATTTTTAATCGGAGGATGGGCGGGTGTCGCAACCACTTCACCCTTGTCTAAGAAGGCAATGCCGTTAATTTCAGCGCGATCAGTTTGATCGGTTCCTTGCGCAATCGCGTGCAGGAGATTAACGGTAACTTCTTCCCCTTCTCCCCGAATAATATAATCGACCCACGGTGCTTCATTGAGGACTTCCGCATACATATAGGTGGGATGAATCCCGCCCATTACCGTAACCACATTTGGACAAACGTCCTTCGCGATTTTCAGCGTTGTTTCCGACTGGTAAATCATCGGGGTAATGGCAGTTGCCAAGACAACATCTGGCTGATTCGTTTCAATAATCTGTGCTAGGACATCATTTGGTATATTTTTACTCATTGCATCCACAAACCGCACATTGGTAAACCCAGCTTGCTTCAGGGCACCTCCCACATAAGGAACCCAACTTGGCGGCCAGTTTCCGGCAATTTCGGCACCACCGGCATGGTAATTCGGTTGAATCATCAAAATGCGCATTCTATTATTCCTCCTTGAGTGAGACGGTTGAAGCAGGGGTCATTTTTCAACAAGCCCTCACGCCATCTCCCGTTAAAACTTGATGTTGTTAAAACACTAAATAACTATAAAGTAAATTAACCAAAAAAGAGTGTCAAGATCGGTTCTCTGAAATTGTTACCTAGCTTAAGAAAATACTGCCACGAGGCAATTGCCAATTATAGTGATTGTTGAAATTCTTTACGCTTCTCATGGGAAATGATGCGAACGGTAATATCAGAAATGACACCAGCTAACCTAAACTTATATGTCTCGTTACCCTCTGCTTTTACTCACCCTCGTCCTTCCGTTAATGGTGAAGGTATCCACTGCCCAAGCTCAACCCAATTCTACCCTAACCTCCCCTGTAATACCCGTTACAGATTTAAAAGATATTGAAACAAGTCACTGGGCATTTTCTGCGTTACAAGCGTTGCAAAGACAATACCAATGTGTTGCCGGATATCCGGATCAAACCTTTCGCGGTGAGCAAGCAGTGAGTCGTTATGAATTTGCAGCTCTACTCAATCATTGTATTGGTCAATTGGAGATCAAGATTCGCTTAGAAGAACAACCAATTCTCCAGCGACTACAAACCGAATTTGCCCGAGAACTGTCGATTTTGCGAGGGCGAGTGGATGGTGTAACAGCGCTTGTGCGAGAGTTAGAACTGACTCAGTTTTCAACCACCACTAAATTACACGGTGTGGTGAATTTAGCGGTTACCCATAGTGCTCAAAGTGGAGAAGAAACAGGGATTGTTGGGCAAGCGCGATCGCGCCTTGATTTTAAGACTAGCTTTACCGGTCGCGACTCACTTCTCACTCGTTTAACCGCTGGGAATAGCATCACTCCTAACTTAGCCAATGGCACCAGCGAACTGACCCAAACCCAGCAATGGCGAGGTAATACAGATAACTCACTAATCCTGAGCAAGCTCAGTTATCGCTTTCCGCTTAGTGAGAATACGCGTAGCTTGTTAACGGCAAAAGGCGGGCAACATGCAGATTATAATACTCCGACAGTGAATCCCTTTTTGGAAGACGATTACGCTGGAACCACAACCCTTTCGACCTTTGCTCAACGCAACCCCATTCTAAGTTTAGGCGGTGGGACTGGAATTGCTGTTTCCCATTATCTCCATGATCTCCTGCACGTAGGAGTAGGATACTATACCCCAGATGCACAGGATCCAGAAGCCGGCTTCGGGAATGGTTCTTATAGTACAGGGCTGCGCTTAAAGTGGGAGGCGACCGACGATCTTTCTTTTGGCGTGAATTATCTCCATAGCTATTTTCAAGAAGGAGACTTTGGTTTTAGCGATGGACTTTCTGAAGGAGAAACGATTGTGGGGACCGCAGTCGTGAATGATACCCTAGCCCAATTTCCCACAGTGACTAATGCCTACGGGATGGAAGTGTTTTGGCAAGCTAATTCTAAACTCGGTCTTGGCGGTCGCTTTGGCTACACGGATGTGAAGGCGCTCGGTGAGGGTGACGGAGAAATTTGGAATTATGCGGTTTCAATCATTTTTCCTGACTTGGGTCATACAGATAATTTAGGGGGACTTATTCTCGGTGCTCAACCCTATCTTGGTTATTTAGAAAACCAATCTGACATAGAAAATCAGATTCCTTGGCATTTAGAAGGTTTTTACAAGTGGCAAGTGAGTGACCATATTACGGTTACCCCAGGAATTATTTGGCATCTCAATCCCAATCAAAATCGAAGAGAAGCTGATATTCTGACTAGTACGATGCGGATGACAGTGACCTTCTAGCAAGCGTCATTGACACCTGTGAAGAATATCTCTTGATTAATTTGGTAGAGATCAGTAAACTACAGGTAGAATAGGTAAAATAAAATACTAACAACCGAAAACGGATACGTATTATTACTGATATACTGATCAATAAACTATTACTTCCTTGGGTTAGGGTAGTCATGGAACAGCTGATTGAAGTTTTAATTGAAAACTATGGTTTTGAACTCGATGGAGAAACATCGCAAACCTTGGCAGCACGTTGGTTAGAGGAATATGATGCTTCTTGGATTCGCTTAGCCATTATCGAAGCCCTCTATTTAGGACGATATAAAACAATTTCGGTGGAGCACATTCTCAACCTTTGGGAACATCGGGGTCAACCCAAGTTTCACTTTACTCACGAGTTTGAACAGTTAATTTGTCATCGACTACCGAAAGCATTACGCGAAGTTTCTATTGCAGTTGAAAACAGAGGAAGAAATTCTTCCCCCATATCTGAACCGGAACCAGAAATTGAAGAAGAATTGGAGGCAGAAACCGTCATCGAAGATGAAGAAGAAGCACGTGAACCTTCCTTGAGTATTGACCGCTTTACCCCCTTACTCGATCGATCTCAGGTTTACTCAAAACTGAAAGCAGTTGCCAATTCAGAAGCGAATTAACTTGTGATGCGGCGAATTTCAGAATAAAACATCACCCATCCTTGATGTCCGGTTTCATTTTCTTGCCAAACCGTGCGCAGACGTAAGTTCGGATGAGCAAACCACAGTCGTTCTTTAATAATGCTGTTTGTTTGAGCAGTGGTAGATAGCGTTAAGGCTTCATCTTCTCCAATCGTAAAGCGACCGACAGTGGGAATAGAGTCACCACTTATTGTTTTTTGAATCAGTTTTCCCTGCTGTTGCTGTGTATCATCGGCAATCAAAAGAATTAAATTACTGCCTTTTTGGCTATCAGCATCCCAACTAATTCTCGCCCCAGCACCATGAGATAAATCGGTTGCGGTTTGATCACTCAGTTGACGAGCTACTTGTTCATAGAGATCCGCGATCGCGCCATCTTCTAGTGACAATAACTCGACCGTTAATTCAGCTTGACCATTTTCGACTTTGTTTTGCGCCAGATTATACTGAGTCCGTTGGGTAAACCATTTGCCTTCACTTTGTTCAAAAAAATTTTTAATATCAATCATCGTTTCTAACATTGAGTTAATTGGCAAGTTTTTCTAAAGAAATCGTTGCTGCTTTGCTCACGTGGGGGTGGCTATCTTTTTTTAAGTAATTCAGGGCAGAGATACTTTTATCAGTAGCAAAGTTGCCAAGGGCTTCGGCGAGACGTTGACGCACTAGCCAATCTTCAGACTGGGCAAAGCGTAACATTTCTTCAATCGCATCACTACTCTTAATTTCTCCTAAAGCCGCGATCGCTGCTTGTTGTAAAACCACTTCTTCACTGTTGAGGGCTTCTAGCAACACTTGCTTCGCTTCTGGATTTTGCAAATTACCTAAAGAGACGGCTGCACTAAATCGGACCAACCAGTTGGTATCTTCATAAAATAACCGTACCAAAGGCTCAAAAGCCCGTTGATCCTGCAAATAGCCCATTGCCCCGGCGGCATCCGCCCGAATCCCATAATCCTCATCCTCGAGACAGTCCAAAAGCAGCGGAAAAGATTCTGCGGTTGGTTTGATCCCCAAAGCAAACACAGCCATTGAACGAATCTGCAAACTTTCATCATATAAAACTTTTTTAATCAGGGGAACCGCTTGTTCGGGATCAACATCTCTCAGCTGCGCTAAGGCCACCATGCGATCGCGCTGACTGGAACTTTCCAGTTGCTGAGATAACTGCTCTAAATTGACATCACTCATTGTTATTGGTTTTTATAAAAAATTTCTAAACTTTCTTGATTACCAACATAGCGCCAATGCCAAGGTTCATAACTAATTCCCTGCGCATTCTCTTCCGGAAAAGACAATTCAAAGTTGTAGCGGGCTGCATTCGCTTCTAACCAAACAAATGCTTCCGTTTCAGCAAAACTTTTTTCCACATGAGTGTCTGGGGCTTTCCCGTCACCAATATCGATGGCATAACCCGTATGATGTTCGCTATATCCTGGGGGCGCACTCACTTCCGCTCGTTCCGTTGTTCTTTGCCGCCGTTGCGCTTTCACCCCAAAAAAGAGGTCTTCTTGCTGAGCGAGAGAACGAAACCCTGATAAAGGGACTAACAACACTCCTTCCCGACGAGCATCCGCTTGCATCTGCAAAAAATCTTCCGCAGCAGGAGTTCTCAACTGAATGCGACCATCAGCGGTAACGGGGGTTAACGTTTCCGGCGGTGCCGCTTCGTAAGGCAAATGTCCCAATAAATCAGGACGGCTTTCTTGGAGAACTGCTTTTGAGGATAACGCTTCTTGATCCGTTTGCACTGTCTCTTTCTTCTGTTCTTGTGAGGTTACTTTTTCTAGCACTTGCGGGGTAGAGGTCACCCTCAGTTTTGAATTTTCGTTCCAGAGATAGACTCCAATTGTGGCACCGACTACGGCTAAACCCATACCACTTCCCAGCCAAAGCCAGAAACGATTCCGTTTCGTTTTGACAATGGGAGTGACATCTCTCAAGGCTTCTGGAATTTCATCAGGAGAGGGTTGATTATTCCCAACAGACAAGGTTTCTCCTCCACATAAATAAGGGTGTGATGGGCTTTCCTCAGTTTAGCAAGCAATGAGTGAGTTCAAGGGACGAAAAAACTCTGAGAAAAGGCAACTTTATTTACTAAGTTTTATTGCGATTTATTTAGTTTTACTTTATATTTGTAAAAGAAGAGTAAAAGAAGAATTTATTTCACAGCAATATACACCAGTTAGAGATTACGCCTCCCTCCGCGGAAGGCACTTTTACTGGTAAGAGCAAAGGGAGACGGCTCGACCTTTGTCTTTAGGGGGGAGAAAATCACCGCCTCAACTTGCATTTACTCTTCATTAAGCTTAATCTCATTGACTCGCTACTTCAGGAAAAATATAAAACATAATGGTTCAAAAAGCACTTGATTTATCAGCAAAACTCTTGCGCTCTAACCTCAGCGCTAATTATTGGTCCCAGTCTGTTTGGGCAATTCTACGAGTCGTTGTGGGTGTAATGATGATTCACAACGGACTCGACAAACTATCCGACATTGAAAGCTTCGCAACAGCTTACGTGGAAATCATTGGACTGCCCTTTCCGATCTTCTTCAGTTATGTCGCTGCGTATACCGAATTGATTGGTGCGCCTTTGGTTGCCTTAGGGTTACTGACGCGCCCGGCTGCACTGGGCTTAGTGGGAACGATGGCCGTCGCCATGTATCACCATATTTTAGTCGCCGGTTTTAGTATTCCTTATTTAGAACTCTCATCCATTTATGCGAGCTGTTTCCTCTTCTTCCTCGTCAATGGGGGTGGCTTATTTTCCCTTGACACCTTCATTAGCAGCTGGCTCAGCTCGCAAGTCATCTCTGAAGAACAGCAGCCTGAACAGATCCGCCAAGATGCTCAACAGGCTACTGATAATATCGAAGAAAAAGTGGCTTCTAAATAGCTTCTAACCACTACTTAGATAACTCAATGAGAGAGTGATCTTGCCCGATTACTCTCTTTTTTATACCAAAACAGATTTCTCGACCGGCGTCAATAGTTTGTTAAAAACTTTCTTGCATCGGCGGGACTCAGATTTTGAGAGCCCACTGTAACCGAACGGAACAAGTGTCCTTCCACTAAAATTTTAATGCGTTTTGCTAAACGTAACTTAATAATTGGAAGCTCTAACAAAGGAATTAAATCGCAGACTGCATTTGCTAATTCCAAATTGGGACAGTTAATCCGGAAATCACCCCAACGCCGATTCACTTTACAATTTCCTAAGATTTTTAATTGTTGGGATTCGGACTTATTTTCTCGATAATAATTCCAAATTAATCGGGTGAGTTGTGGATATCGCTTCATGGGACCCTTGCTCGATTTCTTACAAAATACGCTTTGCTTCTTTGTTTTCATTAAACCGAAACGATTTCCGGAGTTGCCAGCTTTGTAAGAAGATTTAATGAGAGTTTGCAAATAGTAATGTTTGCGAAAAGCGCTCAATTTCCTGATGCAAGCAGAACCGTAACGATTATTTCTGCGATTAGATTGTAACGATCCTGTAAAGGGAAAGACAAAAGAACACTTTTTTGATAAGTAAGGGGAAGAGAGAACAGAATGACGCGGTTCGATGAGTAACAAGAATCAGCTATAATGGCTCTCCAGATTAAGAGATTTTAAGGAAAATTCAAAAATGAGTATGCACCCAAATTTAGAAGGAGCATTTCAGCATCAGGATGTCCTGAAAGTAATTAGTGGGTTGAACAATTTTGATCGCGCCAAGGTTTCCCAAGTCATTAAAGCCGCTAGTGCGGGTGGGGCAACGTTTGTGGATATTGCTGCTGATGCAGCGTTAGTTCAGATGGCAAAAGACATCACTTCGCTTCCGGTTTGCGTTTCGGCAGTGGAACCAGATGCTTTTGTGCCCTGTGTCGATGCCGGTGCTGATTTGATTGAAATTGGTAATTTTGACACCTTTTATGCCCAAGGGCGACGCTTTGAAGCGGCAGAGGTGTTAGCGTTAACCCAACAAACACGTCACTTACTGCCAACGATTACGCTGTCGGTAACGGTTCCTCATATTTTGCCTTTAGATGAGCAAGTAGAACTGGCGATGCAGTTGGTAGAAGCTGGGGCTGATATTATTCAAACAGAAGGGGGAACCAGCAGTACGCCGATCCATGGGGGAACGCTGGGACTGATTGAAAAAGCGACTCCCACTTTAGCGGCGGCAGCTAGTATTTCCCAAGCCGTCTCTGTACCTGTTTTATGCGCCTCTGGTTTGTCTAGTGTCACGGTTCCCATGGCGATTGCAGCGGGTGCTTCCGGTGTTGGTGTCGGTTCTGCCATTAATCAACTTGATGATGAAGTGGCAATGGTGGCAACGGTGCGCAGTTTAGTGGAAGCCCTCGCAACGGTTCAACGGCCTCGGGTTGTCCCTTCTTAATCGTTTCCAGGCGGATAGCCGTTGCCCCTACTTGGCAAGGATTTCGGCTATCCGTAAAAGCAGGGATCAGACCCACTTGTTAGATTTTAAAGTGAAGACGTGAATTCGTTGATTGTTGTCGCATATGAAATAAGTCTGCTGGTTTAGATGTATATTACAAGGAAGTTTTGGATTAACCACAAAGACACAAAGGACACAAAGGAATTATAAATACGAGCCTGCCAAGTACTTTGATATCAGTGTGTTTCTGGCTCAACAGGAGATGAGGACAACCATATG
>CAZAYV010000006.1:0-47369 GCA_964489465.1 uncultured Dactylococcopsis sp. | reverse complement strand
CCTTTCCTGTCTCACTTGGCAACCCCTCTTCTCATTTTTTGTCCTGTACTGAGAACGAAAACATTTGCACGGCAATGGGGTTAGGGGGAACGCCCAGAAAATGAAGACGACCGCGAGGACGCAATGCAGCCATATAGGTTTCCCAATCTAAATCTCCATTAACGGTCGAGAGAATGACATCAAAGCTATTTTTGAGGGCTTTCACGGCTTCTGAATCGCGAGAATTAACAAAATGATGTGCACCCAGACTACGGGCTTCGCCTTCTTTGTCAGCGCTTCCAGAAAAAGCAGTGACTTCACAGCCCCATGCTTTCAAAAATTGCAGTGCTATGTGACCTAAGCCACCGATACCAATCACGCCAACGCGATCGCTGCCTTTGATATCTAACTGCACAATCGGGTTAAAAACAGTAATTCCGCCACAAAATAAGGGTCCTGCCGTTTCAGGATTTAAACCTTCGGGAAGACGAAACACCCAGTTTTGATGGGCCCGTACTTTATCGGCAAAGCCGCCGTAGCGTCCAACAATGGTTTGTTCAGAATCATTGCAAAGATTATGGTCGCCGGATAAGCACCACTCGCAACTCATGCAAGAACTGGAAAACCAGCCTAAGCCCACTTGTTCACCAATCGCGAGATTTTGAACCGCATCGCCGACAGCAGCGACGGTTCCGACAACTTCATGACCAGGAACTACTGGATATTGAGAAACGCCCCAATCATTATCAACAATACTGACATCACTATGACAAATGCCACAGTATTGAACGTCAATTTCGACTTCTTCGCTGCCTAACGCACCGGGATCATAGGTAAACGGTTGTAATTGGGCACCTGCTTCTTTTGCGGCATAAGCCTGGATAGTCATGGTTGTTCCTCATCTGAAACTGTGTCAACCATTAATTGAGCCACGCTTTTTAAGATGGCGTCATACCTCCCCCGTTAGAGAAGTAAAATGATTATATCTTCGGGGATAGAATACAGGGCTTCTCACTTGATTTTGCGAGGGTCATGAAACCTAGACAAAAGAGGGGATCTAGGCAAATGGTATAAAACTTATCAAAATTTACGATACAATGAACGCACTTGATCGTATAGTCGAATTAGTCTCAATGGTAGCCTCACAAACGACACCTGATGCTTTATCAGATCTGGCTCAACAAACGCAAAAGGCAGCGCAGCAACTCGCCGTTTTATCCACAGCACAACGGAACCAAGCTTTAAGCGCGATCGCGCAAGCCCTGGCCACTCACCAGGATGAAATTGTCGCAGCGAACGCTACAGACTGTGAACAAGCCAAACAAGATGGCATTCCCGAAGCCCTGCAAGCCAGATTAAAACTGGATCGGACAAAATTACAAAGCGCGATCGCGGGGGTCAAAGATGTGGCAAACCTACCGGATCCCATTGGTGCTACTCAAATTCATCGGGAACTGGATACTGACTTAATTCTCAAACGGATCAGTTGTCCAGTGGGTGTATTAGGGGTCATTTTTGAAGCCCGTCCCGATGCCCTCATTCAAATTACCAGCTTGGCGATTAAGTCAGGCAATGGCGTCATTTTAAAAGGGGGAAAAGAAGCGCTTAATTCCTGTCAAACCTTAACGAAAGTGATCCATGAGGCATTAGCAACAACCGATGTCCCCGCAGCAGTGGTACAACTCCTCACCACCCGTGGCGAAATCCAAGAACTCTTATCATTAGATCAGTATGTTGATCTGATTATTCCCAGAGGTTCCAACTCCTTTGTGCGCTTCATTCAAGAAAATACCCGCATTCCAGTATTGGGTCACGCGGACGGTATTTGTCATATTTACGTTGATGAAGCCGTTGATCTCGAAAAAGCGGTAACCATTACCGTAGACTCGAAAACGCAATACCCTGCTGCTTGTAATGCTGTGGAAACCCTACTTGTTCATCGTGCTGTCGCCAAAGACTTTTTACCGCAGCTAGAAAAAGCGATGACCGAGAAAGGAGTAACCTTGCGTGGGGATGAACAGACTCGTGAAATTTTACCCCAAATCGAGACAGCAACAGTAGAAGACTGGTCAACAGAATACGGAGGCTTAGTCTTAGCTGTGAAAGTGGTCGATAATGCGGAAGCTGCCATGGCGCACATCACCACTTATGGTTCTCGACACACCGAAGCCATTCTTACTGAAAATGCTCAACTCGCTCAAACCTTCCTTAATCAAGTGGATGCAGCCGGGGTCTTCCATAATTGTTCCACTCGCTTCTCCGATGGATTTCGTTATGGCTTTGGTGCAGAAGTCGGGATTAGTACACAAAAAATGCCCCCACGAGGTCCGGTGGGGTTAGAAGGCTTGGTTACTTACAAATATCAAGTCACCGGTGATGGACACATTGCAGAAACTTATAGCGGAGACGCGCCAAAACCCTTTACCCACAAGGATTTTTGAACCTTATCCCCTTAAACTCGAAAGCTTAATGGGAGATTCGGCCTTCAGATGCTCTTAACTCGGTCAACTCGAAAGTTAACTGCTGCTGAATGTTTAGACAACATCCCTCGTTTTTTGGTTTGGTCATGATTCATCTACCACTAAACTCCTAACGTCACTACAGTGGGAGTCCTCTCTTGACCTTAAGATAGAATAGACCAGAAGATTGAAGGATTAACCGAAGCAGTGACTAAACAGCGCGATCGCGTTTCGACTCAGACCTCCGTTCCCACGCCACCTCGCCTCTTTCACAAGGGGTTTTCCGCGGTCTTTTTTTCCACATTTGTCACTATTTTTCTAGCAGAAATTGGAGATAAGACCCAGCTTGCCACCTTGCTCATTAGTGCTGAATCGCGATCGCCGTTGATTGTTTTCTTTGGGGCTGCCCTAGCACTGATCATGACCAGTTTAATTGGGGTTCTTTTAGGGCAATGGTTGGCGAAACGGTTGCCTCCCCAACGGCTAGAAGTCATTGTTGCTGGACTGCTTCTCGTGATTGCTGTTCTCTTACTGGGAGATGTGGTTGAGGGGGCGTAAAGCATTCACTTTCACTTACTTAAAATCAGTTTCAGAAATCAAAACATTTATGGATTGGCAATTACTCGGATTAACCTTTGTCACCGTTTTTGCAGCAGAAATTGGCGATAAAAGCCAACTCGCCGCGATCGCGCTTGGGGGCAATAGCAAGTCACCAACGGCAGTTTTTCTCGGTTGTATTGCTGCCCTTTTAACAGCAAGCTTTTTAGGCGTCATGTTAGGGGGAGGGGTTGCCCAACTGCTTCCCACTCGTCTACTGAAAGCATTGGCAGCAGTTGGATTTACCTTACTCGCGCTGAAATTATTAATCTTTGAAGAAGCCGAAGCAGACTAAACTGACTTAACTTAATGGTTCTCTTGGGGGTTCCAAGCCCGGAAACTCCAGGTTAAGAGGATTCCACCAACAATAAACTTCATTAATTCTAGTCCCCAGTAACCGGCGTGCAATTCCATCATCTCAGCCGGCATGGTGCGTGCTGATTCAAACCAGTTTAAATCTAATCCTAATCCGCTCATTTGTGGGGTTAGAACATAGTTACAAATTAGTGCAATCCCGAGCAATAAACTGGATAAAATAATTGACCATTGCTGTTGTTTTTTCGGTAAAACGTGATTTTTATTGAGTACGAAAACACCACTTAAAATGGTTGCAGCACAGAGTAACTCAATATGATTAAACAAGCCAAACATCGAATACCCAGCACTCGCGAAGCCAGGTTGGGTCATCATTCCTGCTTGCATCAGAGAAGGAATAATTACAAAGTCTAAGACTAAACTGGCACTCAACCAAAAGCACAGGGTTATCAAAATAACCACGGACCATTGGGTGGGATTTTGCTTTTCATAAGAAATGACATCCATTATCCTCGGCTCCGAATGAAATCTTCCATTTCTTAGGATAACGGTTTTGAGAGAGCGTGAGGAACAAAAAATCTAAAGTATTATTGAGATTTGAAACAATGCTTCCTTACTATTAAGGATTGTTAAAAAATCTGGATTCTATTTAAAGACACCAGTCAATTGAGGGGAGGGAAAGTCCGGCTAGAGTTAAGATAATGAGTCTGAATTGTTGGAATAAGTTAACAAATGGAAATCAATTGGCAAACCATTAAGTCTTATGAAGATATCCGCTATGAACAAGCAGCCGGTATTGCAAAACTGACCATTAATCGTCCCCATAAACGGAATGCCTTTCGCCCGAAAACCGTTTTTGAATTGTATGATGCCTTCGCTCGCATTCGGGAAGATACCAGTATCGGTGTCGTTTTATTAACCGGTGCCGGTCCTCATACGGATGGGAAGTATGCGTTTTGTTCCGGTGGCGATCAAAGTGTCCGCGGTAAAGCAGGGTATATGGATGATGAGGGGACACCACGGCTCAATGTTTTAGATTTACAACGTGCTATTCGTTCCTTACCGAAAGTCGTGATTGCTTTAGTGGCGGGCTATGCCATTGGTGGCGGTCATGTTTTGCATTTAGTGTGTGACCTCACCATTGCTGCGGATAACGCGATTTTTGGACAAACCGGACCGAAAGTTGGCAGTTTTGATGGTGGTTTTGGGGCAAGTTACCTGGCTCGCATTGTCGGGCAAAAAAAAGCACGGGAAATCTGGTTTTTGTGTCGGCAATATAGTGCTCAGGAAGCACTGGATATGGGCTTGGTGAATACAGTAGTGCCGGTTGACCAATTGGAAGCAGAAGGGATTAACTGGGCTAATGAAATTTTAGATAAAAGTCCCACTGCCATTCGTTGCTTGAAAGCAGCGTTTAATGCCGATTGTGATGGGCAAATGGGGTTACAAGAACTCGCTGGCAATGCCACTCTGCTCTACTACATGACGGAAGAAGGGAGTGAAGGAAAACAAGCCTTTTTAGAAAAACGAAAACCGAATTTTCGGGATTACCCGTGGCTTCCATAAACCACACAGAGCCGTTTTGCTCAGATCAATCTGGTCTGACTTATGGTTGATATTTACCATTCTCATGGCTAAAGTGTTGCGTTTGTTAATAAAAATTTACATAATAGAAGCAAAAGCAGCTTAATTAAGCTCATTGAATTACGCAAGAGGTAATAACTATGGTCGCCACTCGCAACCAATCTCTCATTTCTACTCCAATCGAAGCCGTTGATACTGCCATTACTGAGTTTCAACAGCTGACTACCGATGAACAGTTGGCGGCACTTTGGTTCATCTACTTGCAAACAGGAAAAGCAATTACACCTGCCGCCCCCGGTGCTGCTAGATTACAACTGGCTGAAGGTTTGCTCAATCAAGTTAAAGGAATGCCTCAGCAAGAGCAACTTCAGTTTATGCGTAACTTGGTAGAAAAAGTTAACACTCCTGAAACCCGTTCTTATGGAGTGCTTAGTGCGAATACCAAACTGGCATTCTGGTACCGTTTAGCAGAATGGATGGAAGATGGCACGGTTATTCCGATGCCTTCGGGATATCAACTGTCAGCAAAAGGCAAGCAAGTGATTGCGAAAATCGAATGGCTGGAGTTTAACCAGCAAATCACCATCTTACGTCGCATCGTCGTTGATATGGGTATCGATCCCCTTGCCTAGTCTAGTAACGCATCGCTTCGGGATGTCAGGCTGAATGATGAACTGGCATCCCCACCCCGTTATCAGTAACCAGTGACCAGATACCAAATAACAAATTATTCATTGTTAATTATTAATTGATACTACATATGTCCACCGCTTCTCTCTCAAGACAGCGCTTTTCCATTGCAGGGATTGATCATGACTTGGTCAAAACCTACTTCCAGACCCTGAATGATCAAGATTTCAAAGCAACTGCTCATCTATTTGCACAAGAGGGAGAATTACACCCGCCACTAGAAGAACCGGTTGTCAGTAATAGCGCGATCGCGCAATATCTGGCCACAGAAGCCGCAGGAATGACACTTTTTCCCCAAAAGGGAACCGTCGCCCGAGAAGATCAAGGAGAATATGATATCCGGGTTCAGGGCTACGTTAAAACGTCTTTATTTACCGTGAATGTCGCTTGGCAATTTTTAATCAACGCCAACAATCAGCTACAAGTTGTTGTTGTCAAGTTGCTGGCTTCTTGGGAAGAACTGGCTAAATTCAACGTTAAATTACGCCACAGCAGTCGTTTGCCAGGATGCTTCAAGTTGGGTACGACCCAGCAGTAAATCTTTTTGAGAACATTGCCAGTCAGGATGAGCTGACATCAAAAGGCTATCTAGGCTTTCTTGATCAAAGAGGTGCCAAACAGGCGCACCATCAATATTACTTTCATAAGCGTAGCAATTGGCACTAATACAAATAATTTTGCCAGCATTCTCGCTGTCTCCGAGTAATAAAGATTCACCGGCTTTTAGCGCTCGGAAATGGCGCATGGCTTGTTTAAAGGCATCAAAAGAAGCAGCGGTTAAGCCCGGAAGCGTGATGATCTGATCGCGATCGCCGTTAACTGCAATCCAGTAATTTCTTAAGGGATCAATTCCTTCTAACCAAGGAATCTGATCGTCTAGTTGATACCGAGGGATAACAGTGAATCGTGGATACATAAGCCTAACCTTTCAAGCTCAATGAATTGCTCTTTGCAGATATTTCTACTGTCGTACACGATATAAAAAACCTGAGAGGGAAACCATAGAACTTCATAAAACTTATCACTCTGTTCAGGTTTATTAATCTCTGCAATTGGAAAAAGCCGCAAACATCTGCCCGTTTGAGGGGGATTTCCTGAACTTGGTATAATATAAACTTTTATTAAGTATCGTCATAAAATGCAAACATTTCTTTAAGGGGCGTTTGCGATCTCAATCCAGCGCCAACCAAGAACAAATGATGGCTCGGCTGTTATCCTAAATCTTGGTACGCTGTACTAAACAACTGTTAACTATCCGTAACTTTATATGGACTTCTATGGACTTTACAAGTAATCTTTCTGCTCAACTTAACGCAGGCTTAATTCTTCCTGAGAGTATCGTTGTCATTACACTCCTAATTGTCTTAGTGGGCGACTTAATTGTCGGAAAAAGCGCAGCGCGTGTCCTTCCCTATATCGGGATTGGGGGCTTACTCGCTTCGATCGTTGCGCTTTACTTGCAGTGGGATGCGGAAAATCCGATCGCGCTGTTAGGGAGTTTTAGTGCTGATGACCTCAGTATTGTTTTTCGCAGCGTGATTGCTCTCTCGACAGCGATTACGATTTTAATGTCAATTCGGTATGTGGAACAAACCGGTTCTGCCCTTTCCGAGTTCATCACAATTATGCTCACCGCAACCTTAGGGGCAATGTTCTTGTCTGGGGCGAATGAACTGGTGATGATTTTTGTGTCTCTGGAAACCCTTAGTATCTCTTCTTATTTAATGACGGGATACATGAAGCGGGATTCTCGTTCTAATGAAGCGGCTTTAAAATATCTTCTCATTGGCGCAGCTAGTTCTGCAGTATTTTTATATGGATCTTCTCTACTTTATGGACTTTCTGGCGGAGAAACCAGTTTACCGAAAATTGCAGCAGGGATTGCCCAAATGGAAGGGGGAGAACTCACTAGCGCGATCGCGTTGGTCTTTATGATTGCCGGGATTGCCTTTAAAATTTCTGCCGTTCCCTTCCACCAATGGACACCAGATGTTTATGAAGGTTCCCCCACCCCAGTGGTTGCCTTCTTATCCGTTGGTTCCAAAGCCGCGGGATTTGCCCTTGCCATTCGTTTGTTAGTGGTCGCCTTCCCCTTAGAAGAACCGCAATGGCGTCTCATTTTCACCGCCCTTGCCATCTTAAGTATGATTTTAGGGAATGCGGTGGCTCTTGCTCAAACCAGCATGAAACGCCTCTTGGCTTACTCCTCCATTGGTCAAGCCGGATTTATTATGATTGGCATGGTGGCAGCAACCGACGCCGGATATGCCAGCATGATTTTCTACTTACTGGTTTATCTCTTCATGAACCTGGGTGCCTTTACCGGCATTATTCTCTTCTCTCTCCGCACCGGAACCGATCAAATCACCGAATATGCTGGACTGTATCAAAAAGATCCCCTGCTCACCCTTGGTTTAAGTATTTGTCTACTTTCTTTAGGCGGAATTCCACCGTTAGCAGGCTTTTTCGGTAAGATTTATCTGTTTTGGGCCGGTTGGCAAGCCGGTTTATATGGTTTAGTGATTTTAGGATTGGTCACGAGTGTTATTTCCATCTACTACTACATCCGAGTCGTTAAGATGATGGTCGTGAAAGAACCGCAAGAAATGTCGGAAACCATCCAAAACTATCCCGAAATCCGTTGGAATTTACCCGGAATGCGTCCTTTACAAGTGGGGTTAGTCTTTTCGCTGGTTGTTACCTCCTTGGCAGGCATTTTGTCGAATCCTTTATTCTCCCTTGCCAATGCCTCGGTGAAAAATACAGCAATTTTGAATGCCGAAGCAACCGGTGTTGAAGAAGCCAATGCCGATAATCGTCAAGTCTCCCTGGCTGATCTGAGCGCACCTGCTATTCTAGACAAATAATTATCTTCCGGTCTGGTCTTGACTTGGGGAATGCAGTTAAACTGTGTTCCCTCTGGTTTCTCTCGCAATGTTTTCTAAAATGTTTCTATAGCAACAGCGCGATCGTCCCTGTAATTCTGAGACGACCGAACCGGAGTTTGTCTCAACCGTGATCTTTCAATATTTTTTGCAAGCTGATATGGCTTATCCCCTCTACGTCGCCTTTGTTTGGCATCAGCACCAACCGCTTTATTACTCGTCGCCAGGGCAGTATCATTTACCTTGGGTTCGCTTACATGGGACAAAAGACTATCTCGACCTCATTCTCTTATTACAGCGTTATCCAAAACTTCATCAGACAGTGAATTTGGTCCCAACGCTGATGCAACAACTCGAAGATTATGCGCAAGGAAATGCCTGCGATCCCTATTTAGATCTAACTTTAACTCCGGAAAAGCATTTAGATCGCGGGAAACGGCAATACATCATTAATCATTTTTTTGATGCCAACTATCGCACGCTCATTGATCCCCATCCCCGGTACCGAGAACTTTATCAGCAGCGTAAAGAACATGGTGCTGTTTGGTGCTTACACAATTGGACGCAACAAGACTATAGCGACCTCCTAGCCTGGCATAATTTAGCTTGGATTGACCCTTTATTTTGGGATGATCCTGAGATTGCCGATTGGTTAAAGAAAGGGAAAGAGTTTACCTTAAAAGATCGGCAACAGATCTACGCTAAACAACAAGAGATTATTCGCCAAATTCTCCCGCAACATAAACGGATGCAAGAAGCAGGGCAACTCGAAATTATTACCAGTCCTTATACCCATCCCATTCTTCCTCTACTGGCGGATACCAACGTTGCTAAAGTTGCCATTCCCGATATTATTCTGCCGGAACATCGTTTTCATTGGCAAGAAGATATCCCGCCTCATTTAGAAAAAGCAAAAGCCATCTATCAATCGCAATTTGAGCGCTTACCGCAAGGATTATGGCCCTCGGAACAAGCGATTAGTCCACAGGTTTTGTCTGATATTGCTGCTGCTGGGTTTAAATGGTTTTGTTCCGATGAAGCAATTTTGGGCTGGACGCTCAATCATTTTTTCCATCGCAATGAAGGAGGAACCCTTTATGCCCCAGAGTTACTCTATCAACCCTATCGTCTCCCAACTCCTCAAGGCGATTTAAATGTTGTTTTCCGCGATCATCGGTTATCGGATTTAATTGGCTTTACCTACAGTAAACTGTCGGCAAAAACGGCAGCGAAGGACTTTATTGGTCGTTTAGACGCGATCGCGCAACGTTTGGGTACACCCATTGAATATCCCTGGTTAGTCACCATTGCCTTAGACGGCGAAAATTGTTGGGAAGAGTATCTTCAAGATGGGAAACCTTTTTTAGAAACCCTCTATCAAAGCCTTAGCGATCATCCTGGAATTGAACTGGTTACTGTTTCTGAATTTCTCGAAAAATATCCCCCCACAGCCACCTTACCCAGTCCGCAATTACATAGTGGTTCTTGGGTGGATGGCGATTTGACCACTTGGATTGGTGATCCGGTGAAAAATCGGGCTTGGGATTTACTCAATGCCGCCCGAGAAACCCTAGCCCAACATCCTGAAGCCAGCGAAGAAGCGTGGGAAGCCCTCTATGCAGCAGAAGGATCCGATTGGTTTTGGTGGTTTGGAGAAGGACATTCATCGAATCAAGATGCCATTTTTGATCAACTCTTTCGCAATCACCTCGCCAATATTTATCAAGCACTCCACCTTCCAATTCCCGAAGATCTCAAGCACCCTCTAGAGTCTCATCAACGGAAAAAATCCCATCCGCCTCTCAGTTTTATTCATCCCTTTATTGATGGTATTGCTGACGAACAAGACTGGGATAAAGCAGGGCGGATTGATATTGCCACCAGTGGGGCAATGCAGCAGAATAGCGATGTCAAGCGTTTATGGTATGGCTTAGATCATCTCAATTTTTATTTCCGGTTTGATTTCAAAAAAGGAGGACAACCCGGTACCAACTTACCGCCAGAGTTACATTTATTTTGGTTCTATCCGGGGGTAACTTTAATTAATAGTCGGCTTCCCTTATACAAGGTTCCGCAACATCCTCCACTCAATTATTTATATCATCATCACCTCGGAATTAATATTGTTGAAGAAACGATTTGGTTAGAAGAAGCAACGGATCATAATCGTTGGTTTGGTCGTCGCACCAGAGCCAAGTTTTATTTTAATGATTGTCTGGAATTATCGGTTCCTTGGGACGATTTAGGAATGCCTCCCGATATTTTTCTCAATATTATTGCTGTTTTCAGCGATCGCGCTCAGTTTCGTAGCTATCTCCCCGAACAAGAGTTTGTGGTTTTACAAATTCCTTAACCCTGCCAGGTAAGCGTAAGAAAAACGAAGCTGTAATCTGCTAAGAGAATCCATCTGAGCGAGAGGATTGTCACCATTGATGTCATGGGGACTCAGACTGAAATTTTCCCACAGAGAAGTTCCGGTATCGTTTACTCCCACTGCTGAAAGCGGGACCGCCACGTTTGAAACGTAGAAATCATCCGATCGCGCCGAGACTCAAAACTTGCAGCGATCGCGATGAGAATAATGCCGGCTACTAGCGCGATCGCCCATTTCGCAAACGGATAAGCCTGAGAAAAACTAATCACTTGCTCACCGCCAGTGAGAAGAAGGGTTGCTGTACCAATCAGGAGAAACGCCCGCACTTGCAAAGCAATCCCCGCAAAAACGAAGATTAATCCCATCAAGGTGGGTGCTAAACCGAGTTCAGAATGATAGAACAAGGCTGTACCACTCATCATCCCACTTGCGAATAACCGTAACCAGTGACGGGCGCGACGTTTGTTTGCAGACTGAAGGATGGGATCGACGCTAGCGACGTAGAGCAACGGTAACCCGATGAGTAAAGCGTACCAGAGGGGATCTTCCTGTTGGAAACGAGCTAAGAGTTGCGCAATTCCCCAAGCCACTAATCCTAGGCTGCCATAACTCCAACGGATTTGCCGGGTGCGCCAGGCGATGCGTCCGTAAAATCCGGCTACTAAGAAAAGATTGAACCACTCAATGTCAACCGCAGTTGCGACCACTCTGACGGCAGGCAGCGCGATCGCGATCCGGTGCCAAGGGGTCAAATTCCAGCCCCAACTGCCCCAGGGTAATTGTAAGAGAATCAATCCCAGTAAACTGGCAAGAACAGCGATCCACGGGTCTAAAACGGCTAATTCTTCCCAAAGCTGGCGGCTATAAACCGTAACACCGAGCAATTGCACCAGTCCCACATAGACCCACCAATCCGAGCGGATCGCGCGCTGATCGCTGCTAGAGAGCTGCGCCTGTTCCCGTCCTTGAATCACAGCGTAGATGCCCAGGATGAGGCTTACAGCAATGCCCAGGGGAATCTGTTTCGGATCCGAGTCTGTGGTAAAGCCAATGGCAGCAATTCGCAGCACGCTTCCCCCCAGCCAGTGGAGATGGGCAGCGTTGCGGAGGGTTGGCACCCTTAATCCTAAAATCTGATCGCGCGATCGCGCCCAGTAAGCAAGACTCCGTTGCACGAGAGCAAGACCTGCCGCCACTGCAGCCAGGAGGCTTAACGTATCGGTGATTAACCCACTCTCGCTCTGGATGATGGCGTAAATCATCAACTCGTAGCAACCCCAAGAAACTGCCACCAGAGCAATCTGGGAGACAATTGCCCAATTTTTCCGGCGTCCTCCCACCCCAAACCCCACGATTGCTGCGGTTAAAATTAATCCGCCGGTTGCTGCCGTAAAGTGTCCGAAACGCGCCACGACCCCAACACTGGCTAAAAATAGAGGAAAAAGTTCAATACTCCCTAAGCGGGAGAGCAGATTTCCTCGCCGACGCCATTGGGCAGTCACAACGAGAGCAGCTAATCCCAGGATGAGATGAGTCAGGGCAAAGACGAACCAATCGCCACGATGGATGATAGCAGCGATCACTAATTCACTGGTTAACCACCCCGCAGTGAACCAAGCATTGGCAACTGGACGATTCTGGCGAGTTTGGTAACCTTGCACTAGGGCATAAGCAGTGAGGAGAATCCCATTCCCCAGATTGAGAAAGGAGAGGGAATTAGCATTAGATAGGGGACTCAAGGTTGCGATAACGGCAAAGCATCCGGCTAGCCCCCAGTGGCAATGAGCAATCCGTTTCAGTTCTCCAAGGGATAACCCAAGTATGGTCGCTCGGGCTTGCCGATGTAAAAAGCTAGCGCCACTGCGATACATCAGAGCAAGGGTAAGCGTTACTGTAACTAGCAGGGACAATAGATTGAAGAGACTTTGGGGAGATGAGATAGGTGGAAAGGGGAAAATGGCTAATTCATAACTGCCAAGGAGAATGCCAACCAGCGCCAGATAAGAAATTCCTTTCCAGGTTTGGTGGTGACTACCCACGAATAAGGCAATGATCGCTGCTGCGAGAGTGAGTAACCCCGTATAGGCAGTAAAAGTATTAAGACGACTCATCATTGCTACCCCAGCAAACCCTAAGGGAGCAATTTCGAGACTAGTTGTCATCCACCGAGTAGGCAGCCGATAATAACTGACCAGAGTTAGCAATCCCAAACCGAGATTAACCATTGCCAAGTGGAAGAGGGTTCCGCCTGTCAGGTGCAAGCTTTCAATTGCAGTTAACTCAATGGCGATCAGGACACTATATCCAGTGATTGCTCTCGGGGCTTGCCAATAGCGAGTTGTCAAAGCCAGGGTAGTGAGACTGGCTGCTAAGGGATACTGCCAAAACGATTGCCCGGCTACCCCTCTCATCCCATGTAGCGCGATCGCGCTGAGCACACCAATACAAACCATGATTCCCCAATTATTCGTTGCCCGAGCATACAGTAGGGCAGTCCGCTTGCGCTGCCGCGCCAGGAGAGCGGTTGCTGACCAAAGGATAATCAACGCGATCGCGCTCCAAACCGTCCATCCGGGCCACTGTAGTTGTCCCCAAAAGGGCGATGCCCCTAGAGCGAGGGCAGCTCCCACCGGCAGCATCATTACCGGAACACTGGGAAAATAACGGGCGTTGATCACCACTAATCCGGTCGCAACACTCCAACCCAGCAAGCGCGTCCACAGGGAAGAGAGCAACAATCCTTGTGCCAGGAAAGCAGCCATGATTGCGGATCTTGCAGCTATTTTTTGCCGTCCTTCCTCTTGGTAATTCGCGGTTAAGGTCAAGGTAATGGGCGCGACCAACCATAAAATCCGCCAAAGGGTTCCGGCATCACTCTGCCCCAACAACACGAAACTCAAACCCGCAAACACAAAGCCAAAGTACCAACCACTGCGTTGTGCCACTTGTCGCAGGAGAGAGTAAGCCCTAGAAGCCGCTTGCGTGCTCACTGCCCATTCCCCCACCATCGCCACCAGGAAGAAACTACCCCACTGCTGTCGGGTTAAAGTCGGTAAAATCCAATCGATACTCGAAAGCACCGCCAGCCAGAGGACAATACGAGCTAAATAAATCAGAGGAACCCGGGCGCGATTCGCAATAATGATTGTTAGGGCGAGGCTATAAAACCATAACGTCAGCGATCGCGTGCTGGGAGATACCGCAGCAATCACCGTTAAAAGAGCACCCACCCCCAACACTAACCCTTCCCCCCATCGCGCCAGTTGGGGCTGCTCAACCTGATCCAACCACTTGACCAGCCCCAGGAAAATAATCAAATAAGGGAAAAGTCCCAGACTCGGTAGCAGCCAAGGCGGACCGGTTTCTAAGCCCAAGCTACTTTCGAGCAATTCCACCCCTTGGGAGCGAGCGGTGAGCGGAAGCAATTGCCACAGCAACCCCCAGCCCTGTAAGCCCACTCCGAAAAGAGCAAGCAAGTGCCAGCATCGCCAAAACTGCCGCAGCCGTCGCCACAAAAATTCTAAAGCAAAAGCCGTTGCTACTGCTGCGGACCAAGGAAACGGCTCTCCCCAGCCTAATCCCCAAGCCACGAGCAGCAGTGTTGCCCCCATGCGTTCCATTACTTTCGATACTAGCGATTCTGGATCGGCTTGGTTAAGGGTGAGCAACCACCCACAAATAGCAATTGCAAAATCCAAGGCAGTCAGCGGCACACCCACCCCCCCAATTGCTCGTCCTAATAAAAGGGCAACCGCATATACGCTGAAGGTAAAACGCTGCTGAGGCGCTAAGAGAATGATTGCAACCGTACTCGCGATCGCGCCGAGGTGAACCGCGACAGTTGGCCAATTGTCCAGGGTCCATCCCCAATGCAGATAACTGGTTCCTAAAAAGGTGACAGCGAGAGGAAAGGGTTGCTGGCTGTCCCAAAGCAGCCAGCCACTCAAGGTGATTGCTGCTAGTGCAATGATTAGCCAAGAGAAAGGGTTTTCCCAGCCAATCAGCGTATCCATAGCCCAGAAATTGATGGGGATGAGTAGAGTCGCAATGGTTTGTAAAGCAGCAGCGGTCAAGCGCGATCGCGGCTGTCTAGCAAGCCAAGTGCCGATGCCACCAAAAGTCAGGGTATAAGCCCATAACACCAGATATTGCGCGACGGGGGAAAAAGACTCCCACTGCGTTGCAGCCAAACCGCCCGATGCCACGAGGACGGCAAACACGCCGAGAAATAATAACCAGCGGACACTGAGTTCCTCGCGAAAAGCGTTCCAAGCTCGCGAGAGGAAATTGTCCACTCTTTCTTCTGTTGTGAGTGAGGGCGCTGGTGGAAGAGAGGGCAGCGGTGGCGGGGGGGGTTCCGGTTTTTTGGCGATGACTGGCTCGGGAATCTGGCAACTTAATCGCAAGCGGGCTAATTGTCTTACCTGATTGTCATCAATTAAACCCAACTGCAGCCAAGCCTCCAAACCAGCTAGTAATTCCGGTCGCGAAAGATCGGCTTTGAGGCGAATTTGCAGGGTTTGGCGATCGCGCGGGGAGGTCATGTTGTCCAATCAATCGGAGGCATTAATCTTGAAAAAACTCGACTAATAAATCTTTGTGCATGAGGGCGCGATCGCGCTGGGATTGAATTTGATCCAGGGTTAACCCTTCCCCATTGGCATAATGCTCTAACCAGGCTTTAGTAATGATATTAGGATCATCGGGAATATTTGACAATTCCCAACCGGGGATATCAAATTCAGTCATGATCTGGCTGATTTTTGGATCATAACTCAAGGCAAAACACCGGCATTCTTCCGCTGCAGCCATGATTAAACTGTGATAGCGCATCCCAATTGCCATTTCGACTCCGTGAAACAGTCGTTTCAGGCGAGTGGGGGTTTCCCCACTAATCACTGCTTTGGGATCGGGCAGTTGACCTGCGATTTCCTCGGCAAGAGATTGGTCTTGCGGTTGAAAGGGAACCAGTAAAATGCAAGTTTCTGTCGCTTTTTGAAACGAAACTAGAGCGGTGGTTAGCGCTTTAATTTTCGGGCGAGTCAGTTGCGGATGTTGCCGTAACGTTACTGCCACTCGGGGGGCAGGGAGTTCCCAAAGTTTCGGAAAAGATTCACTTTCTAGAGCCCATACCGGATCCGGGGCAATGAGAGGAGATAACCCCCAAGTACTCAACAATTCCACCGAAGCGCGATCGCGCACACTAATTTTGTCACATCCGATTAAGGCTTTGCGGGCGAGCCAACGGGCAAAAGCGGATTTTAAGGGTCCCACTCCTTGTGCCCACGCGATGGTTTGCAATCCTCGCTGCTGCGCTAACGCCATTAAGCCAGCATAGTAGATCGGACTGCGTAAACTGGTTACATCTTGCATTAAACTACCCCCACCCCAGATCAAATAGTCGCCTTTTTGCAGCGCTTTTAAAATTGGAAAAGCCGAGCGATTGGGGATAGCAGGAACTTTTAAGTTTTCTTTGGTTTTTTGCGGTGCTGCAGATAAAACCACCGGTTGGATTCGGGCAGGGAGCATTTGCAGCAACGTCATCAGGAGAGCATCATCCCCGACGTTATCCTGACCGTAATAGCCACAAAGAATTGCTGTTTTGGCACTGGGCTTTTGTTGCATGGGAACGTTTCTGACCTGCGATTAAACGTTAAAATTTCTTAATAATGATGTCTCTTGCCGACGAAGGAAACGATGAGCGTACGGACTGATACCCTTTGGGAACAATTTTTGAAACCAATTGTCAGCAACTTCATTGATCGTGAACAGCTGAAACAATTAAAACAAAGCATTAATTGGGAGCGAGAGCGCGATCGCATTGCTAACCCAAACCTAGAATATCCGAATTACTACCAATCGCAAAATTTTCACGGTGTAACCGGGGGCTACCTCACTGCCGATGCCGCTGTTACTTACGATCCCATCACCCGCTATTTCGTTCCGCCCCATGAAACTTGGGTCCGAGAAGATGCCGTGAAATTAGTGCAAGGACAACCGCAACGGATCCTCGATTTAGGATGTGGTACGGGGTCAACCACTGTTTTACTGCAACAAGCTTTCCCCAATGCCCAAGTGATTGGTTTAGATCTCTCCCCTTATATGTTGATTATGGCAGAACGGAAAGCCCAAGCCCAACAGCTACCGATTCAATGGCGTCATGGCAAAGCAGAAGCTACTGGGCTGCAAGGAGAAACGTTTGATCTCGTCACTGCCTCGCTGTTATTCCATGAAACACCGGTTAACATTAGTCAAGCAATTCTCCGGGAGGCTTTTCGTCTCCTCAAAGGCGGGGGACAGTTTTTACTCTTAGATGGCAATCAAGAGACCCTGCGTCATTCCGAATGGTTAACCAATATTTTTGAAGAACCCTATATTCAAGCGTATGCTCAGGGAAATGTAGAAGCGTGGCTAGAAAATGCTGGCTTTGTTGCCCGAGAGACCTATACCATTTGGGGCGTCCATCAAGTCAATATCGCACGAAAACCGCAACCGGTTGCCACTCCTTCTGCTGTCAGGGTTGAAGAAAATGAAGATATGCCGGCAACGGCACCTGCTTAAAAATGACTTTGAAAGCTGTATTATTCGATTTTAACGGCGTAATTATTAACGATGAGTCCCTTCACCAAAGCTTGATTGAAGAGATTTTGTTGGGGGAAAACTTACGTCCAGATGCCCAAGAGCATAATGAACTTTGTCTGGGGCGCAGCGATCGCGCTTGTCTAGCTGCCATTTTAGAGCGTCGCGGTCGGGTTGTGAGTGAGGAGTATTTAGAAAAACTATTGGCGCAAAAAGCCCAGAAATACCAAGAGTCTCTAGAGGCAGCAGACAATCTGCCGATTTATCAAGGGGTGGAAGCGTTTATTCGTGACTTATGGGGAGCGGGTTTAGTCCTCGGCTTAGTTACGGGGGCCCGTCGAGACAATGTTGAATATGTTTTAGATCGCCTTAAAATTCGGGAAGCCTTTGCCGTTGTCTTAACCAGCGACGACATCACCAAAAGTAAACCCGATCCTCAAGGTTACTTAACCGCCGTGGAAAAGTTAAACGAACAGTACTCTGACTTAAATCTAACCCCTGACCAGTGTATCGTGATTGAAGATACGCCCAGTGGGATTGAAGCCGGAAAACGAGCCCAGATGCAGGTAGTTGGCGTCGCCAATACTTATCCCTTTCATATGTTGCAACGGCAAGCCAACTGGACGGTAGACTATCTCCAAGAACTCGAACTCGAACGTGTGAAGCAACAACTGGCAGATGTTAAGATCAGTAACTGATCGGGGAATTAGCTCAGCTGGTAGAGCGCTGCGATCGCACCGCAGAGGTCAGGGGTTCGAGTCCCCTATTCTCCATTTGTACCTTCCCGTCCTCGGCCTCAGCGACAGCAAAGGTTTTCGGGTTGTCTCCTTAGCCGTGAGGACTCTCTAGCCCTTTGCCTTCTAGTCCTTTGTCTCTATCCGATAAAGCCCCTATCTTAGTTGGTTAATCGATTCAGGGATATCTAGTTTTTGCCCTTCTGAAAGCTGAACCTCAAATGATAGATAGGATGTTTGGCTTTTTATGGTTGACCTTTTGGTTGGTGTTAATCAACACTTTTAATTTACTCTTTCAAAAATATTCAGTAATAAAACTTCTCATCTTCCTTTCATCTCCAATTAACTGACTCTTCATTAAAGACGATTACTCTCATAACTAAATGGGTATTCAATAACGATTATCACAATGAAGCGGATTACAAAAATTGCTCTCGGTAGCGTTTCTCTCTTTACTTTGACACTAGGAGGAATGGTGGTTCAAGCCGGAGGATGGGATAACTTTAAGCTGCAATACTTTCACCTCACCTCAGTATTTTATGATCAAAGCAAAGAATTAGACGATCTCAGCAAACAGGCTAACCAACCCCAAGATACCGCTCGCATTGATCTCGACAATTTATTCAACGGTGGTCCGCCCAAAGACGGGATTCCTAGTATAGATAACCCTCAATTTGATACAGCCAGTACCACCTCTTTTCAGGAAGACGAAACGGTCATTGGTGTTGAGATCAATGGGGAAGCCAAAGCCTATCCCTATAAAATTATGAATTGGCATGAAATTGTCAATGATACCATTGGCGGGATTAATGTCAGTGTCACTTACTGTCCTTTATGCGACACAATCGCGGCTTTTACCCGGGGGAACACAACATTTGGGGTTTCTGGAAAACTGTATCAAAGTTGTTTAGTCATGTATGATCGCGCCGATGATACACTTTATGCGCAACCGTGGACCTTAGGCATTGTTGGTCCGAGCGTTAATCAAAGTTTAGAGCGCATTCCCGCAGTGAAAACGACATTAGGAGACTGGTTAGAACAACATCCGGAAAGTAAAATCCTTTCTACCGATACAGGCTACAATCGCAACTATCAACGATATCCCTATGGCAGCTATTACACGGACGACCAGATTATTTTTTCGGTTCGCAATCAGGATCAGCGAGACTTACACCCGAAAGCGATTGTGAGCTACATTTGGGAAAGCAGTAATCAAACGCCCAAAGGTCAATTTGGAGGAGCAAGCCAACAGTTTTCTCACCAAGAAATGAAGGAAATCGGAGAGAAAACGGTTCAATTTAATGGGCGCCAAGTGAAAGCGCGTTGGGATGAAGAATTAGAAACCGTCATTGTTGAAGAAATGGATGGAACCCGGATTCCGAATTCTACTGCCTTTGCCTTTGTTTATCCTGCCTTTTTTGGCGACAACTAATCTTCAATAAATGATTACAATAATTATCCCCCATTCCAAACAAGAATAGGGGGATCGGTTCATTCTCTCTAAGGATTAACCTTGAACTTTTACTTTTACAGCTTTTTGTTTTGTTTCCTCAACTTTGGGCAGGGTTAACTCGAGAACCCCATTTTTATATTCCGCTTCCACTGCATTATGATTAATGCGAGTGGATAATGGAATTACCCGTTGAAAACTGCCATAACGAAATTCAGTGCGTGTCATTCCTTTTTCTTCAGTTTTTGATTCTGACTTGCGTTCGCCACGAATCGAAATTGATTCGGCACTGGCTTGAATCTCAATATCTTCGGGATTAATTCCGGGAACTTCTAAACGAATGAGAACAGCATCTTCCGTTTCTTCCATTTCCGCAGGAGGAACAAAACTCGTTAAGCCATCAGTTTGACGCGCAAGAGAACTATAACCTAAATTATCAAAGACTCGATTCATTTCTTGTTGGAGTTCATCGAGTTCGCGAAAAGGTTGCCAACGAATTAAAGCCATGATAATTTTCCTCCAAATGAGTGTGAAAAATACCGTAGAAATTTGTGGATAGAAATAATTTCTACATTTCTAATATAAACAACCCTGAAGATGAGTAAGTACGGCTGTATCTCCCGCTGATGGAGCAATATCCGAACGAGTTGAGTTGTTTCGGAAAATTAACTTTCTTAAAAAATCAGTTTAGTAGAAATGGTAAACTAAAACACAGTGAAACCTAGAGAGATTACCGTGGAGACTAAGCAAAAATACGTTCTTGCCCTTGACTTAGGAACAACAGGAAATCGGGCCATTCTTTTTGATCACAATGGAGAAGTAGTAGGACAATCTTATGGAGAATTAACCCAATATTATCCCTATCCGGGTTGGCTGGAACACGATCCCATGGAAATTTGGCATGATACCCGCAGCTGTATGGAACAGGTGTTAAGAAGTACCGATGTTTCCCCTCAAGAAATTGCCGCCGCTGGGTTAACGGTGCAACGCGAAACGTGTTTACTTTGGGATAAAACAACAGGAGAACCGTTACACCGGGCGATTGTCTGGCAAGATCGACGAACGGCTCAAAAGTGTCGCGAGTTAGCCGAAAAAGGCTATGCGGAAAAAATTCAAAATAGCACGGGCTTAGTCTTAGATGCCTATTTTTCTGCGAGTAAGTTGGCGTGGTTATTAGATTGGGTGAAACAAAATCAGCCCGAAGTGGATTTAGATAAAATTTTAGCCGGTACGGTTGATACTTGGATTCTTTGGAATTTAACGGGAAGACGGGTGCATAGTACGGATCATAGTAATGCCAGTCGCACCATGTTAATGAATTTGGGTACCCAGGAGTGGGATGCCGACTTACTTGATCTATTTACCATTCCCAGACATTTAATGCCTGACATTCGTCCCAGTTTAGGGGATTTTGGCGCAATTGATGAGGAAATTTTAGGCACTGAAATTCCCATTCGTGCGGTGTTTGGGGACCAACAAGCGGCACTTTTTGCCCACGGCTGTAATCAAAAGGGCATGCTCAAATGTACTTATGGAACCGGTTGTTTCTTGATTTCCCAAAGTGGTCAAGAATTAACGCGATCGCGCAATCAACTTCTTTCAACGGTTGCTTGGAGTGAAGCCAATGGCGGCAAACCAATTACCAACTACGCCCTAGAAGGGGCAATGTTTACCACCGGGGCTTGTATCCAATGGCTACGAGATGGACTGAAACTGATTAAATCAGCACCGGAAACCGAAAGCTTAGCCCGCGCCGTAGCAGATACCGATGGCGTTTACTTTGTTCCCGCTTTAAGTGGTTTGGGCGCTCCTCATTGGGATATGAGTGCCAGAGGCGGATTTTTGGGAATTACTGGCGGTGTGCAACGGGAACATATGGTGCGAGCGGTTTTAGAATCCATTGCTTATCAAGTGAAAGAAGTCGTTGATGCCATGAATAAAGATGGGGATACCCCGATTTCTTTATTGAAAGTCGATGGTGGGGCTTCCCAAAATAACTTCTTAATGGAATTTCAAGCGGATGTTTTAGGGATTCCGGTAGAACGTCCGGCAATTCTAGATGCGACCGCACAGGGGGCTGCCTTTGGTGCAGGGTTAGATATTGGTTTTTGGGACGATTATGATGAATTAGTGGCCAAACGGAAGCGCGATCGCAGCTTTATTCCCAGTCAAAATCAGCACCAAGCCCAAGATAATTTTAAGATGTGGCAAAAAGCAGTGGGACGAGCTAAAAATTGGGCGGAGTAACTGATTGGGAAGTGGTTACCTTAATCGAGCGTGTTTCACTCCGTTGAGAGAGGGTATGGGTTCTCTGGAAAATTATCCAAAAACAACGAACCAATGACAAAGGACAAAGATGTTATTCTCAATAAGAAACCGTGATTGAGCAAGCGTTCATGTCCCGTCGTCATTTACTCACCCTTTGCTTAAGCTTATGTTTAAGCTTCCTTTTTTGCCTTCCCAATGCCCACGCTTTAGGCGGAAAACAGCCCCCACTGAACGAACCAGCCCCAGAATTCACCCTTCCCACCAATACGGGAGATGGGGAAATCGCTTTGTCTGATTACAAGGGGAAATGGGTCGTTTTATATTTTTATCCAGAAGACTTTACCTCCGGTTGTACGCTTGAAGCGAAACGATTTCAGCAAGATCTGCCCAAATACCAAGCTCGCAATACCCAGATTATTGGGGTCAGTGCCGATGATGTCCAATCTCACGAACAATTTTGTGATGAGCTTGGGGTTGAATTCCCTCTTCTTGCCGATACAGATGGTTTGGTCAGTAAAGCCTACGGCTCCTGGCTTGGGATTCGAGCGCTGCGTCATACCTATCTCATTGATCCCGACGGGATCTTACGAGAAATCTTTATTGGCGTTAAACCTCCGATTCATAGCCGACAAGTCTTAGCCCGACTTGATGAATTGCAACAATAATACCTTTTAAGATTAAACTTTTAACCAACTCAATTTAGCCTCCAAACTGACTGCTTTGGGGGCTAATTTTTAGCTCAGTCCGATTTTGAACAACTGATGAGTGATAGTACTTACGAATTGATTAAATACTTGAAAACTGCCGATTCTAATTTCTCATTCAATAGTGAACGACTGCCTGTATGCCTACTCGCTTCAAAAATGTAACATTAAATACAGTTTAATTGTAAATAAAGTCTTAATGTGATCATCAGCTTTTAAGAAATAGTACTTGGAATGAGTTTGCCATTGCCAAGAATCTCTCTAGGAGATTGTGTTATAGCAATCAAGAATTGGATTATTCAAATGTATAGACGTCATCAATGATTCATGTTTTGTATCAGTAAAAACAACAAAATAACCTCAAAAACTATACGCTCTTTTTTGAAGACAAACGAAACAGTTTAATTGTATTTCTTCTATGAAGTAAAAAGGAATGCGCCTCAGTTTTCAAGATTTCTTCCAGTGTCTAATTTTAAGGAAATAACATGACTAGAAAGCGCTCATATTTTAATTTGGGTCGTACCTCTCGCCGGAAATTTATTAAATATAGTTCCCTAGCAGTTGGTGCAGGGGTTGTTGCAGCTTGCGGTCAGAGAGGCGGTGGCTCTGCTCCCCAAGAAGATTTAGGAGAAAATCCGATTAAGGTCGGGGTAATGTATTCCACAACCGGAAGCATTGCGATTGTGGAAAAATCTCTACAAGACTCCACATTTCTCGCCATTGATCAAATTAATAACGGAACGGGTCCTTGGCAAGATAATGGACCTGGAATTGCCGGTCGCAAAATCCAGAGAGTTGTTGTCAACCCTGACTCCAACTGGGATTTGTATAACCAGATGTCGAAGCGTCTGATTGATGAGGATAATGTCAAATGTGTTTTAGGATGTTATACCTCAGCGAGTCGGAAATCGGTGCTACCGGTATTTGAAGAGAAGGATTCGCTTTTGTACTATCCTGTTTATTACGAAGGCAATGAGTGCAGTTCTAATGTCTTTTATACTGGTGCTGCCCCCAACCAACAGATTACTGATTCGATTCCCTATTGTTACGAAAACTTTGGTCCGAAAGGATTCTTCATTGGTTCCGATTACATTTACCCGAAAGAGAGTAACCGTATCGCCAAAGCAGAACTGGAAAAATTAGGCGGGCAAGTGGTTGGCGATGAATATGCCGCACTCGGGACAACTGAATTTATCACCATTATTAATAAAATTAAACAGGCGCAACCTGATTTTGTTTTAAGTAACTTGGTCGGCGATAGCATCCCTGCCTTTTACCGTCAATATCAAAACGCTGGCATTAGTGCTGAGGATATTCCCATCATGGCCTATCCCACCACAGAAGAAGAAATTCAAGCAATGGGCGCCGAATATGCAGCGGGACACTATACCAGCTTTAACTATTTCCAAAGCGTTGACACGCCGGAAAACGAACAGTTTGTTAGTGAATTTAAAGAAATGTTCGGGAACAATCGGGTGACGAATGGGGTAATGGAAGCGGCGTATTTACAAACCTTCTTCATGGCACAAGCTATGAAAGATGTCTTGGAAGCCGGAGAGGAAATCAACACGAAAACCTTGCGGGAAGCGACCCGTGGGCAAGAATTTAACGCCCCACAAGGGAAAGTAAAAATCGACCCGGATAACTACCATACCTATCTGTATGCTCGGATCGGGCGCTGGAAAGAAGACGGACAAGCAGAGATTGTCTTCTCTAGCCCATCGGCAATCAAACCGATTCCTTGGAGTCAAACCTTATATCCGGGGCGGATGTGTACTCATCCTAGCCCTGATGATCGCAGCGATCCGACCAAAGAAACAGGTCAGGAAAACTTAGAAACGAAGTATTTAGAAAGCTAATTTATTCCCTTTTCCCCCGATTTAGAAAATTGGGGGATTTTCAGGCTTTTCTTGGCTCGTCGGCTCGTTCAAAAAGGAGATCAAATATTGTTCAACCAACTGGCATTGACCTATTTATTGGCGCAAGAGAATTCAGGCTTTGAATGGATTCCTTTACTTAATCAATTGATTAGCGGGGTGGGAATTGTTGGGATTTTGTTGTTGACAGCATTAGGACTTGCCATCACTTTTGGCGTCATGGGAATTATTAATTTGGCCCATGGTGAATTCATTATGCTGGGGGCTTATACCACTTTCCTCATGCAAGACTTATTTCAGATGGATTTATTGTTAACCATTCCGTTTGCCTTTGTGGTGACAGCAGCTATTGGCGGATTAATGGAGTTAACGATTATTCGTCGTCTTCACGGTCGTCCTTTGGAAACTTTATTGGCAACGTGGGGATTAAGCATTGTCCTCCGTGGCGTGATTAAGCTCATTTTTACCGCCCAGTTAAAGTATGTGCAAGCCCCATCCTATATTTCTGGCAGCTTCACCCTACTCACCGATGGTGAGGGGGTGCCAACCGTTTCTATTTCCTACTATCGTCTTTTAATTATTGGTATCGCGATCGCGCTGCTTCTCCTCACGGCCTTTCTTCTCTACGGCACGGGTTTAGGACGACAAATGCGCGCGGTGACTCAAAATCGCGATATGGCAAAATGCCTCGGCATTAACACCAACTTAGTGGATATGGCAACTTTTGCCTATGGCTGTGGCTTAGCCGGAATTGCCGGAACTGTCATTTCTGCCATTAAAACCGTCTCCCCACCCATGGGTCAAGATTATCTGGTGGATGCTTGGATGGTGGTCGTTACCGGCGGAGTAGATAAACTGATTGGGACCTTAGCCGGTGCCTTTGTCATTGGTGAATCCAACGCCGCGATCGCGTTTTTCCTCAATGATCCCGTTGCTCGCGTTATTGTCCTGACTGCCGTCATCATTATTATCCGCTACCGCCCAGAAGGACTCTTCACTGTACAGAAACGCGGTTAATTCATCGTCATCAGTCGTTCATCGAGAAATCAGTTAATGACACAAGTACTTCCTGGCGTTCAACAACCTACATTTCCCCGTAAACTTGCGCTAGTTGTGGGAATCGGTTTTCTTCTCTTTGCTATTTTTCCCTTCCTTGCGGGTAACTTTCAAACGTCCTTAATGGCAAAACTTCTGCTGTTTTCGGCTCTTGCCATTTCGCTTGATCTGGTTTGGGGTTTTACCGGTATCCTCAGTTTTGCCCAAGGGGTCTTCTTTACCCTGGGTGGCTATGCCATGGCGTATTACCTAAAACTCAATCTTTCCGCAGACGCTAATACCTATGGGGTTGCTCTCCCTGACTTTATGGTCTGGAATGGCTTAGAACAACTCCCTTGGTTTATTGCCCCCCTGCAATACTTTCCCCTGGCCATGATTGCCATGGTTTTAATCCCGGCTGGCTTTGCTTATATTATTGGTTGGTTTATTTTTAATTCTCGCGTCAGTGGGGTTTATATCACCATTATTACCCTTGCCATTTCTTCAGCGCTAACCACCTTCTTTGTCAGTCAACAAGCCTATACGGGCGGAACCAACGGCATTACCGATGTTGCGCCCTTAAGTTTATTCGGAGCAGAAGTTCCTCTCATTGGCTTGTATTGGATGAGTTTAGTGTTTACCACTGCTGTCTTAATTGGGACTTGGTGGCTAACGCAATCCAACTTTGGTCTAATTCTCCGTTCCATTAAAGAAAATGAGCGTCGCATTTCCTTTTTAGGCTATGACATTGCCAGCTACAAAATTTTCATCTGGACCTTGTCTGCGGGAATTGCTGGAATTGCAGGCGGGTTATTTGTTGCCCTCAATCAATTTATTTCTCCGGTTTATCTTGCCGTCGCCTTTGGAACACAAGTGGTGATTTGGGTGGCAATTGGCGGAAGAGGAACACTCATTGGTCCGTTTGCCGCTGCCCTCATTCTCGGACAAGTCCAGAACTATGCGGAACAAGTGACTCAAGACTGGCAATTGATCATTGGCGTTTTACTGTTAGTTGTCGTGTTATTTATTCCCAACGGCTTGATCAGCTTAGTTCCCAAAACGCTTAATTTCAGTCAAGGGACAACCAAAACCGCTTCTCCTGATTCTTCGGCTGGTTATCTCCAAGCCCAACTCATCGATTGGATAACTCCGTTACAGAACTTAGCAAAAGCAAGCCTGAAAATTTTACGCAAGAACCGTTCTCGTCGTTAAGGACTCACTTTCATGAATAGCATTCTTTCTGTTAAAGAGTTACAAGTTGAATTTTCCGGCTTTAAAGCCCTCAAAGGGTTTAATTTAGAGGTGGCTGACCGTGAAATTGTCACGATTATCGGTCCGAATGGGGCTGGAAAAAGTACCCTCCTTGATGCCATTGTCGGTAAATCTCCGGTTGCTGGTGGTCAGGTCAGTTACCAAGGAAAAAATATTACCAATCATCTTCCCCATGAAATTGCCCGCATGGGAATTGGTCGCAAATTCCAAAATCCCAACGTTTACAATGAATTAACCGTTTTTGAGAATCTTTTATTGGCACTCAAAGGGTCTCACGGCATTTTTGCGTCTATCACGTCTAAATTAACCCGCATGAAGCGCCATAAAATCACCTCGGTTCTCGAACGAATTGGCCTTATGGATTACGCCGGAACCAAAGTGTCTTCTCTTTCTCATGGACAAAAACAGTGGGTAGAAATTGGCATGGTTCTAGCCCAAGATCCGGCTGTGGTTTTACTCGATGAACCCACTGCTGGGATGACCCCAGAAGAAACCCATGCTACTGGAGAAATTATTAAAGCAATGTCTGAATTTCATGCGGTGGTCGTTATTGAGCATGACATGGAATTTGTGAAACAAATTGCACAGCGCATTGTTGTCCTTCACCAAGGACAAACCTTAGCCGAAGGAAGTGTAGAAGAAGTACAAAATAATCCCAGAGTTGTGGAGGTTTATCTCGGTCGTGAAAAAATCGATGTCGCTGCTTGAATTGTCTAATGTTACCGCAGGCTATGGACAAACCCCAGTTTTGTTTGATATTTCAATGACGGTAAATAAGGGAGACTTAGCCTGCTTACTCGGGCGAAATGGCGTAGGAAAAACCACTCTTTTACGCAGTATTATTGGCTTAAATCCTCTCAGCAAAGGGAGTATGGTTTTTGATGCCGATGATATTAGCAAAACGCCTACATATAAGCGAGCACAATATGGTATTGCTTATATTCCCCAAGGACGAGAAATTATTCCGTATTTATCGGTTTTAGATAATCTGAAATTGGGGTTTGCTGCCAGTGGTGCAAAACGCAAAAAGATTCCGGAAGAAATTTTTGAATTCTTCCCAATGTTGAAAGAACATTTATCGCGTCAGGGGGGCTTACTGAGCGGCGGACAACAACAACAACTGGCCATCGCCAGAGGGTTGATGTGTAATCCGAAACTCATGCTATTAGATGAACCAACTGAGGGCATTCAACCTTCAATTGTCCAAGAAATTGAAGATACACTGAAACGAATTAATAAAGAAAAAGGAATTACTGTTTTAGTGGTGGAGCAAAAAATTGACTTTGCGCGCCAGCTGGCAAGAAAGTTTTTTATTATGGATAAAGGGGCAATTGTTGCCCGAGGACAAACAGAAGAATTAACGGATTCTGTTGTACATCAATATTTAGCTGTTTAAAAAAGACTAAATCTAACATTAGAGTAAGAACAAAGGTGAACGTTGGTTTACCTTTATTTTTATGCCGAAAAATAACTAAGAAAAAATACTATTTTTTGTATATGACATAACATTTTTTCTCGGTTTAAAGATGTCAAGATTTAGTTCAGTAAAAATACAAAATATTTTCTCACAGGCTCAATTATAGCAATTCTTATTCTCATGAAGTACATCCTTTATTCCCTATTCCCTATTCCCTATTCCCTATTCCCTATTCCCGAAACCGATAATTTTGTACCTCACCCGCTTAGGAACTGCTATATTTGAGTCAATTAATGAGATTAAAGTAAATCATTTTGTGGAGTAAAAAACAGTGCCAGAAACACTTTTTAAGGTAGATTTGACCAAACCCATGCGCGATCAGGAAATGCCTGGACATAATCGGTGGCATCCTGATATTCCGCCCGTTGCTTCAGTCAAACCTGGGTCGGTTTTTCGGATTGAATGTAAAGATTGGACCGATGGACAAATTAAAAATGATGATAACCCCAATGATATTCGCGATGTTGACTTGAGTGTGGTTCATGTTCTCAGTGGACCGATTGAAGTGGAAGGGGCGAAACCGGGGGATATCTTAGTGGTTGACATTCTGGATATCGGGGCATTACCAGGTGACGAATGGGGATTTACCGGGATTTTTGCCAAAGAAAATGGTGGGGGCTTTCTAACGGAACATTTTCCCAAAGCCAATAAAGCGATTTGGGATTTTCAAGGCATTTATACGCAATCCCGACATATCCCAGGCGTGCGGTTTGCCGGGATTACTCACCCCGGTTTAATTGGCTGTGCGCCCTCTCATGAATTGTTGGCGAAGTGGAATAAACGAGAACGCGACTTAGTTGCCACTGATCCGAATCGCGTTCCGCCGTTAGCAACGTTACCCAATCCAGAAAATGCCGTTTTAGGCACCTTAAAAGGGTCAGCGTTTGAAGAAGCAGCAGCCGAAGCTGCACGAACGGTTCCGCCTCGGGAACATGGTGGAAACTGCGATATTAAAAACTTATCTCGCGGATCAAAAATTTATTTCCCCGTGTATGTAGATGGGGCAAAACTTTCTATGGGAGATATTCACTTCTCCCAAGGGGATGGGGAGATTACCTTCTGCGGCGCAATCGAGATGTCAGGTTATATCGATCTCCATGTGGATATTATTAAAGGGGGTGTGGATAAATACGGGATGGTGAACCCCATCTTTAAACCGGGTCCGGTTGAACCGCGCTACTCCGAATATCTGGTCTTTGAAGGCATTTCTGTCGATGAATTTGAGGGGAAACAATATTACATGGATGCCCACATTGCTTACCGTCGCGCTTGTTTAAATGCCATTGAATATCTGAAAAAGTTTGGCTTTACCGGAGAACAGGCTTATCTCTTACTCAGTTGTGCGCCCGTGGAAGGTCGGGTGAGTGGGATTGTGGATATTCCCAATGTCTGTTGTACCGTTGCCATTCCCACCGATATTTTTGATCAAGATATCGTACCGGTATAGAGGAGATGAAACTGAATGCCGTTATATGAATTTGAATGTGAGACTTGCGGTGTGTTTGAAGCGTGGCGTACCATTGCGCTGCGAGATTCTGCCCCGAATTGTCCCACTTGTGATGGGGAAAGCCAACGGATTTTTTCGGTTCCCCACTTTAATCTCAGTACTGGGAGTGCTTTCTTAAAAGCTAGACAAACCAGCGAACCAAAACTGGAAAAACGGGAGAAAGAACCCACACAACCGAGTTATCAAAGCCATAAGCGAGATCGACCTTGGATGATCGGTCATTAATCAAGCGTTTTTGCTAGCCTCAAGCCGTTGCGCTAACCACACCTTAATGATGGACTCGCGAGTGACTCCTAAGCGTTGCGCTTGTTGATCAATCGCCTCCAGCATCCATTGAGGAAGATTGAGAGTTATGGCTTGAGGTTCATTTCCAGGGCGATGGGCTAAAGACAAATCTAAAAAAGGAGTGATGTCTTCATTATTATCAAATTTGCGATCAAATTCTTCTGCTTTCATCAAGGCTTATTTCCTCCTTGCGCGATCGTCGAACGGATATAATTCTGATTTTAGTATCTCGGTAAGTAATTACTGCTGACCAATAATTCTCTTTAATTTTTCCAATAACAATAAATCTCAGTTCATCTTCAGTTCTAGCAGGAATCTTAACCCGGTTGAAATCAAACCAAATTTGTTGTGCTTCTACAAAGCTAATTCCATGTTTATTTTGATTCAGGTTACTTTTTGAAGAATCAAATTCAAATTCCATTATTTGGTATTAAAACAAGTTGATTTCATTTGATCAGTAATTTCAACACAGCTATCAAAGTCACAAGCGTGTAGAGCTTGGCTCGTGTCGAAGACATCGTCCTTGGATGATCGGTCATTAATTAGGGTTTGCTAAAAAAGCCCAATTGTCAGCTTGGCAAGGCAACAGATCGTAGGGTTTGCCTTGCCCACCCTATAATGTAGTCCTTCCGCTTTCGAACTATTATCGGAAATTATTCCCATCTTAGCCTGTTCACAATCCCCACAGCACCGTAAGAGTTAAAGTAAGCCCATACACTGAGCACGATCAGGTGACTTGCTCACTCTTCATCGTCTGGGAAGAAGTTGACTCCCAATAATTTCCCTGCGGGAAGTTGCCATCTTTGTTTGTCCTCTTCTAAAGGTGGATTATCTGGATCATCGAGAGCATTTTGAGTTAATTCTTCATCAGTCATATTATCCACTCTTTCCCAGTCTGTTAAGTCTCTAGCCAGTGCTTCTTTAGGGGTGATTTTTCCTTTGTCTCCAATAAATTTGACGTTCACGATAATTTGCCCTCCTAACACTAATAATTCTGATCGTACCGTTAGAGACAGCATAGACCACTACCAATATCCTATCTCCCCATTGACCCGTGACTTTATATCTAGGCTCTCCATAATCTTTGCGATCATCGACTTCTTGCACTAAGCCCTCTGTTTGCAGCAGCAGAAAAGCAGTGTAGAAATCAATTCCATGTTTTCTTATATTACTAAAACGTTTGTTTTCGTCCCAATCAAAATAAAGCACAATCTTGTTTTTACCTAGTTGGTACTCTTATTATTGATTGGGCGATTGTTCAAAAAGTGGTCAGTTTCGTTACTGATGTGATACCGCTAACAAGGTTGCCAAGATTTCAAAGGTTAATAGAATGGACATCCTTTTTCCTTCCAGCGCGATCGCGCTGAGAGATTCTGCCCCCAATTGTCCCACTTGTGAGAGGGGAAGCCAACGGATTTTTTCCGTTCCCCACTTTAATCTCAGTTCTGGTGGTGCTTTCTTAAAAGCCAGATAAACCGATGAACCGAAATTGGAAAAGCGAGAAAAAGAACCCACACAACCCAGTTATCAAAGTCACAAGCGCGTAGAGCTTGGCTCGTGTCGAAGACATCGACCTTGGATGATCGGTCATTAGGAATCCGGTTAATGCCCTCAAATTGATAACTTTGGGGGCTTAACAAAGAAGAAAGGTAATTGCGATTAATTGAAGATTCAGGCACCGCGAGCGAGAATCTAAAGTAAACTCAAGAACTTTTGATCAACAGCGTTAATTATCAACCCATAGCGATCGCGCTGCTAAAAAGGATACAATCGAAACGGAAATCTGTTAAAAAAGTTTACATCAAAGCGTTTAACTCTTGATAGTGGATTCGCAAGCAACCTATCCCATTGAATTTGACCCCATAGAAGAAGCACTGGCTGACTTCCGATCCGGTCGCCCAATTGTGGTCGTCGATGATGAAAACCGCGAAAATGAGGGCGATTTGATTTGTTCAGCCCAATTTGCCACTCCCGCCATGATTAATTTTATGGCAGTGGAAGCACGAGGGCTAATTTGTATAGCCATGACAGGGGATCGGTTAGATACCCTGGATTTGCCTTTGATGGTGAGAAAAAACACCGATAGCAATCAAACAGCATTTACGGTTAGTATTGACGCGGCTAAACACCTGGGAACGACAACGGGGATTTCTGCTGAAGATCGCGCCCGTACCATTCAAATTGCCATTAACCCTACCTCTCGCCCAGAAGATTTAACCCGTCCCGGTCATGTCTTCCCCATTCGCGCCAAAGAGGGGGGTGTGTTAAAACGAGCGGGACATACCGAAGCGGCGATTGATTTATGTCGTTTATGTGGGCTGACGCCAGCCGGGGTGATTTGCGAGATTCAAAATCCCGATGGGTCGATGGCGCGTTTGCCAGAACTGGCGGAATACGCCCAAAAACATCACCTCAAACTGATTAGTATTGCTGATTTAATTAGTTACCGTTTACAGCACGATCGCTTTGTGTATAGAGAAACCATTTGTCAATTACCCACTCAATTTGGCGAGTTTGAAATTTACGCCTACCGGAACCAACTTGATGACACCGAACATCTCGCGATCGTGAAAGGCGATCCCAGCACCTTTGCTACTGAACCAGTCATGGTGCGCATGCACTCCGAATGTCTCACCGGGGATGCCCTCGGATCGATGCGTTGCGACTGTCGGATGCAACTGCAAGCGGCTCTGAAAATGATCGAAAATGCCGGAAAAGGAGTCGTCGTTTATCTGCGCCAAGAAGGGCGAGGCATTGGTTTAGTGAATAAGTTGAAAGCCTATTCGCTACAGGATATGGGCTTAGATACAGTGGAAGCCAACGAACGCCTTGGCTTTCCAGCCGATTTAAGAGATTATGGGATGGGCGCCCAAATGCTCAATGATTTGGGGATTAAACAGATTCGCCTCATCACCAATAATCCCCGGAAAATTGCCGGTTTGAAGGGCTATGGCTTAGAAATTGTGGAGCGGGTGCCACTGTTGATTGAAGCCACCGATTATAATTCTGTTTATTTGGCAACTAAGGCGAAAAAACTCGGTCATATGTTGCTGCAAACCTATTTAGCCAGTGTCGCGATCGATTGGCGAGATAGTGTGCAATCGGTGACAGATCGCTATCAACGCTTAGAACGATTGCGCGAGTTAGCTAATGATTATCATCTTTTAGTACAAGAAGAAGCCCGTCCCGTCGCGATCGCGCTGTTTGGGACTCCTGATCTAACTGTTAATTTTGGCTTTGATCAACCGAATGTCGCTAATCCCGATTGGTACACCAGTGCGGATCATCCCTATGTTATCGCCATCTGCAAAATTTTAAATGAAATCGCTAGTTGGGAAGAAGTGAAACGACTTGAATTTCTGATTTCCTCCGGAGATGATCCAATGACGGGATTACAAGTTAAACTAAACCGTGAACCTCATCAGCACGGTGAAAAACCCTCTGTTGTTTGTCAACATCTGGCTCCCCAAACGATTTATAGTTTTGTCAATGACTAACCTCGTTTGATGGCAGAGTGCAGATAACATCTCAAACAGACCTGCAAAAATCATGAGCATTGAAGCCGCAATGGGAGAAACAGCAGCGATTGAAGAGAGTCTGGAACAGTTTCTAATTGTTCTTTGTGTTTCCTTAGGAGTCGCTACTTTATCACAAATTTCCAGCTTTTTTCGTCAAATTCCTTACACCTTACTCCTAGTTATTGTTGGCTTAGGACTCGCTTTTGTTGATATCCGTTTAGTCAATCTCTCTCCAGAATTAATTTTAGAAATTTTCTTGCCTCCCCTGTTATTTGAAGCAGCGTGGAATATCCGTTGGCGCAACTTAAAAAATAATCTAGTTCCTGTCACTTTACTCGCGATTGTGGGAGTCATTATTACCGTCATTGGCATTGGCTTTGCACTGAACTATTTTACTGATTTAACCCTTCCTATTGCCCTATTAGTGGGAGCAAGTTTAGCTGCGACTGACCCTGTTGCGGTGATTGCTTTATTCCGCGAATTAGGAGTAGGAGAACGTCTAACCGTGCTTATGGAAGGGGAAAGTTTATTTAACGATGGCGTTGCGGTGGTTGCCTTTGGGATTTTAGTGGGCATTCCTTTAGGAACCCAAGAATTTTCCACCAGTGACAGTATTGTTAAATTTATTACATTTACCGGCATTGGGATTGGCGTTGGCGGTTTAATTGGTTTCGGAATTTCCTATTTAACCCAACGGTTTGATCTCCCTTTAGTGGAACAATCGTTAACCCTAGTTTCTGCTTATGGAACTTATTTATTAACTGAGGAATTGGGGGGATCGGGTGTCATTGGGGTTGTCACCGTCGGTTTAATTTTAGGGAACTTTGGTTCTCGAATTGGCATGAATTCTCGGACTCGTTTATCCGTTTCTGAATTTTGGGAATTTATTGCCTTTTTTGTTAACTCCATTGTCTTTTTACTCATTGGTGATCAAATTGATATTCGGAGTTTAGTGGATAAATGGCAGTTAATTCTTGTCTCAATTGCTGGTTTAGTGGCGATTCGGGCAATTAGTATTTTTGGCTTGGCAACAATCAGTAATTGGATTACGAAAAAAAATCCTATTACTTGGCAACAAGAAACGGTTTTGTGGTGGGGCGGGTTACGCGGTTCGGTTTCCATTGCGTTAGCCTTGAGTGTGCCAGTGATGTTAGACGGGAGACAAGATATTATTGAAGCAGTCTTTGGCGTGGTGTTATTTACCTTATTAGTGCAGGGGCTAACCATGCAAACCGTCATTGAAAAACTGGGATTAATCGGCGATCGCGCTCAGCGTCAAGCCTATAGTGAATTAATTGCCCGTCGCAGCGCCCTAAAACGAGTGTTAGAGCATTTGAGGGCTATTCCTCCTTCTCCCAGTCTTGATGAAGCATTTAAAGATGATCAGAAAGGCTTAGTGGAAGGGCAACTGGCAAGGGTTAACGAAGAAATTACCCAATTACAAACGTCTTATCCGCAACTGCGTTCGTTAGAACAAGAACAATTCAAAGAACAACTGCTAGATATTGAAGCAGATACCTACGCTGAGTTAATTCGAGCGGGAAAACTCAGTAATAATTTATCTCCCCTATTAGAAGACGTGCTAGCGAAAGAAGAGTGAGAGGGAAACGGTGATGCTTGGTTCTCAGGTGATTAAATGCTATGAGTTGCCCTATTGCACCCTAGAGATTCTGACCGGAAATCGCTTTCGGTTATTGATTGAAAGTTTGAATCAAGGAGAGGAACCGACCTTTCAACTCAGCAGCGATCGCGCTCAACTACTGCCACTGGCAAATATCTTACAACAGCACTGGCAATCGGTGACTCCTCCCTCAACCGATCAGCAAGAACGAGAACCCCTGTACCCAGTTCCTTTCATTGTTAATGATCAATCTTATGCTCCTAAGCTTAGCTGGAGTCAGCTTTCAGACTTAGTAAAAATTTTAGAGCGATATCAGACGGATTTAAAAAAAAATCCCACCGCTAAAAGGAATCATCAAAAATATATCGTGAGTTTTACTTTACTCATCTTATTTGGCATGGTCGGGGGAATGATCGCCCGCGTGAAAATGGATCGTCAGTCTCTGCAAATCGCACTTCAGTCCTCTCAATCTTCACCAGGACAAACGACTCCTTCTTCTACTACTGCCTCTCAAACAACATCATCGCTTTCCCCATTAAAAGGTGTTTCTAAAAAACAGCTCAAACTTTCCGAGTCTCTAGTACAACTCGAACAACTCTCTCCCCCCTCTTCTATTACCTCTCCTTCTCTTCAGGATACCGGAGATTTTCCGAATCTTACGCCACCACAACCAACTTCGGAATTAGCCGTTACCCCGACCTTTCCTGCTGCCAATCAACCTAGAAAACCAGTCAATCTCAGCTCAGCGCCACAGTCAGAAACCTTATTCGATCAAACACCACAAGTAGCAGAAGTCCGAAATTATTTTCAATCGCGATGGGAACCACCGGTTAATTTAAAGCAAGACTTGGAATATCAGATCATCCTTGATGCCAATGGGTCTCTGGAAAAAATTACCCCTTTAGGAAGGGTTGCAGAAACCCATTTGTCAGCTTTGCCCCTACCGCAAGCTAATCAGCATTTTGTCTCGGCTTCTCCGAAAAAAGCCAAGCAAAAGATTAGACTTGTTTTTCGTATCAACGGTCAAATCAACACTTTTTTGATTAGTGCCAAGTAATAAGTTGTCCAATCTTCATCCATTAATGATATAAATCAATCAATATCCTGATCTAAGACATTTGTGATCAAAATCGTTATTATTTAAAGTATAGTATCGCTTTTGAAAAGTTCTGTGAGTCAGTGTCTTAATCCGGATTGTCTCTATCGAATTCCTCTCTTGCCTCTGAAGCCTCCCAAAGAGCAATTTTGCGAACGTTGTGGCAGTAAACTTTTGCTACGAGAACGCTATCGAGCCATTAAGCCTCTCAGTGCTGGGGGATTTGGTAAAACATTTGTGGCGATTGATGAAGATAAGCCATCGCGGTCTTATTGTGTGATTAAGCAGTTTTTTCCTCAAGCACAAGATCATTTTTCTTTGGAGAAGGGATCCGTACTCTTTGAACGGGAAGCAAAGCAGCTCGATGAATTGGGAAAGCACCCACAAATTCCAGAATTATTAGCCTACTTTACAGAAGGAAATTATAAATACTTAATCCAAGAACATATTAGTGGTATTGAGCTAAAAAGAGAGCAAGAAAAATTTGGTGTTTTTAACGAGACAAAACTGCTGCAGTTTCTTTATGAAATTTTATTAATCTTAAAATTTATTCACGCTAAGCAGGTGATTCATCGTGATATTAAACCGGAAAATATTATTCGGCGATCGCGCGATCAGAAACTAGTCTTAGTCGATTTTGGCGCAGTTAAAGACCTAAAAGGTGCGACAATTACTCCTAACTGTACGATTATTGGTTCGAGTGGCTACGCAGCACCGGAGCAATGGCAAGGAAAAGCCACCATCGCCAGCGATCTCTACAGTGTGGGTGCAACCTGCATTTATTTGCTAACGGGGGTGCAACCCAGCGAGCTGTTTGATCACAGCCAGAATCAGTGGACTTGGCAAGAAAAATTAGGTACCAACCAAATTAGTGAAGGGTTAAGTCAAATTCTCGATCAGTTGCTAGCATTTCCCCTTTCACAACGTTATTGTTCGGTTGAAGAGGTGTGGTTAGATTGCCAGACTCACGACCCTACTTTTCCTAATCTGTTAGACGCTGCTGAATTAGTAATGGTACCAGTAGCCGCCCATGATTCAGAGGAGGTTATTGTAGATTATGCTCCAGATGAAGACTTGAAACCATTCTCCTTTTTGCATGAAGATGAGAGTGCGTTTTCACCGTTTGATGAGACCGAAGGAAGTGAAACCGAAACCCGTTTTTCTGGTAATTTGGCTGAACAAGATGAAATCTTTCCCAAAAGTGGTACTATTCCCTCCCCTCTACAAAAGCTCTTAAATGAGCGTAAAATTCTTAATCCTACTCTAAAAAGACTTCTCGCTAAACGTGACCTTGAGTATATTCAAGTTGACATTCAACTCAATAGCGCTTTCAAAATTATTGAGCATTCTGATCAGGCAAGGCGTTTTGCAACTGTACCCGAATTCATTCAAGTTGGGTTAGATGCCCGTCAAGGCTTTCCCGAATTAGTGGGCTTAGAAAAAATTGCGATGGAAATTACGCAAGGTCAAAGACAAAGTTTGCAATTAAAAGAGATTTCTCGAGAGCAATCTCCTTGGAAAAAAATCTATTTTGACCTCTATTTTACCTGTGACCCCGGCGAGTCTCCAAGTAGCAATCGGTTAATCATTTTGATTATTGAAGCAACCGAATGGCTTGAGGAAGCAGAGAAATTACACGAGTTGGAAGGTTATTTAATTAACGGGACTTAGACAGGAAAGAAGTGCAAAATATGTTACTGCTTGCTAGCCAGTAACCCTTTAATCTCCCGCCAAATTTGCGATTGACCAGACCCTTGCGTACTGGGATTGGTGAAAATGCCCTGCGTGGGACTAAACAAGAACGCCAGCATAAAGAAGCCAAATGCCACCATTACAATCGCGGGACCGGAAGGAATATTAAAGTAGTAACTGAGATACATCCCGCTAATACTAGAAATAACGCCAATCACTGATCCGAAAATCATCATTTGCTGTAAGCGTTTCACTAGTAAATATGCGGTTGCACCTGGGGTAATCAACATCGCCACCACAAGTGCTAAACCGACGGTGGTCAGACTCGCCACAATCGTTAGAGACATCAGAATAATTAAGCCAAAGTCGAGGAGATTGATCGGTAATCCTGCTGCTTGCGCCCCTTCAGGATCAAAAGTATAAAAGAGTAATTCTTTGTAGAGGAGGACGATAACAGTTAAAACAATGACAGTAATGGCAGCGGTATTGATGACATCTCGCGTGGTCACTCCTAAGATATTGCCAAAGAGAAAATGCAACAGGTCAACTTTGTTATTCTTCTGAACAATCGAGATTAACGTAATCCCCAATGAAAAAAAAGCCGAATAAATAATCCCCATTGCAGCATCTTCTTTAATCGGCGATCGCGTTCTCACCCAAGCAATCATCACTGCACTAATGACCCCCGCAATGAATGCTCCCACAAAAATATCAATCCCTAAAATAAACGCAATGGCTAACCCCGGTAAAACCGAGTGACTGACGGCTTCCCCCAGCAGTGCCAGTCGCTGTACCATCAAATAAGTTCCGACAGTAGCGCAAATAATTCCCACTAAAATAGCAGCGACCAGTGATCGCTGCATAAAGCTATATTGCAACGGTTCAATTAAAGTTTCCCACATCAGTTTCTTCTCCTCACGCAGCGTGTTCCGAGAAAAAGGCAACTTGACCGCCGTAAGCTTGTTCTAAGTTCCTCGCATTTAAAACCGTTTGTCGCGCCCCATAAGCCACTAACTCTCGGTTTAACAAAATCAAATCATCAAAATTGCGAATGGATTCCCCTAAATCGTGATGCACCACTAAAACAATTTTTCCCGCATCCGCCAGTTCGTGGAGGAGATCGAAGATGACTTGCTCGGTTTTTTGATCAATGCCTGCAAACGGTTCATCAAAGCAGAAAATATGCGCTTCTTCTGCCAGAGCTTTCGCAATAAACACGCGCTGTTGTTGTCCCCCTGAGAGTTGCCCGATCGCGCGATCGCGAAATTCACTCATTCCCACTCGTTCTAACGCCTCGGCTGCAACCCGTCGCGAGACGGCAGAAAAGCGGTTAAACCACCCTGTTTTCCGAATTCGTCCCATCATCACCACATCCCACACTGTCGCGGGATACGTCCAATCAATTTTAGACCGTTGCGGTAAATAAGCCACCCTCTCCAACTGTTCCCGCAACGGTTGTTCTCGAAAATGAACCCTTCCCCGAACCGGATTAACTAATCCCAGCATTGCTTTAATCAAAGTACTTTTTCCCGCCCCATTCGGACCAATCATTCCCGTCACCCGCCCTGGACTTACTTGACAATTCACTTCCTTTAAAGCGAGCACTCGCCGATACTGAACTTCTAAATCCGAAATTTGAATACTTGCTGCGGGATTCCGTGGAAAACTGATACTCGTCATTGCTAATTTAGCCTCCTTAATTTGAGCATCGCTTAAAAATGAAACAATTATGAAAATGTTTGAGACTATGGTAGCATCGTTTGCATTAAAAATGAAAAGATAATGAAAAGAATATGATCACTCATTTTTTTCCTCAACCTTGGTTAGCAATGCTTGGTGTCCTTACAGGGCTTGTTATCAGTAGCTGTGGTGAAACCCCTCCCACCACCGGCAATGCTGGAGAAAATGAAAAACCGAATGTTGTTACCACTAGCACCATGATTACCGACTGGACAAAACAGGTGGGCGGCGATGAAATCAAAGTCACTGGCATTCTTGAACCAGGCGCGGATCCCCACGTTTATGAACCGGTACCTGCGGATAGTCGGGCGATGGAACAAGCGGATCTCATTTTTTATAACGGTTACAATCTTGAGCCAGAACTGATTAAAGTAATGAAGGGGACGGGAATCAGTGAAGAGAAAACATTTGCTGTTGCTGAAGTCATTACCCCCTTTGACTATGATCCCCACGTTTGGGGCGATGCCGAAAACGCGATCGCGATGGTCAATGCAATCCGCGATCAATTAATTGAACTGTCTCCAGAAGATGAAGCCGAATTTACCGAAAATGCAGCGGAATATACAGAAAAATTAGAGCAACTCGACAGCTGGATCATTCAACAAATTCAAACCATTCCTGCCGATCAGCGTCAGCTTGTCACCACTCATGATGCCTTTCAATATTATGCTCGCGCCTACGGTTTAGAAGTCACTGGCACCTTAATTGGCATCAGCACCGAAGAACAACCCAGTGCGCAAACCGTAAAGAATTTGTCCAATGCTGTTAAAGAAAGTAAGGTACCTACCATTTTTGCCGAAACTACGATTAATCCTGCTTTAATCACAACCGTAGCCAATGAAGCTGGGGTGAAATTAGCTGAACAAGAACTTTATTCCGACTCCATCGGCGCACCCGATAGTGAAGCGAACTCTTATTTCGGAATGCTGATGGTGAATACTCGCACCATTGTTCAAAATCTAGAAGGAAATTATACTGCCTTTGAGTGATCCGAGGAATCACAGGAAACTTCAGTCCGCTAATAACTGTTCCCTATTCCCTGTTCCCTATTGCCTAGCCCGTAGCGCTAGATTTACAAGCAAGCGCAATAAGTACAATGCTATAATCGACTGCTAGCCCTCTCCCTTACTCACACACATGGAACCGGTAAACTTCTTTACAACCATTGGTTTAGCTGCTGGAACGTTAACCACGATCGCGTTTCTCCCCCAAGTCATTAAAACCTGGCAAACAAAATCAGCAAAAGATATTTCTCTTGGAATGTTTTCTACCTTTTGTACCGGGGTTTTTCTCTGGATTGTTTATGGGTTTAGTGTTGGTGATTTACCCGTTTTGCTGGCAAATATTGTTACCTTTGTTCTCGCCTTCACCATTTTAGTTTTCAAGTTCAGATATGGATAATTAGTCATTGGTTGAAGCAATCTACGCAGATTAATAACCGACTCATTTGGTAGCAATTCCTTGGTAAAGATAACCAATCATTTCTGGTTCACTTTCTAGCTTAAAGTTTTCCAAGTTAACAGTAGCAAACTGTTGAGAAATGAGAGCTTTCAGATCACGATTGAGATGGCAACCATCTCCGACAATTTTTTGAATCGGCGTTAAGCGATGCTGCCATTTTTGTACTTTGGGATTATCACTTAAACCATGTTCAATAAAGAAAAATTTGCCTTCTGGTTTGAGAACGCGATAAATCTCTTGTAGCGCCTGCTCTATTTTGGCAATACTACACAATGTCCAAGTACTGACCACACTATCAAATGATTCACTAACAAAGGGTAAAGATTCACCACTCAAAACGTTAGTATCAACCGGAAATGAAGTCTCATTAATGCGTTTTTGGGCAAGTTTATTCATCCCAGCATTGACCTCAATGGTTGTCAGCTTTTGAATCTCTTCTGGATAATATGCTAAGTTTAAGCCTGTCCCAAATCCAATTTCTAAAACTTCTCCTGTCACATCTTGCAGTAGTGCTTTGCGATATTTGCTAACGGTCGGACTTGCCATTGTCCAATCTAAAAGACGAGGAAAAATATATTGCGAATAAATGTTCATGGCGTAAGGAATTTTAGTTCTTCCAATGATCTGCTAGTCTAGTATAGATAATCATAAAAAGGAGTTTTAAACTTATGTCTGGTGCCGTTGCTTATCTTGGGATTTTAATTGGTTATACGGTTCTCGCTCTTGGACTTTACTTCGGGTTACGAGCCGCAAAAATCATCTAAAATTTGATCGCTAACAGCCCCTGAGTTCCTTGCTGAGTCGGGCTGTTTTTATGTTAGAATTAGAATAAATCAAGTAAAATAAAAGTAATTTCGGTGAAAAAATTAAATTCATCGAACCAGCTCTGAAGCTTTTTTTGTAACTTCTTTGAGCAAACATCTGTCCTGAACATTTTTTACAGTTGAAATACACAGTTCTTCCTATCAATTCCAACTCCCTAGCCAGAGACACAAGCCCGAACGGTTGCGACAACAGACTGAGCAAGCGCATCCAAATCATATCCGCCTTCCAAGCCCAATAAAATCAGGGGAGTTACGGAGAGGCACATTTCGGTAAGCTGACGATAGTTATCGGGGGCAAGTGCAATTTCTGCCAACGGATCCGCGGCATTGGCATCATAACCAGCGCTGACTAACAGCAAATCCGGATTAAACTCACGTAAAAATGGCATCACCTTTTTCTCAATGACAGGTTGATACTCATTCCAAGTACTTCCGGGTGACATCGGGAGATTAAGCACATTGTTATGAGCCCCTCGCTCTTCCGGTTGACCCGTTCCTGGATAGCAAGGAGACTGATGCAGGGAACAATAAATAATCTCGGGCGAATTTTCCACCAAGGACTGAGTCCCATTACCATGATGAACATCCCAATCAAGAATTGCCACCCGATTCACTTGTGGTTTGGTTAGAGCATAATGGGCAGCGATCGCGCAATTAGAAAACAAGCAAAACCCCATTCCCCGTTGCTTTTCTGCATGATGTCCCGGCGGACGCGCCAATACCAATGCCGGTTGATGGTTAGTCAACACTTGATCCACCCCATCAAACCAAGCACTCACTGCCAACAGAGCAATCTCGTAACTATCTGCAGAAACGCCTGTATCCATATCAAGTCTGCCGCCGCCCTGTTTGGCAAGTTGCGCCACTTCTTCCACATAGTCAGGACTATGGAGTTTCTCCACCCAAGACTGAATATCTCGTTCCTGATGCGGGGTGGGGTATTGCCAGTCTAGCTCGTTCTCTTTAAACGTCGTGCGGAGTGCTTCAACAATTGCTTCTAGACGCTCGGGTCGCTCTGGATGTAAACGTCCGGTTCGGTGTTTGAGAAACTGGTCAGAATAGATAATCGGCAACATAATTGGGAGAGATTTATTAATACAGAACGCGGTCGCCAATACCAACGGCAAGAGAGTCAACCCCTTGATCAATTTCGCGATCATTCAGCCATTTTAGCTTAACCGTACCGATGAATCCTTAATCAAAATTATTCAATTCTGCCGTAATAAGCAATTACTTCAATTTGAGACAATTCTTCACGCTTTAGCCAAGCCCACATCTGATCGCCAAGGGAAAAATGCCACCATTCTTCGGGATGTTGGCGAAATCCAGCCGTGACCATGATCTGTTTGAGGAGTTCTCGTCGTTGTTGATAGAGTTGTGCAGAGGGGGTGGTACGATTTTGATAAAAATCAGGGAAAGATCGCTCAGAAATTTCATCAATTTCACCCCCAAAATCAATGGTTTCTCCCTTTTCGTTAACCAAAGTAATATCAACGGCAGCGCCGGTACTATGCGGTGGCGGTGTTTTCGGATTATGGCTGGGTTGCGCCCAGAATTTTGCCACTTGTTGCACAATTTCTTGATCGGATAGCTGAGAGGATTGTTGACGCAGCATATCAAAGGTATACTCAACCATAAACTGTTGCACCGCTAAGGGTCGGTAGGCATCAAAAATTTGAATCTGCCAAGCCGAGTATTCTTTTTGGAGCTGGTTTTGAGCATGCTCTAGTGCTTTCAATACGCCCTGACGGACCCAATAAGGAGAAACCTTGCCATAGGGTGCACCTAACTTTTGGTAAGGATGAGGTGTAACAAAGGCAAACTCAGAGGCGGGAATCATGACCAGAGCTTCACCGCACTCTTGAATTGGAATTTGTTGGTAGGGTTTAGTCATGAGCGTTTTTGTAGTCTCCCATACAACTTAACGCAGCCGTGTCGGTGACAATTTTAGATGACAATTGATAATTATGAGCGTGATCGTGCCTTGCGTAGCCAACCTCCGATCAAAACTAAATCTGTAAGTGCTCTCAACTGTTCTGTCACGTACTCGACCATCGCACTGCATACCGTGGCAACGGCTCTGATGTCACACTATGACATTGATGAAGTGAAAGCCTGTCAATTTTGGTATCATGGTTTGAGTGATATTTATCATATTGAAACAGTTAGCGCACGATACATTTTTCGGATCTCTCATCATCATTGGCGATCGCGCTCCGATATTCAATTTGAACTGGAATTCCTCAGGTTTTTACGACACCATGGGCTGCCCGTGGCATCTCCAATTCCCACCAACACGGGAGAACTCTGCTTAGAAATCACTGCCCCAGAAGGGGAACGTTATGGGACTCTGTTTGAATATGCCCAAGGATCGGTTCCCATTGGCGATTTTGACTGCACTCAAAGCCATCGCTTAGGCGAAACCGTTGCGAAACTGCATCGAGTCAGTTACCACTTTTCTCCCGGCAGCCAACGCTCGTCCTTGACCCCAGAATTGATGATTGACGATTCCTTGGCAATCATTATTCCTTTTTTTGAAAAACGCCCTTGGGATTGGGAAACCTTGTGCGCGATCGCGCAACGCACAAAAGAACAACTGCACAATTTACCTCAAACTCCACCCTTTTGGACAGTCTGCTGGGGCGATCCCCATAGCGGCAATACGCACTTTACCGACAATCATCAATTAACTCTCTTCGACTTTGATCAATGTGGCTATAGTTGGCGCGCCTTTGATATTGCCAAGTTCCGTCAAGTCTCACTACAAGCCGGATGTGGTCCCAAAATCCGCAAAGCTTTCCTGCAAGGATATCAAACCATTACTGCTTTGAGTCAGTTGGAAATGGACTGTTTACAAGCCCTTACCGTGGCTGCCTTTATTTGGGCTTGGGGGATTAATCTCAACCGTGCCATGTGTTTTGAATACAGTCGTCTTGATCATCGCTACTTTACCCGTCGCTTAGAACACCTGAAGCAGTTACACGCTGACAATGGTGGGATTTTTTAAATGATTAGTCATTAGTCATTAGTCATTAGTCATTGGTCATTAGTCATTGGTAACTGGTCACTGATCACTGTTTCCTGTTATACCTTAAGAGTAAGGTTCTGTAGAGAAAACTGTGTATGCTCAAAAGAGCGCTTATTGCCATCATTCACGTTTATCGGGCTTTGATTTCGCCCCTCTTTCCCCCCAGTTGTCGCTTCCAACCGACCTGTTCTCAATATGCAATTGAAGCAGTGGAGCGATTTGGCATTATTCAAGGCAGTTGGTTAGCCGTGAAACGAATTTTGCGCTGTCATCCCTTTCATCCGGGCGGTTATGACCCCGTTCCCATGAAAAAAGCAGAAGGGGAGATGGCGCAACAAGGAAAGGAAATAGCAAATCACAAATCATAAATTAATGTCAGTCATCGTTGTTGAACATCTGAGTAAAGTCTATCCCGTTGCGATTAAAGAACCCGGCTGGAAAGGGGCATGGAATCACTTTTTTAAGCGGAATTATCGCTATGTCAATGCGGTCAAAGATGTCACCTTTTATGTTGAACCCGGAGAAATTGTTGGTTTTTTGGGGGCAAATGGCGCGGGGAAAACAACAACCTTGAAAATGTTGACTGGATTAATTCATCCCTCGCAAGGGCGGGTGCGAGTCGCTGGTTATCAACCGTTTCGGCGTCAGCACGCTTTTCTCAAGCAAATGAGTTTGGTCATGGGGCAAAAGCAACAGTTACTTTGGGATTTACCCGCAATTGACTCTTTAAAGATTAATGCAGCGGTTTATCAAATTTCCGATGCTGACTTTCGCCAGCGCGTTGGCGAGTTCAGTGAGATGTTGGACTTAGAAGGGAAACTCAGTAAACCGATGCGGAAATTATCCCTGGGAGAACGGATGAAAGCTGAGTTACTTGCTGCCTTACTCCATCATCCACAAGTGTTATTCCTCGATGAACCGACGTTAGGGTTAGATATTAATGCCCAAGCTGCTGTAAGGGACTTTTTGCGGGAATATAATCAACGTCAGCAAGCCACCATCATTCTGACGAGTCACTACATGGCTGATATTACAGCGTTATGTGAGCGTGTCATGTTGATGCACCAAGGATGCCTCTTTTATGATGGCGGTTTAGAGGAATTAGTGGAAAAGTTTGCACCGTATCGAGAAGTGGTCGTCGAGTTTTCTGAGCCTTTACCGGAAGAAAAGTTAGCGCAATATGGCGAACTCGAAGGAATGGAAGGGCGAGAAGCGCGTTTCATTATCCGTCGGGAGGATTTAACCCAAACCACAGCAAAACTTTTAACGCAATTAGATGTGATTGATTTAAAAGTTAGCGATCCACCGATTGAAGAAATTATTGGGCGTTTGTTCCGTCAGGGAGGATTAGCTGCCGTTTAATGACGTCACAGTTCCCAAAGGAGTTTCTCAAAAAACTGCCCCAACTTTCACACTTAAGTAATTCTTGAATGGGTATGTTACGCGTTGATTTAGTATACTTAGTTCGGTAGAATTAATAAAATAATCTGGCTCTTCTAGAATGGCTATGACAGTTTAATAAAAATCAGAGGATAAAATTCAAGCGAGCTTTTACTTTAATTTTGAACAAAACTCCTATTTACTCTTGACTTTAGGCAATAGTTGATGATAGTAAATATCTAACCCCTGTCCCAGAAAAATGCATCTTTAATAAAATGCCTTCTAACTCACTGCTACATTTTATTACTAAAATCGTAAAATTTGAAGGATTTAAGGCAATTAATTACCATTTTATTGATGACCATGAACTCCTGATTGTCTTAGAGAATCAGTCGGGAATAGCAACTTGCCCACATTGCCAAAAAAGGACTGATCAAGTCCATCAATTTCATTGGTATCGAGTTCGAGATTTACCTTGGAGTGATTTTGAGATTTTCCTTCAAGTAAACCGTCGTCAATTCAGATGTCGAAATTGCCAAAAAGTCTTTTCCGAGGAACTAAGCTTTGTCAAAAAGAGAAGAACCTATACCAAACGCTTGGCAGAGAAAGTAGTTAAAGAAGTTTTAGAAACAGATATCCTGAATACGGGAAAAAGAAACCGCATGACTCCCGCCGAAATTGAAACCTTATTAAAAGAAGTAGAAGCAGAGGTTTTGGAGGAAAAGCCAAAAGGCTTAAAAAAGCTGGGAATTGATGAAATTACTCATTTAAAGGGAGGGAAAAATTATGCCGCCGTTTTAGTTGATTTAGACAAAAGAAAACCCATTGCTTTTTTAGAAAAGAGGAATCAAGAAGTAATAGCAGAATATTTGCTGGGATTGGAGTCTGAGATATTGAATCAAATTGAAGAAGTGAGCATTGACCTGTGGAAACCCTAT